>NZ_RCBY01000449.1 GCF_003838195.1 Okeania hirsuta
TACACATGTATCAGTTCTGGTTGCAGATGAAGCTCGGAAATTTACCGATGGCTACCTATGATGGACAAGAATATAAAGATCTATATAAAATTGTAGCGGCCGCCTATCAAAACATCTTCTATGTGATTTTCTACGTCGTATCTATGCTAGTGATTGCTTTTCACTTGTGGCATGGATTCAGAGTTCATTCAGACTGGGATTGAACCATAGAAAATACCGCATTATCATGTATTGGGAACACTGATTGCTGTGGTTATTCGCTTGGTTTGCGTTATTCGTTTCATGTTCTTTTGCGTAACGCTTAAAACGAATATGACTATGAAATTAGAAGGTAAAGTACTCCTGGTCACTTTGGGGAAAATGGACGAAGTTCCAGTCGACCGTTCCTCTGGTGGCTCCAAATAACAAAAGAAATTGAGTCTTGTGGTAGGTACAAGTTTTGGCCGGCGCAGTGCAGCGCAACCTTGGGAAACTAGGATTAATGTGAAGTGTTTCACTTTCCATGATAGCCTAGAAGAGCGCATAGTATGGGCACACAGGTGGTATTAATGCGGCAAAGAACTATCAGAATGATGGGGACAGCGTTACAGATTATTCTATGATACGATCAAGTGGAGATTACGTTCTCGAGAAGGGAATGTCACCGTTTAGCAGAGGTGAGTCGAAACATTATTGATCAGCAGTAGCGCAAGGTGTGCTTTTGCTCGTGATTATGGTGGATTGTTGATAATCGATCTTTCGTGGGGTTGCAGGTAAGCCGTACATTCTACGCCGTGGTCAGACTGGCCAGCAGCTATGATTGGCGCTTATCAGCTTATCTCGTCAGATTTGCCTTAGTTCTGTACAAATGTACACCGCCACGAGATGCTGGACATTTGAAGGTGGATGGTAAGGCTAGAGGGATAATTGCTCGAAACTGCTTACAGGCAGAAATTGAGCGTTATGCAGCTCACTGTGTAGTATTGGCCTGGAGGATATGGTAACGTATTTTATCTGTCGACATGCCATGAACTGAGTTTCTGCTGCTTGGCGTGCTGTGCGAAAGGAGCTTAATGGCGAATCCTGCTTCACTCAAATTCACCAATTGTACCCAGTTCCGTGACTACATCGAACTGACGCTGATGTCTGAAAGTTGCGTAATGATGGTCGCGTTTGGTACCGAAGAGTGGAGGATGCAAGGCCATTCGAGAAGTAAGAAACCGGCTTAGATATTGCAGAAGAGATAGAGATTATACCTGGAGCGCAGATACCTGCCTTTGTAACCTAGTACCACGTGATGTACGCTTCTAGGGCTGCAAAAGTGGCTGTGATGAAGGATTAGGAGTTAGTCTACCGGCTTGGCTGTATTTCTTGATTTTGCGGCCGCTGTTCAGCGCTATGGGAAATCTGCGCTAATGTAAAGGGATCCCCATCGGATGCTGCGACGATCACCGACTAGGTGAGAAAGTGGTAGAAGAAAATACGTAACCTTTCGAGAATGTACGAGAAAATCACGGAGAGATCTTATAAGAGCCGATGAATTATCCAGCGTGCATTACACATGGGTGGTCTTTGGTAGATTACATTTGGAGACCAACGTTCTTCCGTCTGGAGAGGGTCATCACGGTGCGCGTTAGGAGCTTCGGCCTTGATGCAATCTGGCGTATTTACTCTTCGTTATCCCTTTACTATTGGTACTTTCCTTCCAATGATTCCGTACGCCGACTTTGATCCGATGGAGAGGCCTTTATGGAAGGCTGAGAGGCGGTAAAGATCGCTTGGCAGGTTCTTAGTGTCAAAGGAAGTCAATCTGTGGAAAGCTTCCATCGTCGCTAGGAAAGATCATGTGGATTACTGCGGTATGTCTCGAAATGCTGACGGTTGCGTTCTGACGTCAGATGGTCGTGAGTTGCGCAAAAATTCTATCAAGATGTATTGTGCGGATTAACGCGAGTACAATCTGAGCTGGAAAAAGCCTTGAGAGTTGCGATTTTATGGAATGGGAGAGGTAATGATCCTAGATGTTTGAACCGCGGGAACCTGTGGAGGCATTCCGAGAGAAATCAGCGGAAGAAGGTGAAAGCATTACGTAGAGATGATGAATCGCTACGTGCGCTTGGGAATACACAGGCGGGATGAAGAGCCTGTTTAACAAAGAAGAATTAATGTTTGAGAACGTAGAGTAGACCCGTTCTAAAATAATTAATAAAATCAGGTCCAATTATGAACTAAGGCTTAAAGTCTGGAGACAAGCAAGTGCTAATAAAATAGTTTTTCTACCTTCAATGGATGATGAAGTAGCATATGTCTATTCTTGAAAATGCTGGATGTACTGAATAGCGTTGTAGCCAAGAGAAATGCCATTTTTTTTGATCAGATTGCCGTGAGAATTTGTGGTGCTTGTAGTATGGTAATTAATGTCAGCCGATGGTCAATGGAGGAACAACTACCTGCGATTACACTGCGTCACTTCAGAATGGAGATCATCGTCATTGAACCTTTCCGAGCGAAAGCATTCCGGTACGGGATTAGTGGTGATCGATAGATTTGATCGGATCATTCAGTAGGGAGATTTTGTCTGTGAATCCAGGCCAAGAGATGCGAATGCGATTCCAGTTGAAAAGGATGTGCTTCTTCAAGCTTTTGTTGCACATGCTTGGCTGTGGAGCCTGCGTGCATGCATCGGCTAGCATTTACTTCTGCGAAGGTTCTTAGGAATTTACTCTAAATTCATGAGTGCGGCCATGGTGAAGCATAATTATTTTCTAATGTAACGGCCTGTGAGGCGGTGGGTATTTCCGTTTTGGCGTGCCTACTGGTCTCTGTGTCTTTTAAAAAAAGGACGGTAACCTACACTTCAAGAGTTACCCTTCAGATAAAATTCCAAACCCTGGTCTAGTACCAGGGTTTTTTGTTTTTTTGCAATCTCTCTGTCCAAAGCTTGAGCAGCCTACTGCCTCAACACAACGTTTAGGATACAACATGCTGTCTAG
>NZ_RCBY01000045.1 GCF_003838195.1 Okeania hirsuta
CGTTTATTTGGCACAACAACATTATCTACATAATATTGTTGGTTTGTGGGAGTAGAGACGTTGCATACAACGTCCCTACGTTTATTTGGCACAACAACATTATCTACATAATATTGTTGGTTTGTGGGAGTAGAGACGTTGCATACAACGTCCCTAGAAACTTTCAATTTTCTCTTCCTATATTCTTACCCCTTCCTTCGTTTAAAGATTTTACCATCAACATAGACTCAGACCGAAAACCTAACTTCTGGTAAAGATTAAGAGCGGGTTGGTTAGAGACAAACACTTGCAAACCAATTTGCCGATCGCCCCTAGCTTTTGCCCAATTTTCTGCATGGGTAACTAAAGCTGTACCGATACCAAGTCGTCTATGGGATGGGGAGACATACAGCAGAAATATATGAGTTACCCGATCGCCCTCTACCTGGTCTATGGCATTCCCCAACCACAGACAACCTATTGGTGAAGTTACAGGTTTATCTATGACCTCAACCCACCAAATAGGAGTTTGAGTTGATAAATAGCGATCGACTGTTTTAGCAAGATGGCTAAAATTTTGCTCTGGGAAAAGTTCTTGATAAGTCCAATGCATAAATTTAACCAGAATTGCTCTGTCTATACCGGAACCCTTACGAAGTTGGTAATTTGGAATTAACTTGCTAACCACTGAATATTACGAGAAATGAACATTGGGTGTGGATAGCATTGCCTCTTCTTGAGGATAACTTAATTCCTCTGTGGGAGCGGGTGCTGCTAGATCCCCTGGTAAAAAGATACGAGCGCTGACTGCTACCATAGCAATTAAAAATATGACGACTACGAGAAATGGAGCAATATATTGACGAAAAATTTGCATGGTTTTTGTATTAAATAGGGAGTAGGCAGTAGGCAGTAGGCAGTAGGGGAAAAGAATTGATAATTTTTGTAAGAGGGAGTAGGCAGTAGGCAGTCATTTCAGTTATCAGTTATCAGTTATCAGTACCTCTAGCTGTTTCGCAGCATTCCGTAGGAAAGCAAGAGGCTTGAAATACGGAATTCTATTTTCTCTTGGTCGATTAGATATGGCGAGGAAACCTCACCATCTCTCGACCGCTTTTTATCCCCTTAAAAGGGGAGGCGCCTATACCACGATTTTTCGGTAACTGCGCTTGATCTGTCGCTCCGCGACAAAAACTTTCTCCTCCTCTTCTCTCCCGACTCCTGGCTCCTGACTCCTGACTCCTGACTCCTGACTCCTGACTCCTCCCTAGACAAAATCGTCATCATCTAATCCTGGTCTTGGCATTGGCAAAATTTTTGATTTATTGAGCTGTTGCAACCAAACCCAACCGAGAACTCCAATAATTAGGAAGATCCAGCCAATGTTTGGCTTGAGCAACAGAAAGCCACCAGTTGCCAAAAGTGCCCCAAATAATAATAGTATAGATGCGAGTACCTTTTGTAAATCTTTACCTAAATCCTGTGCTGGAGATAAACCTGTTTTCATCCTTTGCTGTTTCCAACCAGGGCCACCGGGAAGTGTTCGTCGATAAAATTCGTCTAAAGTTGTATCAGACTCTCGTGGGGTTAAAAACATTGCTGTTACCCAGAGTAATGTTACGGTGCCAGTAATAAACATAATTCGCAAACCAAAGTCTTCAATTTTGAAAGCGGGAACTAAACTTGTTGTCATCCCTACGAAAAAACTAGCGACAATAGCGGTTAATTCTGCTGCTGCATTCACCCGACACCAAAACCAACGTAATATTAATACTAATCCTGAACCTGTTCCGATGGCTATTACTAATCTAAATACTGTTGCTACATCTGTTGCTAAAAATGCGGCAATTGCTCCTAAAACTGTTACTAATAGAGAAGAAAGTCGCCCCACTAAAACTAATTGTGGTTGAGTTGCATCAGGTTTAATAAATCTTCTATATAGGTCGTTAGTAATAAAAGAAGCACCCCAATTAATTGAGGTAGAAACTGTACTCATAAATGCGGCGACTAAAGAGGCAACAACTATACCTAAAATTCCTGGGGAAAGAAAGTCAATCATTAATTTGGGATAACCCAATTCTCGGTCTTCTAAATTAGGGTAAATTACAATGGATGCTAGAGCTACTAAAATCCAAGGCCAAGTTCTAATAACATAGTGCATGATATTAAATAACCAGGCTGCTTTTTCTGCTTCTGTTTCATTTTTCGCTGCTGCAAATCTTTGTACAAATTCTCCACCTCCATCACTTCGTCGCCAAGACCACCATTGAAGGGCAATATAAGCAAAAAATGTACTGGCAGTTATGCCTGCTGTTTTACTAAAATTAATCAAAGTATCGCCATTTTTACCAATAGTTAAAGGTGAAAGGGATAAAATATCTTTGTCTGGCATTACTTCAGGAACTTTTGTTATTAATTCTTGGATGCCACCGACACTATTAACAGCAAAAAAAGCGACAATAATTGCTCCAAATAGTGCTAAGAAAAATTGGAAAAAGTCTGTGGCAACTACTCCCCATAAACCGGATAAACCTGCATAAATTAATACAAATATACTGACACCTATAACACTTAGTAATTTGAGATTATTTTCACTAGCATCAATGCCTAAATTTTGCCAAATTTCTAATGCTTCGACAACTTTAACCATGGCTAACATAGCATAACCAATGGCAATACAATTCATGGGAATAGCAAAGATAAAAGCTTTAACTCCCCGGAGAATAGCAGCCATATTTCCACCGTAACGAAGTTCAGTTAATTCCGCATCAGTAATAACTTCCGAACGTCGCCACATTCTGGCAAAAATATAAATCATTATTACATGGGAAATACCAAAAATCCACCATTCCCAATTACCAGCAATTCCTCGGTTAGCTACAACTCCAGTAATATAGAGAGGAGTATCTATAGAGAAAGTTGTCGCTGCCATACTTGTGCCAGCTAACCACCAAGGAAGCGATCGCCCAGAAACAAAGAAGTCTGCTAAACTTTTTGAACCTTTGCGAGAAAGATATAGTCCCATCCACATTGTTAAGATGAGGTATATTAAAACAATCAGCCAATCAATTAGTTGCATAAATTTGTGTTTAATTGGGAGTCTGTGTGTGTGTGACTGTTTTTTGAGCACATAGTTTCAAACTTAAGAATATCATGGATTTTATAGATTAATTTACTGTTTATATTATTTATAGCAATCCTAAATAAAAAGATTAGAAAAAAAGGAAGGGGTTAGTATCATATAAAAAAATGCTAAAAAGCCAAGCTGAACCTAAATTATATAGCAGAATAAAGAAGGAAAAATATTGCTTTGTCTGAGTTTTAAGCTTTTTATATGTCCGCGCCCTTTGCTTCTACTGCTATATGAGTAAAAAAAACGCAATTAAGGGAATAATAGATTTATATTATGTGGATGAAAGCGGATTTAGTTTAGTGCTATATTTACTTTAACCACAGCAAAAAAAAGGATAAAAAGTATAAAGTAATATGAGTATAAGGTTAAATATTTTATAATTTATCAAAAAAAATAATCAATTTAAAAGTTATGTATTTGAAGGTTTTTTTAATAATATAATGATGATATTCTGCATATAAAAATTAAGTAATAACCTCTAAAAATTAACATTATTAGTAATAAATAATGCTTCTTTTTAGCATGTTCAAAAACTCTATAAGTGACAAACAGAATAGAAAAATAAGGATGAATAATATTATTTTTATCTACAGCTTAAAACTCAGACAACGCCAGATTTTTCCTTCTGCCTTTCCTAGGTCATGCTGGGCAAACAGCATAGCTGCTTTCTTCCTTCTTTCTTCTTTCTTCTTTCTTCTTCCTTCTTCCTTCTGCTATATCTTTACATCTGTAAAACTGGTGGGGACTTTCCATGAAAAGTCCCTACTACTTTGCCAGTTGGTAAACTCTAATCACTACCTAAAAGACTTACTAATAAAGCTTTTTGAGCGTGCATCCTGTTTTCTGCTTGATCCCAAACTCGCGATCGCTCTCCTTCTATCACTCCATCAGTAATTTCTTCATCCCGATGAGCTGGTAAACAATGCAACACGATCGCATCATCTGCTGCACTTTCTACCAACTTTTCATTAACCTGATAAGGCTGAAAAATAGGTATTCGACTATTAGCTTCCTCTTCTTGTCCCATACTTGCCCAAACATCAGTATAAAGTACCTGAGCACCCTTAACTGCCACTTGGGGATCTTCAGTAACTATAACTTCACTCTTACCATTAGTAATAGCTTTTGCTTGCTCCACAATTTCCACATTTGGTAAATAATTTGGTGGAGTTGCTATCCTGACATTCATCCCTACCATTGCACAACCTAACAGTAAAGAATTTGCCATATTATTACCATCACCAAAATAACTTAAAGTTAATCCATCTAGTTTGCCAAAACATTCTTGAATGGTCAATAAATCAGCCATTACCTGACAAGGATGTTCCCTATCTGTGAGAGCGTTAATTACAGGAATTTTTGTATAACTTGCAAAAGTTTCTAAATCTTTTTGCTCAAAAGTACGAATAGCTAAAATATCCAAATATCGGTCTAAAACTCTAGCAGTATCAGCCAAAGGTTCCCCACGACTAACTTGAGTAACATTAGGATTCAAATCAATAACTTGACCTCCCAATTGATACATTGCCACGGTAAAACTTACCCTAGTTCGTGTCGAAGCTTTAGAAAATAATAACCCCAAGACTTTATTACATTTGAGATTTATTTTACCTGATTTAAGTTTGCTTGCCAGTTGTAAAATTTCTTTTAATTCATCAGAACTCAAGTCTGCTAAACTTAATAAATTTCGTCCTTTTAAACTATCCATAATTTATCACTAATGTCAGGTTACCACTTATATTGTTTCAGTTAACATTGGAATTATTCAAAAAGTTGAAGCAGGTTTCATAACTGGGGTGAAAATTTTTACACCAAATTATTTATATTTCAAACCCGCCATGACAAATTCCAAAGCTACTAGAATTAATACTATTTCTTGATAAGTATAGTTTTACATTTACCAACTATTTAGAGCTAAGACTTTATAATGTCTTTACTCTAGTAAGTTAAAAGTTAATTTGGTTCAATCTATAACAATTTTTCCTCAAGTCCCAAAACAGCCGTCGAAGCATAAAGGCCACAGTCAGATACCTAATACCAATTTGATCAGTGTTTGTTACAAATAGTATCGGCAAAGAAGAAGTAAGAAGTAATAAACAAATCATAAAAAATCTAAATAGGTAGCTTAAAGGATTGGAGAGGTTCTTTTTAGGCATAATTTTCAGCCTTTTTTTTGTAGCATTCTATTTTTAAATTGGTATAACTAGGTTCATAAATTTTTGACTATTGGTTGAGTCTTGATGTAGCTGCTATTTGTCCTGCTAAAATTTGGCCACTATCTTCATACCTACTCTGGATGTTAGTCTTTTTCCAGCCACCAGAGGTATAGTTCTAAATTTGCTAATGGTTAACTAGCAGTAAATAAGAATGTATGAAATTAACTATGCAGAATATTTACTTGTCGGTATTCCTGATGTTTCAGTGCTGTAAAAAAAGCCAAATTAAGGATCAAATTTTACAGAATCTTAAGTTGTAGTCACAGCAACTCCTATAAAATCTAAAAAAATAAATTTACATTTTCAAAGACCATAAAAAATATTTACCAAGGACTACTAATAAGAGTAAAACCTGACCAATAGAAAGGATGAGAAAAATCTGTTTCTCCCAATATTTGTAAACTCTGAGGTAAAGAAATTTATACTCTAGAAAATTTCAATTTTTTATTTGTTAAATACACATCTCCTTGAATCATTTTAATTTGAGTTTTCCTAATTGTTTCGGCTTTCGTTGCTGCTGTTTTTAACTGTTCATAAAATTCACTCATTAAAGCTAAAGTACCAAGATCGTTAACATACCACAAACTTGCTAATGCAGATTGAACTCCCGCTTGTAAAGCTAATCCAGCAAAACCTAACTCCACATCTCGATCTCCAACGGCTGTTTTACAAGCACTTAAAACTAATAATTCTGCAGGAGGATTGTTCCAATTAATCTCTTGAATTTCGTCTAAATGGAGTTGAGTATCCCACAATTGAATATAAGAATTTTCGGGTTTTCCGGGTTTAAATTCTGCATGAGTTGCTAAGTGAATAATATTAAAAGATTGATAAGAAAGTTGATTTTTTAAGTTTTTTAAGGTGAAGTCTTGATTAAGAAATAATTTTCCAGGCCAACCTCTAGAAATATTTTTAGCTGAGATATTTTTTATGAGGTTTCTATTAACAATTGTTGATAGTTCAATTGGAACAGCAGGTAAGGGATTTTGGGCAGGAAATTCTGAAGCACCCATTGCCAAAATTCTGGCTTTTTGAATGGGAGTATAATTGGAATCGATTAAATTAAATGCAGGAATAATTGCTAGGCTATATTTCTCTACTAAAAATTGTTTTCCATCATGTAATGCTGCTATTGGTAGAGTACGCAAACCTGTTCCGAAACAAAACAATATTGTGTCTATTCTTTCTTCTTGAAGATTGGCTTCAAAGGGTTTAATTATCGATTTATAAAGTTGTTGGGTCAGACTTAAGTAAGAATTTGTGAAAAGCATCTGAGGATTAGTAATTTCATTATTAAATAATTTGACTTTACGAATGAGGCTTTCACGTTTGAGGGAGTCAATATCTTGAACTAAAGGTTTTTTTCCAGGATAAATTCAAAACAAAATGTAAATATTTTGATTCAGGAATTGCCCAAAATACGGCAGGTCTTATATTACTTTTTTGGCTAATTTCTAACAATTTTTGAGCAATGTCATTACCCGTTTTTGAAACTTCTGAAATTTCTCGGTCAAAATAATCTTCAAATTCTTTTTCTAGTCTTTGTTCCATTTTCATGACTTTTTCTGACAGGGTGAGATTAGAACTGATATTGTATCTATCTGTCTGACTTATATTGACATCTTCAGAAAGGATTTTGTCTGAATTAAAACTAAGCATAATAATTAGGGAAAGAATTAACCAAAAAATTGTTAGACTAACTTTGTATTTGCTCTTAGGAGAGAAGAATTTTCGGAACATATAATACTTGGTTTAATGAATTGAAGATTTAAAACTAGATTTAAGGTATTTGTCTACCCTTGGAAAATAATATAGCAATTCCCAAGAAGAGTGAGGTACAAAATTCCTTGATTTTAGGGAGTAGGGAGTAGGGAGTAGGGAGTAGAGAGTAGTAGTTCTAGTTCCGTAGGAATCTATAAAGAAGAAAAACAACTGTACCTCATTAGTTTGGGAAACGCTATATTAGCCAAGTAGGAAAGTATATTTGATGGCACATTCCGGATATTGCATAGATGATTAAATTCCTACTCTATCTACTCTCCTCTCTCCATATTTTACTAAACCCATCTACGACAAATAAAGATAAATTACTACATAAAAAATGGTATCACACCTATTCCCATAGGACTCCTGACTCCTGTCTTCCCCTCCTGAGAGGGGGAGGGGCGAGGGGTGGGTTGACTCCTAAGCAGTAACCTAAATATTTGTAGCAAAGATTTATCAAACTGGTAGAACTCAGTTTATATTTCTCTTTACTAATACCAAATTCAAAAAAGGCAGTTATACCAATTTTATATGAGGTTGCATAGAATGATGAAATTTATTAAATCGATCTATCTTTATCTACGCTTACCTACGGTCTATTCTGCTTGAAATATTATTCTATGCAGCTTCATCTCAATTTGGTATTACATCTTAATTTGTGATTTCTTCCTAAAAGAAAAAATTATAAATTCCATAAATTATAAAATTTCCTCTTTTTTCCTCTTTAATATTTATGTTTTTCTTTCCCTGTTCCCTGTTCCCTGTTCCCTGTGTCGTCACTGTAGCAATATTTTATGAAATTGGTATAACGATAATTTGGTTTGTTTTTACTGTGGATACTTCAGCCTGGTTAAAGTTGATCAACGTGGTATTCTATTTAAGACAAAATAAATATTTATATAAAAGAATGACAAACATTACTCCCACAGAAACTACTCCTAAATTGCTAGTTGTCGCTACTGGTAATCCGGGGAAATTTCAAGAAATGCAGGAATATCTAGCAGATTTGAATTTACAATTACAACTAAAACCAAAAGATTTAGAAGTTGAGGAAACTGAGGAAACTTTTCTAGCTAATGCTCGCCTCAAAGCTAGTGTTGTGGCCAAAGCTACTGGAAAATGGGCGATCGCTGATGATTCCGGATTGGCAGTAGATGCTTTGGATGGCAGACCAGGTATTTATTCTGCTCGTTATGCTCCTACTGTTGCCGAACAAATAGAGCGAGTATTAACAGAATTGGGAGATAATTCTAATCGTCAGGCACAGTTTGTCTGCGCTCTTGTCATTGCCAGACCTGACGGCACAATTGCATTAGAAACAGAGGGAATTTGCCGTGGAGAAATTCTATATAGTCTCCGTGGAAATGATGGGTTTGGTTACGACCCCATTTTTTATGTTCCTTCACAAGAAAAGACTTTTGCGGAAATGTCTGCTGAAATGAAGCGATCGCTATCTCATCGCGGTCAAGCTTTTCAAGTATTACTACCTAAGATGAAAGCTATTTTTGCCTAGTTTTCTGGGATACTATTTCTTTGATTAGCAGGGAACAGGGAAAAGTGGGAAAAAAAATTTCCCTGTCTTGCGGTTCATAATCAGTCTATACCAATCGCCTATCTTAAGACCATTTCACAATCCACCATCAGGTGATTTTTCTGAATATACCCAATTTTCTTCCCTATTCCCTGCTTGTAGTGCTATGCTTTCTAATAAGTATCGACGAACCGTATCAGCCTCTGTCACCGAACCAGCTAACGCCTTAATCAAAGCTGCTTGAGGGCGATAACGAAGTAACTCGGAAGTTGATGTAACCCAAATAGGTATAGGTCTAAACGTTCCTTGGGCTTTATCTAGAAGAATATTCATTGCCTCTACATTACCCATTTTGTAGAAAGGTCGCTTGGACATCACCTGAGATAAATCATCAAGGACGGTGTATTCTAAGGTTTCTCCTTCACGTTCAACCGCAAAATGTTCGCCACGAGCGAACTTCTTATTAACAAGAAAGGAATATTCTGGGTGAGCATAGGCAAATAACTGTAGACTCTCTTTAGTAAAAGAGGCATCACTCCGAAACCACTTCCCATCTAAATTTACCAAACAAAAATAGTGCCGAATATTTTTAGTAACCTTAAACCGATAAGCAGGTGGTAGAAATGGTATCAAGTATTTCGCTGCCACATTAGCTTCACCGTACTTAGCTTCAATTCCTAGTGCCCGTAATAATGCTACCTGTAAATTAGCTTTAGTCGTACACATTCCAAAACCAAATTCAAACGTTTGGGAAGCTTTGACAAACCAAAAGCCAAATCGGTAAGGCATTGTTCTCACATAATCCCAAATATTGATAGCTGATTCCCAATCATCCTTACCTTTCAATAGGTTAGCTACATAACGAATAGAAGGATGGTCAAAATCGCAATGATTAGTAACAATATCCTTTGCTACTTTAATCTCCTCGGTAAATTCCATCATTCTAATTTCCATATAAGGAGCAATTCCAATTAAGAGGTGAGACATCAAAATAGTTGTTTCTACATCATCTTTTTGAAATAATTTATCTCGAGTAACACACCACAAAGTGCAGCCATTTTCTCCGGCTTTTACTGTGCCTACACGCTCAGTTCCCAAAATAAAACCATTTTCGCCAATAAAATCTCCTGGGCCAATCCAAATTTCCGTGTCACCATAGTATAAAAAGACTTCACCTTCAAGTGTTATGTAGAGATGTTCTGATTTATCCCCATGAGTATACAAAACTTCATTTGGTCCTAAAACTACTTTTTTACCTAACCACTGTATTTTAAAAAGGACTTGTGGGGAAATCATCGTCGATAACTTTGTATCTGATAGCATTTTTAATTTTTGTACTAAACTATAACGTCTTAGTTTTTGTATATAATTTTCTAGTTTAAATTATAGCAAGTTTTTAGTTAAAATGAATTTATACTTAGGGCTTGATTTTGGCACTTCGGGAGCGCGTGCTGTGGTTATTGACTCTAACTTTCAAGTTAAAGCACAAACACAATATGTCTGGGAAAATACTCAACAAAATAAATTGCCTCATGTTTGGCAAACGGCTTTATTTAATCTAATTTCCCATATTCCCCAAGAAATGCGAGGGGAAATTCGAGCGATCGCTATTGATGGTACTTCGGCAACTGTACTATTGTGCAATAGTTATGGTGAACCTGTGACTGAAGCGCTTCTTTACAATGACAGTAGGGGAGTGGCAATGATGGATAAGTTGAAAAGTATTGCTCCTTCTAATCATCCTGTTATTAGTGCGACTTCTAGTTTTGCAAAGTTGTTATGGTTGATTGAAAATATTTCTCTGTCAAATCAAACTTATTATTTTTTGCATCAAGCTGACTGGTTAGGGTTTTTGCTGCATAGAAAACTAGGAGTGAGCGACTATAACAATGTTTTGAAACTAGGTTATGATGTCGGCGACTTATCTTATCCAGACTGGTTGACTGATTTTGTTAATTCTGAAGTTGGGGGAAATATTCTTTTACCTGAAGTCGTCACACCAGGTGCAATAGTGGGGAATGTTACTCCAGAAGTTGTTAATAGTCTTGGTCTCTCTCCTGAATGTGTTGTCTGTGGGGGTACAACAGATAGCATTGCTGCTTTTATCGCTAGTGGTGCTAATACTCCGGGAGAAGCAGTAACTTCTTTGGGTTCGACTCTGGTGCTAAAACTGTTGAGTCGCACTAGGGTTGATGATGCTAAATATGGAATTTATAGTCATCGTCTTGGAGATTTGTGGTTAGTCGGTGGTGCTTCTAATACTGGAGGTGCTGTTTTGCGACATTTTTTTACTGATGCTGAGTTGTCAAGTTTGAGTAGTCAAATAGACCCTAATACTGAAAGTGGGTTAGATTATTATCCCTTGCTACAAAAGGGCGATCGCTTTCCGATCAATGACCCAGAATTACTGCCAAGATTAGCGCCTAGACCAGAAAATTCTGTAAAATTTATTCATGGTTTGCTTGAAGGTATTGCTAAAATTGAATTACGAGGCTATGAATTGTTGCAAGCATTAAGCGCAGCTACACTCACCAATGTCTATACTGCTGGGGGCGGCGCTAAAAATCCTATTTTTACAGCGATTCGGGGACGGTATTTACAAGTACCTATTACGAAAGCTGTTTATACAGATGCAGCCTATGGTAGTGCTGTTTTAGCAAGTCGTCAGTTTATTGCACAATAGTTTTGAAATTTTTAACCGACCCACAAAAGCGATCGCCTTGGGGAATGGAATTTTACTTACACAGAGGGTAAATTAAGGTTTTTGCCTGATTCTAGCAATAGAATAGATAAATCAAAAAAAACTCCAACGTTATAGTTTTTCAACGGAATTCTTACCCACAAAAGCGATCGCCTTGGGGAATGGAATTATTGCACCGACGGTAAATTAAGACTTTTGCCAGACTCTAGCAATAGAATAGATAAATCAAAAAAACTTCAACGTTATAGTTTTTCAAAGGGGTTCTTATTTATCTATTGTACAATAGTTTTGAGATGTTTAACCGACTCACAAAAGCGATCGCCTTGGGGAATGGAATTTTACTTACACAGAGGGTAAATTAAGGTTTTTGCCTGATTCTAGCAATAGAATAGATAAATCAAAAAAAACTCCAACGTTATAGTTTTTCAACGGAATTCTTACCCACAAAAGCGATCGCCTTGGGGAATGGAATTATTGCACCGACGGTAAATTAAGACTTTTGCCAGACTCTAGCAATAGAATAGATAAATCAAAAAAACTTCAACGTTATAGTTTTTCAAAGGGGTTCTTATTTATCTATTGTACAATAGTTTTGAGATGTTTAACCGACCCACAAAAGCGATCGCCTTGGGGAATGGAATTATTGTACCGACGGTAAATTAAGGTTTTTGCCAGACTCTAGCAATAAAATAGATAAATCAAAAAAAACTCCAACGTTATAGTTTTTCAAGGGGGTTCTTATTTATCTATTGTACAATAGTTTTGAGATGTTTAACCGACCCACAAAAGCGATCGCCTTGGGGAATGGAATTATTGTACCGACGGTAAATTAAGGCTTTTGCCAGACTCTAGCAATAGAATAGAGCCATCAAAAAAACTCCAACGTTATAGTTTTTCGAGCTATCTTTGATATCAAATCCATTTAATTAGGTATAAAAATAATGTAGCAAACATTTATCACACTTGGTATAACATCATATCCGGATGATTAAGTATCATAAAAATATTCTCCCCTAAATATTGAAGAAATATCTCACATTTTCGCTCCGTTTCCAGTGTTCCCTCTTGAATTTACACCTATAGCAATGTTCGCTGGCATATTTACAAATTGCAGGAGTTGTCCAATAGCTAAAATTCTTATATTATCAGCTTTTTATTCCCCCTTCCGGAGCTGTTCCCAAATGAGCTGTTGCCTGCGCGCAGCGCTATACCATCGCGCCACCTAAGAATTTTATGTTCGCAGCGCGGAACGGAGTTCTATCGCGCTACCCGAGCTGACATGATATAACATGGTCATAACCTACACTCAAAAAGACCGTAATTTATCTTCATATTTTAGGAAGGTCTTGCTAAGATTTAAGTCCAGGTAGTTATTGCTAAAGTTTGTACTTTTACAAGTTGATCGGGAAAGTATTGATAGATTATTTCTTACTAATTTACTAATTAAATTAGAATTTATAGTATTTTATTAGGACTTATTAGTTATTTATACTTATTGAATTTTCTTGAAGAATTATTGAGAAATTGCTGGCAATATTAGGTCAGGATCAATTTTAAGCTTCAAACTCACCCATCTGGATGAGGCAAAAATCATCTAAATGAATGGGTTACTTTTTGAGTAATTTTAGGAGATAATAAAAAGTATCGAGTTGAGATGAACTTTATGAACAATGTTGTACTTTGCGAAAACAACAAACTCGTTGCTCAGGTTGCTAAATTAAGCGGAATGAGTTCTATTGAAGCAGCAAAATCATTATCCGCACTTGAAAGATTTACTACTTCAGATTTTCGTAAAATTAGACGGGCAGATAAAGAAGGAAAAAACGAAGGGAATGTTAAAATTCTTAACAATTTTATGCACAAAATGCCCGCTTATGATGGTGATATTTATCGGGGTATGTCTTTTAGTGAAAAATCAATAAAATCTTTTATTAAACAATTAAAACCCCACGGAGATTATACTTTAGATTCAGTCACCAGTTTTACTTGCGATCCAAAGATTGCTGAGACTTATTCCGGTCATTGTTACCAAGTAGTGATTCGGGTAAAGCATAATCATTCGGGAGTGTCTATTAGTGATTTTTCTGCAATGTATAGTGAAAGCGAAGTTTTAGTTCCCAAAGGTACTAAATATGAGGTAACTAATGTGCCCAAGGAAGTTAAATTAGGGAAAGTAAATTATGTTGACCTAGAAGAAATTTCCATTGAAGGGAATAATTTTGAGCATAATTAACCTTTGACATCCTCCCCGGCCTAAAGGCAGGGGGATTCCTACCGAGCCGTAGCTCCTCGGCGGGTTGACGTTTTGCTGGCGCAAAGCTCCGCTAACACAGGCTGCTGCACCCACCCCTCTTGCTCCCCTCCCGGGAGGGGATGGGGGTAGGTTACGCTTGCCTCCGCGTCCGTTTTTTGTCTCGGACTGCCCGCCCGCAACCAATATATTGATTGCTGCATTTTCATCACGGTCGTGTTTTGTACCACAGTTGAGACATTCCCACTCCCTTACTGAAAGGTCTAACTTTCCACCCTTGAATCCACAACATGAACACTTTTGTGATGTTGGTTCCCACTTGCTAATTACTCTAAAATCACGACCGTATTTTTCAGTTTTTCCTTCTAACAGTGTCCTAAATTGTCTCCAACCTAAATCTGATATGGCTCTGGATAATTTACGGTCTCTTGGTGCGCGTTCCGCAAGCGAGCTGTCGTCGTCGCGGGGTCGCACCGCTTTTTCACCATACCAGAAACGTTTAAATCTTCTAAAACAACTGTTTGGTTTTCACGAATTATTTTAGTAGATAATTTATGCAGAAAATCTGTCAAGCGTATCTTTTAGTTTGGCATGTTTGCGTAGCATTCTGTAGGAAAATTTGGCAACTCTTACTCTCGCTTTCTCATACCTTCTAGACCCCTTAGTTTTATGAGATAATGACTTACTTAACTTTCGATGCTTCTTAATTCTTTTCTTAAGTGGCTTAGGAGCATCAACTTTTGTACCGTCACTAAATGTAGCAAAGGTTGAAATGCCTAAATCTATACCTACTGAATTATCAGTTTTAGGTAAAGTTTCTGGTTGTATTTCTACTACAAAACTCAAGAAATATCTATGAGCTGAATCTTTGATTACTGTTACTGATGATGGGGCAGCGGGTAACTCTCTTGACCAGACTATTTTCAGCTTTCCAATCTTAGCCAAATAAACTTTATGTTGACCAACTTTAAATCCTCCTTTTGTAAACCTAGCAGTTTGCTTTGACTTTCTACTTTTAAATTTAGGAGGTTTTATAGGTCTACCTTTCTGTTGACCTTTTGTCGATTTGAAAAAATTTTGATAAGCCTGGTTTTAATCATTTAAAGATTGCTGCAATGGTATAGCAGAAACTTCTGATAACCATTCTCTGTCTTCAGTCTTTTTCGATTGAGTGATAAACTGTTTTTGTAGTTGAGAATTTGTGGGTTTCTTTTCTCCCGATCTATATTTTTCTTGACAACAAGCTAGGCTATCATTCCAAACCACACGGACACAACCAAATAGCTTTGCTAATCGGTATTTTTGTCCCGGTGTTGGATAGATACGATACTTAAATCTAGCTTTCATAATTCCTATCTAAACTAAACAGCACGATAACATATTTATTAAAAAAAAACAACTAAAAAGTCGCCCGCTTATGGGCGAGGCGTTAAACCCAATTTTTTGGTAAAAGTTATTTTTTCTTACTGTCTAAACCCCATAAATAAATTTAGGATAAACATTACTAGCAACTTAGATTCATATATGGATTTTTAGTAGTCATATTAATCTGATTTTTATCTATGATTTTCTCATATAGTTGGGAAAATTACTGGATTCATATCAGTTCCTAAGATGAGTTCCTTACCTTAGCGAGCAAGATGCCCGCACTAGAAACATTTAATTGTTAATATCTGTACTTCATCTACTTGGAATCTGCTGTATCAATTACTCCAATAAAAGTTTAGAAGTGTATTGTTGCATCCATTGCTAATGCTAAAATATCGGATGAATAAGAGCGAATATCACAAGCAAAAAAAGCAAGAATCATTAATACTTTTTCCTCGATTATCATAGGAATAGCAAAGCCAGTTATAACTCCAAAAGCTTTAGCAATTTGATTTCTCAAAAAATATCCTTCCGATTCAACCGAGACATTTAGTATCCATTCCGGCTGTTTGTATAACCAAACTCGTCCAGGTAATCCTTCACCTTCAGATATGATAAAGTCTTGACTACAGAGGTGAAATTTTTCTAAATTATCTTGGTAATTACCCCCAACAATATGGTAATAAGGGCTAAGTTCTAATAAATTATTTTCCCGGTTAGGCAACCAAATTTCACCATAATGAAAATCCGTCAATTTGCATATTTTACTTAGAGTATCTTCCAGATGAGTTACAGGTATTTGCCTGATTGATTTCTCCATATTTTAAATTATCAATTAACCTCAATTAGCAACTAATTTCAGCATTTTTTCTGGCATAAAACCACCAATTAACAATTAAACAACTGAGGTAATAAACCGCAAAACCATACAGTGCATATTCAGGATGACCAGCTTTGATTTGACCACCAAAAACTTTAGGAATAATAAACGCACCATAAGCAGCAACCGCTGAAGTCCAGCCTAAAACTGGTCCGGCTTGATTTGGTTCAAAAATAATGGGAATCATCCGAAAAGTTGAACCATTACCTATACCAGTAGTAATGAAAAGAATGAGAAAAAGGATGAGAAATGGCATGAAATAAACTTCAGGAGTTTGAGAAACACTTGCTTGTTTAACATAATAAGCTACTCCCAAAGCTGAACCAATCATCACAATTGTATCCCAATGGGTAACATTTGCACCTCCTAGTTTGTCAGACAACCAACCACCTAAAGGTCGAATCAATGAACCTACTAAAGGACCTAACCAAGCATAAGCAAAAGGATTAATAGCATTGGGATTTACTGTACCATCTGGTAACTCTCCAAATACAATTCTAATTAATAAAGGAAAGGCTGCTGAATAACCAATAAATGAACCGAATGTCATGGTATATAACCAAGTCATAATCCAATTATGCTTATTCTTAAAAATCCGGTATTGGGGAGTGAGGGAAATTTGGAAAGGCTTTTGCACCATACCCATAATTACCACAGTCAAGGCAATTGTGATTGGTAAAACAATCCACATATTAATATTTACTACCAGAAGCATATATAACCCGATTGCTGCACTAACAAAAGCACAGAAAATTAGGGCAAGAGACTTTAATAAAGCTGTTAAAGTCTCTTTTATTGTTGAACCAACATCGGGACTAGCTGTTACTAAATTATTCATGTTAAACCAAGCATTAATCACTAGGATGACCAAAATAGGAACCCAAACCAGTCCACAGTTTTGTATCCAAACTAATGTTCCGGCAGTTTTATCTCCTATGTCTGTAGGTAAGGGAATTCCCTGTCCACTCAAGGTTCCGAATAATGGAATTGTCATTACAAAAGGTAATAAAACCTGCATGACGCTAACACCCACATTCCCCAAACCTGCATTTAAACCTAAAGCTGCTCCTTGATTTTTCTTGGGAAAGAAGAAGCTGATGTTAGACATGGAGGAAGCAAAATTTCCACCTCCAAAACCAGACAAGGCAGCTAAGATAATGAAAAGACTATAGGGAGTATTAGAGTTTTGTAGAGCTATCCCTGTACCTAATGACGGAATAATTAGTAATGTTGTGGTGATAACGATTACATTTCTTCCCCCGGATATAGCAACTAAGAAGGAATTTGGAATGCGTAAAGTTGCACCAGTAAGTCCAGCAACTGCACTCAAGTTGAAAAGTTGAGCTGTCTCAAATGGAAAACCTAAGTTCTTCATTTGTACGGTAATAATACTCCAATAGAGCCATATAGCAAAAGCACATAATAAACAAGGGATAGAAGACCAAAGATTACGATTTGCTATTTTCGATCCTTGTTGTTGCCAAAAATCTATATTTTCTGGATTCCAATTAGCTATTTTACTCATCAATAATTTACCAATAATTATGGTCTAATAGAATAGAAAGGAGATAGTAGGTTATGTTAAATAAGTCAGGTTATTTCTGTATGAAAACTCCGAACTGTGACTGCTTGTAAAACTTTAATATCTCTCAAGAGACTTATAACCATCAGTCTCAACTTTATTCAGCCCTTCCTACTTAGCTCCTAATTGATTATTAGTTTATTACCTTAAATTTCTTGGAAATGCAATGGCTTAAAAACATTTCTTTACTAAAACAAATATATGTTTAGAAATATATATAAATCTTATATAGCAATATGAAATCATTCGTGAGAAAAAATTGTAGGGGTTTGGTCTCTAAACCAAAGCGCCAAGGGATTTGGAGACCAAACCCTGCATTTAGAAAATCTGACAACATAAGCGCGGATTGCTATACCAATTACTGAATAATTAACAATTAAATAATTCATGTTTAAAGCTTCCCTTTTCAAGGGAAGAAACGGTAGTTTTGCTGGCGCATAATATCAAATCCGGTAGCATTGGTGTAATTTGTGGGGAGTTTGGGGAGTTTGGGGAAATAAGCTTCATATTTGGCAATAGCTGAAGATGGAACATTTTTTATACCGAACCCGAGCGGATTTGATATAACCCTCTTAATAGCTATCGCCGACATACAAAGGGGAAGTACTCTGTAAGAGCGAGCGTGTTATACTTTATTAACAAAAAAGATTCTAAGCATTTAGTTATTCGTGGTCAACTCTTCCTGCTGAATGCTTACTAAAGATTAGCTATAAATTATTGAACTGGCAAGAAAATAGTCATTATTTCTCCTTCTAAAGATTAGCTATAAATTATTGAACTGGTAAGAAAATAGTCATAATTTCCCCTTTTGTTGGTCGTTGTCGCACTACTAATTTTCCTCCCATTGCTTGAAAAAGATTTTTAGTCACCTTTAAATTTAAACTAAGATTACCTGTTTCTGGTTGAAACATTAATAAAGGACCGATAGATTTAAAGGGTGTTTTTGTGCAACTTGTAAAAGGTGAGTGACTTTTTCCACCCATATTAGAATCAGATTTAAGCTGTAATTTTAACTGACTTCCAGCTAACATTACTTCTACCTGAATAAGACTGCCAGGAGGTAAATTTCGCGAAAAGTTTTCAATCAAATTTCCTAATACTTGGTCAAGCATAACAGGGTCACTAACAACCGTTGGCATATTAGGAGGTAAAATAACTTTTAGAGTGTGATTTCTTTGAGTTGCCTTTTGTTGCCAATGAGGTATACTATTTTCAAATACTTGAGCTAGAGGAATAGTTGTTAATTGTAGGTATGAATGTTTTTCTTTTAAGAGTTGCTGAGTTTCTAATTCTGTCGCTCTAAAAATTAGATTAAAGCGGTTTATTTGGGAAGTACATTCAGCATCAATCATTTGTAAACGCTTTTTTATTACTTCTTGATTTAGATGAGGACGTTTTAATAATAGGCGAGTTAAAGTCTGAATTGTGGCTAAAGGAGTTTTGACTTCATGAGCGATCGCTTGTAACAATTCTACATCAGGAGATTTGAAATTTTCAATGGGAGATTTTAGCGATACAGTAATTTCCCGGTCTTTTAGACTTTGGTCATCAGTATTGAGTTCTAATATTTTATTTTTACTATCTACAGTTGGTAAATTATCTAATAATAAACGACTAAATTTCATAACTATTTTATAGTCTGGTTCGCGGGGTGTAAATTTATCAAAAACACCGTCTAAAATTGCTAAATTTTGAGAATATTGATCGATTATTTTTTGATGTTTATCGACATTTTGAGAATAAAAATGGGTAGGTAATACTATTCGTTGACGTAAGATAATCCATGCTCTTTCAACTACTTCTGGGTCAAAAGAAAATTGAAAAGCTGGTGTATTATTTATGCTTTTTCCTAAGACCATAACTAAACTAAACTCAGCAGTTAAAACCAAACAAAACTGCTCATTTGTTATTGGGTCTTTAGTTGATAAAGGTAGTATTGGTATAACAGTAGATAAGGAATTAATACTATCTGCTGCTGGTAATAGAGGCAAACTTTGTCTTCTAAAAATGGATAACCAGTCTGAATTTTCCTGTATTTTACTGGTAAAAACTGAAGTATAAAAATTATTAGTTAAAGCAGGATTTGTTAAGATAGGAGTAGGACTAGATAATACTAATCCACGATATGATTTGATATCAGAGAATAACGAATTAGGAGTAGATTTTTTTGAATTGTCGATAAAATCTCTCTCATTTAATGAATAAATAGTTTTTGTCATCTCTTGATTTTGAAAATCTTGAGAACCAGACTTTTTTGATGAATTTTCCAATAATTGATTAACAGTAGCGATCGCACTATACCATTCCTTTTGAGCCTTTGAATACAAATTTTGATTTCTCTGTCTCATAGAAGGAGGAGAATTTTCTTTTGCCAGTTCCATTGTTTTTTTAGGCAAATCATCACTTGACATTTCGAGGGCAAAAATGTCACTTACAGTTGGTAATATATAGTTATAGTTGTCCATTTTTTTCATAATATAAATAAATAATCTTAATTTATTAACTGTTGAAGAAGGAAGAAGGAAGAAGGAAGAAAAAATGGATGGGGATAGTCTTCGACAAGCCGCTCCGCGTCTACAACCTCCAACCAATTGTAAACACCCCCGTTGACGGTGGGGTATTAAACCCAAAATAAAAAGATAAATTTAAACTTCTACAGAAACTTTAACTAGCTTTGCTAAAAAAAATAGTAAAATAAAATGCAAAACTTTCAATATTTTTTTCTTGTCTTATATCTTAAATTTTGTGTATTAAGTTTTCCGCACAAGAAGAAAAAATTGGATCATATTTAATTAATGGGAAAATTGCTCCTCTTCCTTAGTTATAGTCTTTCCCAAGCTAATGAGGTACAGTTGTTTTTCTTTTTTATCGATCCCTACAGAACCAGAATTACTACTCCCTACTCCCTAATGCCTAAAACCAAGGAATTTTGTACCTCACTCTTTTTGCGAATTGCTATAGATTGAAGCATTCCCCGATTAGTTGTCCAAAAAATAAGTAAATCATTAATACTTAGGGTATCGGTATTTATCCGTTACTGATGTTGGTAGAACCGAACTAAATAACCGCAATCTCCGCTTATTATGAAAAAAGTCAATAATTTGATTGTTGAATTGATAGAAAACTTTAACTAATAGCAATTCAATTGAAAGATTTCACAAATAATTTTGCTTCTGACTATCTGAAATAATTATTTGAAATTACTATAATATTAAAGTTTTTAGCTGAATCGGCAGCAAATTGAATAAGTTCGATGCCCATTCAATTTGTCAACATCCCACCTTTTTTAACTTATCAAAACCTCTAATGCCTGTATTACTGACTGACGCAAAAAATATGTTATCCGACTTGCTCGCTAATTATAGTTCTCAAGTGGATTATTTGGCCATTCGCCTAGAAGAATCTCAAGGAACAGATATTCTCTTGCGAGGCAACAAAATAGAAACCTTAAGCGAAGGTCTTTCCATAGGTGGTCAAGTTCGAGCTTGTTACCGAGGAGGTTGGGGTTTTGCCAGCTTTAATCAACTCTCAACCTTGAAAAACAGAATAGAAGAGGCGATCGCTGTGGCCAAATTGATTGGAGAAGAAGAAACAATTCTAGCTCCCATCCCCATAATTCAAGCAACTCATGCAGTTCATCTCACAGGTACAGATCCACGCCATATATCTTTGGCCAACAAAAAAGAACTATGCGAACATTATGGCCAAATATTGCGGAGTGTTGATGGTCGAATTGCCACCGTATCTGTTCGTTATGGGGATAGTACCCAAAAAGTAATTCTCGCTACTTCCGAAGGCACTATGCTAGAAAAATCTTGGGTAGATATGGAAATACGTTTTGCTGCCACCGCCAGGGATGGGGAAACCGTACAAACAGGTAGGGAAACTACTGGTTCCCGCAAAGCTTATGAAGATTTAACTAATTTAGATAATTATGTTCGCAGTGCTGCGGAAAGAGCTGTAAATTCTCTAGCTTTACCAATTGTTCAAGGTAATACTTACACTGTAGTTATTGACCCAATTCTTACAGGTCTATTTGTTCATGAAGCTTTTGGTCATCTCTCGGAAGCAGATATGGTCTACGAAAATCCTGATTTATTGGAAGTAATGACAATTGGTCGGAGGTTTGGTCCAGAAAATTTACAAATATTTGATGGTGCTAAGGTGTCGCCCTTCCTAAATAATAATGTAGAAGAAGAAGTACATCGGGGTAGTTATATATATGATGATGAAGGTACTCCAGCAACTACTACCCAGTTGATTCAAGATGGCGTTTTGGTAGGACGTTTACACTCGCGGGAGACTGCGGGAAAATTGGGAGAAGCACCGACGGGTAATGCACGCTGTCTTGACTATCATTATCCACCTATAGTCAGGATGACTAATACTTGGATAGCACCAGGAAATACTCCTACTTCAGATTTATTTACTGATATTAAGGAGGGAGTTTATGCTCGCAACTGGTTGGGTGGAATGACTAATGGGGAAATGTTTACTTTCAGTGCTGGAGAAGCTTGGATGATTAGAAATGGTAAGTTAGCTGAACCCGTGCGGGATGTGACTCTTTCTGGAAATGTGTTTGAGACTTTGGCTGATATTGAGGCGATCGGCGATGATTTTTATTGGGATGAGTCAGGGGGTTGTGGTAAGGGTGGGCAAGATGGTTTACCTGTTGGTTGTGGCGGTCCGAGTTTGCGTATTAGGAATGTTGTTGTTGGTGGAGATGCTTCTGAAGTCTGAAGTCTGAAGGAAGAGGGAAGAAGGAAGAAGTCTGAAGTCTGAAGGAAGAAGGAAGAAGGAAGAAAGAGGGTGGGAAGTGTGGGGAGTGTGGGGAGTGTGGGGAGTGTGGGGAGATGGGGAGATGGAGAGGTGGGGATATCGAGAAAGATGTGGCAATGGCGCTCAGATGGAACATTTTTTTATACCGAACCCGAAAGGATTTGATATAACCCCTACTGAAATGACTCCTTTGCCAAAAACCCGTACCCCGTGCAAAGATACCATAAGGATTCTATAGCAATCGAAGCAAAGGGGGCGGACATATCAAATGCTTAAAATTCAGACAACGCCAGATTTTTCCTTCTGCTATATAAAAAACAAAAATATAGCAATCACCGAATCAGATGTGAGAATTGAGGTGTTCCTTTAAAGGAAGGAATATAGCAGTTATCTTATTGATATATTTTATTTTTTTCTTCTTCCCTGTTCCCTGTTCCCTGTTCCCTGTTCCCTGTTCCCTGTTCTCTAAAAGTATCCAATATCTCACAACTAAAATCATATTACTATACTAAGGATAAAAATCTCATGACATCTCCGCCTTTACTTCGACGAGAAATTGGTGTGTTCGGCGCTACCCTCATGGGTTTAGGTTCAATTGTGGGTACTGGAGTATTTGTCAGTATTGGTATTGCTGCTGGTATTTCGGGTCCATCGGTAATTATTGCGGTGGCAATAGGTGCTGTTGTTGCTATCTGCAATGGTTTTAATAGCGCCCAGTTAGCAGCAAATCATCCTGTGAGTGGTGGTACTTATGAATATGGTTATAAATATCTGAATCATTGGTTGGGTTTTATTGCGGGGTGGATGTTTCTGTTGGCGAAAAGTGCTTCTGCTGCAACTGCTGCTTTGGGTTTTGCTGGTTATTTGCTGAATGCTTTTGGTATCAATAATCAAACTTGGTTGGTGTTGACTGCTTTAACTGCTGTGGTTGTATTAACAATAGTTGTGTTAAGTGGAATTCGTCGTTCTAATTTTACTAATATTATTATTGTTTCGATTACGTTATTTTCTCTGGTTATGTTTATCTTGGTAGGGGTGCCTCAAGTAGTATGGTCTGCTGGGGAAAATTTAATGCCTTTTTTTCCTGGGGATAAACCTATAGCATCTTTACTTCAAGCTGCTGCTTTAATGTTTGTTGCTTATACTGGTTACGGTCGTATTGCAACTTTGGGGGAGGAGGTTAAGGAACCACGACGTACTATTCCGAGAGCGATCGCTTTAACTATGATAGTTACTTGTTTGTTATATATGTCGATCGCTGTGGTTACTGTGGTGGTTGGTCAGGAAGTTATTAATAAATTGTCTCAAGCAGATGTTAGTTTAGCTGCTCCTCTGGAAGTTATTGCTAGAGTGGGAGGTTTAGGTGTTCCTGTGATTCCGAAGTTAATTGCTATTGGTGCTGTGACGGCAATGTTGGGAGTGTTGTTAAATTTAATTTTGGGTTTGTCCAGGGTTTTGTTAGCAATGGGGCGTCGTCGAGATGTACCGAAAGTTATTGCTAGATTGAATAGTGAGCAAACCACGCCTTATATAGCTGTGATAGTGGTGGGAGTAGCGATCGCTTTTTTGGTTTTAATTGGTGATGTGAAAACTACTTGGTCTTTTAGTGCTTTTAATGTTCTGATTTATTATGCTATTACTAATTTTGCTGCTCTGAAACTTTCTTCGGAAGAAAGACTTTATCCTAAGTGGTTAGGTTGGTTAGGTTTAGCTGCTTGTTTGTTTTTAGCTTTTTGGGTAGAACAGCAAATTTGGTTAGTTGGTTTAGCGTTAATTCTTGTTGGTTTAATTTGGCATAGTTTAATTCATAGATTAATTAACGAATAACTTAAATTTTCCTCATTAACATCTACTTCCAAATTGATAATCTCTTGTCAATTATTAATTTCTTGAATCAATCCTATTTTCGTCTTTTTCTACTCGTTCATAACTCACCGAAAAATTGGGTAGTTACACCTCCTCGTTTTAAGAGGATAAAAAAAATAATATTCCGTAGTTCAATCCTAATACTTAAGCTAGAGGTACTGATAACTGATAACTGATAACTGATAACTGAAATTACCCTTGTCCTAAAATCTTGTAAAGCTGACAAAAAATCACTTACCTTTTTAATTTCTACTAAAACCTCTTGATTATCAGGAAAATCTACCTCCTCCAATAACTCAATAATTTTACCTTTTTTGATTCCTTTGACAAACATAAATTTACTCCATTTTTCTTAAAAATTGCTGATTAAATCTTGCTCGACAATAATAATTTAGGCTTCTATAGTTATTTTAAGTCTTCTTAGCTCTTTTTTTATTTCTTCTTTTGAAAATAATAAAAGCTTACAGAATTTGGAATCATAATTTCTCCTCCCTCCAGTTTTTGCGAATTGCTGCTCAAATAATCCAGCAGTACTTGTAATTGGGAAGGAGAAAAATATGTCGTATTAGCACCAACTATAAAATCTAGTAAATGTTTACCCAACTGAGAATCTTTCTGAAAACATTTTGTAATATTAACTGAAAACTCTATAATTTCTTGACTAAAAGGAATTTTTTGTTCGGAAAAGAATTGATATAAATCCTCGCTAAAAAATCTTGGTCTTTGATAAAGTCGCTGACTTATATAGTGGTAAGGTTCGTTTAATTTTGTTTTTACAGCTATGGCAATAATTGTCATTCCTTCTGCTCCCATAAGTTCGTAAACCTTATTAACAGAGGATTCAATTTTTGGAAAATAATAAAATGAATGAATTAATAAGATAATGTCAAAAGTTTGAAGCGGTTTAAATTCTTCTAAGCTCACAGGATGAATTTCAAACCCAAATTTATTTGGTGTAAATGTGCTAAGTTTCTGACACCATTCTTGTGTTATTAAACATTCTGCCTTCTTTGGATCTATTCCAACAAAATGAATAGATTTGTTCAACTCAAGCAGCTTTGTTAAAAAAGGTTTCTCCAAAAGTCCACTGCCACAACCTATACTCAAGATAGTGTAACTTTCTTGTGAAGACTTATATTTTTGTATCGACTGAACTGTAGCGTCAATAATCATCTCTTGTTCATTTTGTTGACTGCGATAAGCAATTAGTCCCTCCATATATTCTTGCTCATTAAGTTTAACAAGCTTGAGTTTTGGGTCTGAGATAAAGTTAGTGATCGCAGACTTTTGTGAACTATCTATCATCATTTTGTTTCTTTTTTTCCTCTGGCTTTGATTATTGATTAGATTCAAAATTTTTCATTAGTTCCCTTTTTTTTATTTCTTCTTCCTTCTGCTTTTGAAAATAATAAAAGCTTACAGAATTTGGAATCATAATTTCTCCACCCTCCAACTTTTGTGAATTGCTGCTCAAATAATCCAGCAATACTTGTAATTGCTCAGGAGAAAAATATGTCGTATTAGCACCAATTATAAAATCTAGTAAATGTTTACCTAACTGAGAATCTTTTTGAAAGCATTCTGTAATATTCACTGGAAACTCTATAATTTTTTGATTAAAAGAAATATTTTTTTCAGAAAGTACTTGATATAAATCTTCACTATAAAACCTTTGTCTTTGATAAAATCGCTGATTTATATAGTAGTAAGGTTCACTTATTTCTCTTTTTATACCTATTGCGATAATTGCTATCCCTTCTTCCCCAATAAGTTCGTAAACTTTCTCAACAGAGGATTTAATTTCTGAAAAATAGTAAAATGAATGAATTAATAGGATAATGTCAAAAGTTTGAAAATATTCAAATTTTTCTAAGGTCACGGGATGAATTTCAAACACAAATTTATCAAGTTTAAGTGTGCTAAGTTTCTGACACCATTCTTCTGTTTTTAGACATTCTACTTTGTTTGGATCTACTCCAACAAAATGAATAGATTTGTTTAGCTCAATCAGCTTTTTCAAAAAAGGTTGCTCAAAAAGTCCACTGCCACAACCTATACTAAGGATACTGTAGCTTTCTTGTAAAGACTTATGTTTTTCTATTGCCTGAAATGTAGTTTCAAGCATCATCTCTTGTTCATTATGCTGACTGCGATAAACAGTTAGTCCCTCCATATATTCTTGTTCATTAAGTTTTACGAGGTTGAGTTTTGGGTCTGAGATTAAGTCAGCGATCACCGATTTTTGTGAACTATTCATAATAAAATTTTTCTGGTTTTTATTAATTATTAATATTTACAAATTTTCCTTAGTTTTATTAAATAACTATTCGGGAATAGCGTGTTCTTTTTCGTACACATAATTATATTTTTGCTCAATTTTTTGCCAATCAATTCTGGTATCTGATAAAACTTCTTCAGAAAACATATTTAATACTTTACCAGATAAACCTTTTTCCAGACATTTTTTCATCATCAAGCGACTTTCATAAATTTCACCAATACATTCAAAAGGAGTATGAGTTGATAAACCTATCATTGCTTTAAAAGTCGGCATTAAATCTTCATCATCAAATAAATTTGCCTGAAAAACCTCATCAACAATATCCTGTTCACAAAAAGTAATTAATCCTAACCAAACATAAGCACATTTAGGGCATTTTTTACACCAAGGTTTTTTAATATTACAGGAATGAATTTTCGGAATAACTTCAGGATATTTACTCAAGTTTTGAAAAATACGAAGGTCGTAAATAGGTTGTAGGATACTAAAATATTTAAAGTTATATAAAAGATTATCCCGAATAAATTGGTCTAAAAGTTGTTCTGCTTCTAGACCTTTTCCCCATTGATGGTTAACTTCTCTGCCTATTTCTTCCCAAAACACATTTCCCGTATTAGCACTTTTTTCGTGAGCCAAACATAAGTAATTGTATCTTTTATCTAGCATTAAAAATAATGATTCAAAGACAGATACTGGAGTTTCTGGAGCGGTAATTCCTGAATTTTCTGGGAAATATAATTGGAAAAAAGGAAAATCAACAAAATCATCAAAAATAGAGATTTTATGACTTTTAACTGGATTCACTTCTGCCACTACTCCAGTAATTAAATTATGTTGTAAATCTGCTTTTCCATAAATACTATGAGAATATTGCATGGAGGCAAAAGGAATATTTGTTTCTTCTAACATTTTCATGGCGACAATACTATCTTTGCCACCGCCACAACCTGTCAGAATAGTATGATTATCTCCTAATATTGATACAGGATTAGTCGCTCCTAAATCTTGTTTATAAATAAATTCTGGTTGCTGATAATCTGTGACATTATTTTCATACCAATGCTGACCAAATACTCCTTGATAAATTTTGACAAAAAGTTCTAAAACTGATTTTTATAAATGTGCAGCTATTCTAGAAATATCATAATATTTCGGAAATAACGAACATAATTTCATCCCTTCAAATAAAGCAATATAACTTGCTATTTTTTCGATAAGTTCTTGAGAGTATTTTTGTTGTAGGGAAGAGAAAGATACATCGTGATCAAAAACTTTTGTCGAGAATTGAAATTGATCGGCACTATAGATAATATTTAGATGGTGTTCGTGAACTGTAAAATCATCTATTTTAATCACTTCTATTCTCACGGAATTTATCTCCTAAATATTGCGAACTTTGTCAATGATAAGGAAATCAACTACCTGGTCAAATTTATATTGATTACTTTCCGCATCAAAACATTCTTGTAATATGGGTCTAAAAAAACTTAGGACATCTAAGGTATTATCATAAATACATTTTTTTAAATATATTTCTAGTATCTTTTTACTTTCAAAATTTATCCTGTGGGTAAATTCAAATCTAATATTTTCATAATTTATTCTTAATCTATCTAAAATTTTTTTGTGTTCTTCAGATGTTAGAAAATCTGTAGTTTTTTTTAGTTCTGGATAATGGCTCAGATAAAAACTATATAAATTGTTGTAAGAAGATTTTTCAGCAAGTTGATAAATTAAAAACTTACCACGATCGCCTAAGAAATCTAAACAATAAAGATAGACATCTGTCATTCTATTTGGATTGACAGTGCAAAGATAATGAATCGCCCATATAATATCGTAACTATTAGTTTTTTCAACTAATTGGTGAAGATTTTCTGTGGCAGATAAGTAAGTTTTATTTGTACTCAAATATTGACAACTATCAAATTGTTTTTTTGCCTCCTGTAAACAGTACTCTGAAATGTCGAGTAAGTCTGCTAATAAATGAATATCGCCATCAAGTTTCTCGTCTAACAAACTAGGAAACTTAGCAGTACCACACCCTACATCTAGAAGCTTGAGTTGATTTTTTGCAAATCCTTTAAATAGATTATTAAATGAATATTCTTCAATTAATTTTTCGTAATCTATTTGAGCTACCTGAAACCATGAATCTATGTCTAGTTTATTTTTTTTACAGTAAGACTTTGAAGGATTTAAATTACGAGTTATTAAGCTCATATTAGTTGACATTTTGGTAGCGGTCATTTCAGTTATCAGTTATCAGTACCTCTGGCTTTAGTCGGAGGCTTGAAATACTGAACTGAATATTCTCTTGGTCCATTGGATATGGTTAGGTAACCCATCCATCCCTCGACCGCTTTTCATCCCCTAAAAAGGAGAGGATTTGTACCTCTTTAATTACTTATATTTTCATTATTTACCAACCCCATGTACCTGGTTCACCTTTAAATGGTCCAACAATATCAGAAGTAATCCATCCTCCGTAAAGATTACCAGCTTGAGGCTTTACTAACTCATTGTTCACATAACAAGCATCCATTAAATTAGCATAGAAACTATAATATCCTTCTATGGCAAGAAAACTAGGGGTTGGCTCCAAATATTGCCAGACTGGATGATTTACATATTTATCACCTACTGAAACATCGTAATAAGAAGCGTAACCTTTCCACTCACAAAAACTTTTCCTGGAGTTAGGAATTAAGTACTCTATTTTAACATCTTCAGGCGGGATGTAATAACAAGGAGGATGACTAGTTTCTAATAATCTTTTTGCTTTATTTGTTTCTGCCAAAACTACATTATTAAAAATCACTCGAATAGATTTATCTGTATCTTCTAAACGAGGTGGACGTGGATAATCCCAAACTGATTCTTGACCTGGTTTAGGTGGAATTGGATTAGGTTTCATTGTAAATAATCTCCTAGTTTTAATATACCTATATATCTTGCTATTTTAAAAGCAGAATATTAGAAATTATTATATACCTAAAGCTAGTATAAAAATATAGTAAAATTGTATATTTTTTAGGTTTACTTATCTATAATTTTACTTTAGTTTGAGTTAGTATTACCTGATTAAGCTATCAGCAATTATTAATGAATAATTACTTCTAAGATTTAGTCTGGGGACTTTGGCAGTAAACTTTTATTATTTCTCAATTTCAAAGCTTACCTTTACCTTCCTCAAAATTAATAGCTGATAGCTGATAGCTGACATATTTACCGAATAATTAAGTTTTCAAGCCTCTCTTTTCAAAGAGAAAAAAGAGAAAGCGGTCAAGGGATGGATGGGTTTCCTAACCAGATTCAATCGAACAAAAGAAAATAAAAAAGTAAGCATTCATCAGTCAGCCATCAGCTATCAATTTTATAGAATTAGAAGTATGAGTATAAAGAAAAGCAAAAGCCCATTACTTAACCTTAGCAGTAACGGCGAGCCACATCTACATTTTCCTCCATAGAGTTGAAAATTTAGTAGAAGTTAAATGAGTATTTGCTTCATTTATTTTTATTGTTGATAGCTGACAGCTAATAGCTGAATGCTTACATCAAAAATTTTCCTTAAGCTTAAATACTCTTCTTTTCAAGGATAGATAATTAATAATTATTAATTATTAAACACCTACTACTTTTCTGATTCTTGACACCAATTAGACAAATCTTCTAAACTACTAAAATTATCAATTGCTCTTCCTAAATTTTCTAACTTTTCTAGAGATAACTGTTGAATATTCTCTATAATTATGGCAGGAATTTCTGCTGAAAATTTTCTCTCCAGTTGTTCTAATATTAGTCTTTGCATTGACAACTTACCCGTTTCTAACCCTTGCTCTATTCCTTGTTGTCGTCCTTGTTTTCGTCCCTCTTCTCGTCCTTCCTGTCGAGCTAGCATAATTTGACCCGCACGGTCTTCTAAAAATATTTCCCGTTTGCGTACTTCCTCTAATTCTTTTCTTGATAGATTTGCCATGTTAGCAATATTTAAAGCTTTTTCTATCTCCTTTATTTCTGCTAAATTTGTGGGAATTACTTCTAAACTTGGAGCTGATTTCACAAAATAAATCCATTGATCTGCGATAGTTTCTAACTCTTCTAATTTTTTCGGAAACTTTGGTAATTCAACAAATATCATTGCTACTTCTTCATCTGTATACTCAAATGATTTCTCTTTCTCCTTAAACACAAAATAATTAATATATCGATCTGTTTTCTCAAACATTTTAAAATCTGTAATTGTTAAAGCAATTACTGGTTTTAATCTTCGATATCCCTCTCCAGTATCTAATTGATTCCCATAAGTTTTACATAGATTATAAATTACTCGTTTTTCAAATGCTGGAACATTTAAAACTAGCATTTCAATTATCACATTCGAGCCATCATTTAACAGAGCTTTTACATCTAGATAAGTATCTTTTAAACTAATGGTATCTCCAGGATGATAGGGGTCGATTATTTCTAAATCTTGAATTATTGATTTACCAGAATAGATTAAAGCATTCAAAAAACTAATTAAGATATCTTTACTCTCGGTGGAGCCAAATATTTTTTTAAAAGCAAAGTCTGTTTTTGGGCTAATAAATCTCATGGTTTTACTATGTTGATTAACTCAAGTTAAAAGTGATTTTATGGTCATCGAACTAATTACATCTTAATACTTCTACCCCTGAACTATTCTAAAACCAATGTGTTGATAAAAGTTCGGACGTAAACAATTAGGATAATATTTCAATATTAAGTATCGAATTATTTCCTAGACTTTTTCTCAAAACTTATCTAAGAATCAAACAAAAGTTTCACCATCAGGATATTCATTAATATTGGTGTATAAAAGGGTAACTTCCTCATCAGTTTTAATATGTTTTTGGGATATTAAATGTTACCAGACACCTACTTCATCCTCAATCCATTCAACATAAGAATTAGGGTCTTCTGCATGATTACAAAGAGAAGCTAAAACCAAGACAAAATATCCTTTTATTTTCTTAGTTGTAGCATATTCTAATGGCTGTACAAAATAATAATCTAAGACTTTCGTCTGATTCAGAATCTGCAGTTGTTCAGATGGCAAGACTATGGCAGGAGCAACTTCAATTAATGTTCCTTTGGGAATATCCTGTACAGCAAAAATACCCCGCCCTTTATCTGGTGTTTTTTTAACTTTAATCATTGATTATTTCTCATCTACAAATTTTCAAACCTATAAGAAATATTTACCGAATAATTAAGGTTTAAAGCCTCTCCTTTAAAGGAGAAAGGAGAAACAAGAAAAATTTTCATGATTAGTCAATCCTCTTCTTTTCAAGGAGAGGTAATTATTAATGATTAATTATTCATTATTCATTATTAATTGTTGAATTAGCTTACCTTAAGTAATAGAAGGTTTTCGCCAGGAATTTTTCATCCATAAATAAGCATCTTCTGCTTGTTTTTGTTTCTCTGGAGTAAAGTTTTTGATCATAAAATTAGGACCTAGCAATTTAGGATCTGGTGCAACTCCTGCAGGAATAGTTTGATTGTTGCTCAGAATATCTTGGGTAGTTTTCACATATAAATCAAATTCGGTAACATATAAATATCCTTTTAAGTCCCAAATTGAATTAAAGCAAAACGGATCTACAATTCTTTCTGTTCTAATAATTGAACCTGTATCTACCCCTTCATCAACATAATGTATAGTCACCCCTGCTGCTTGTCTAAACTGATTAATATTTTTGTTAATTGCCATATTCTCAATAGCGTACATTCCACGAGCATAAGGTAGAACAGCTGTATGACTATTAAAAACTTGATATTTAGTTATTTCTAGCCACCAAGGTTTTAGTATTTGAGTAGCACAAACAAAAATGTATACTGATGAATTTTCAGCGACTTCCATTAACCAATTCTTGGCATATTTTCCATTCAAATTATTTCCAAGAAAAATGGTTTGAGAATGCTCAGTAGTAGAATACTGAGATACTCCATATCGCTCAATCATCGCTTTTTCAGTCTTATCTAAATCAGCATACAAATCAATTAATAACTTGTACATTTCATCAGTCAAATGTTTTTGACCAAAGTATTTTTGATGAAAATTTTTTCTCTCTGTAATTACTTTGTTTGATTGAACCTCCTCTTTAACTAATATCCCTTGAAATTCTGGCATTTTTTCAAAAGCTTCAATCCATTTAGATACCAGATAAGAACAAATAATACTTGAGTCAGTTAATAGGTAGAATTTTTTCTGAGTCATAACTTATGTGAATCTATAATTATGTCGATTTTTACCAAGACCAGAGGAATGTTTTATTCAAGAATATTGAGAGCTTATTTACCTATTTATTACCGAATAATTAAGGTTTAAAGCCTCTCCTTTAAAGGATAAAAACGGTCGTTAGCCGAGCTTCTTTTGTTCATATAAATTATTTCATTTACTGGTATTCAATTCGTAGCCCACTAAGGATTATTTTGTTTTGGATACCTACTCTATTTATTTCTTATAATCTTGGAGTAATAAAAATTTTACTGTTATACTGGTTTATTCCCTATCTATTTATATTTCCAGTAATTTTGTATTGGAATATTATTGTTAACCACTATCATACAGAAACAGGAACTAGAACAGTTATAAATCCTATAAGTAACTGGATTACTCACAATAACGGATATCATTACATCCATCATCTCTTTCCTAATATTCCTTGGTATAAACTTCCAAAAGTACACCAAGAACTTTACCCTGAAGGAGCTGAAGTGACTAATAATTTTTTTGACTCATTTAAGCAGTTGCAATCTAAATCACATGAATCAGCTTGAATGCCATATTTAAAGTAGAGCAGGGGAGTAATTTTTTTGCCCCTCTGCCCAAAATCTTAACTTTACCAGGATTTAATTTTTTATTTATACACCTTCTTAGGGCTTATTTATCTACTCTGAACTATCCCTGAACTATTCTAAAACCAGCGTGTTGATAAAAGTTCGGACGAAACCAATTACGATAATATTTCAAAGCTTCTGTTCCATTAGTTATCCAACATCCCCCTAACATCATATTATGTTGACTATCAAAAAATGGAGCTGAACAATCTTGATATAGTTGATGAGTTTTATATCCCGAAAGAGGGTTTAAATTATCAGTTAACCATTCCCAAACATTACCCCGCAAATCATATAATCCTGATTCATTTTTGGCAGTTTCTAATAAACCAACGGGAGAAGGAGAACCAAATTTAAAATTCAGATTATAATTCTCTGCTTCTGCTTCTTTACCATTTCTATAAGTTGCTAAATTATATTCAGCTTCAGTCATTAACCGAGTATTTTCACCTTTCCAACAACAATAAGCCATTGCTTCATAATGATTAACTTCTACAGGCCAATCTAAAGGTAATTCTATTTCATCAAACATGGCTCGATATCTATATTTATAGTTACCATTTTCAGGTATCCAAAATTTAGGATTTTTGATGTTATTTTGAGTTTTCCAATGCCAACTTTCTTGAGTCCAATAATCTTGATTTTCGTAACAACTAGACTTAACAAATTCTAGAAATTCTGAATTAGTAATTAAATATTTACTAGCAACAAAAGACGATACTTCTACTTGGCGATCGCCATATTCTATATCCCAACCAAAAGTAGGATAATCTGCGGGTTTACCTATTTTTACTACACCACCAGGAACTTCTATCATTTCATTATTAATTTGCCTAGCATTAGTAGGAGCATATTCCCAGTTACTAGGACGTTTTAGTTTTTCTACAGGTAGTTGCCGAAACAACATAGATGAAGTTTCGATATGGATGCGTTGATGTTCGATACCCATCATTAATCCCCACAGAGGATGATTTTGATGGATGGGAAGATTTAAAGGAGTTTTCTCAATTAGGTCTAATATGATTTGATAGACTTTTTCTCTATACTGCCAAACATCTTCAAGTTTAGGCCAGTTGATGTGGGCGATCGCTTGGTCTAACTCTTCTGGTATTTCTGGATCTACTCCTAGCTCAAATAATATTTCGTAGTTAGGGTTGAGGCGTTTTTCTAATAATTCCACACGAATTAATTTATTGATGTAGAAAACCGCTGAATGTCCGAGATAAAAAATTAAAGGATTTCTCAAAGGGTCGGGATTGGAATAAAATGTTTCTTCACCGACTAGACTGTTCATCAAAATATCTTCAAGTTGCCAAGCATTATTAAAGTAATCAAGGATATCTTGGCGTAGTTTATTGTTAGTATTACTATTATCAAGTTTTGGTGGAGTAGTAGATTTTATCTGGTTCATAGTGTTATTAACGGGAAAATAATTTTAATTGTTTACTTTTGCAAGGTGTTTAAGATTTAGGATTCAGTTTTTTTGTGAATAAGTAATAAAGAAAGTAAAGGAAAACAACATTAAGTAGTAGCTTTCCACAAGGATTAGTAGGCACTCAAGACAGGATTATTTTTATGATAAAAAACCTCAATCTAGATTTACACTTCATTTGAAAACGCTATAGGTTTTAATATTTTACCGTAGGAATTTGGAAACCAAAACCCTACAGTTTTTTCCCACTAATTGCTGAGACATGACCTCTCTTTGGGCAACATTCCATAGGAAATGTTTACCATATTTTTTTTCTTCCTTCTTCCTTCTTCCTTCTTCCTTCAAATTAAGCTTGACAAAGAATTAATCCAAACCACTGTTTAGGGTCTGTCCAAACTTTTTTAACTTTAAGTCCTTTTTTTTCCAGCTCTACTTTAATAGCTGCTAAATCAAACTTGCGAGAAACTTCAGTCAGAATACTTTCCCCTTTCTCAAAATCAACCTTTAAATCTAGAATTTCCAAAGAGAATGTGACATTTTCTTGACAATAAAGACGCATTTCTATTTGCGATTTTTCTTGATTATAAATAGCTTTATGAGTAAATAAATCGAGGTCAAAATTGCCTTGGAAACGCCAATTTAAATGGGATAACATATTCAAATTAAAAGCAGCCGTAACTTCTTTACTATCGTTATAAGCTGGTTCTAAAATTTCTTTGGGTTTTTGTAAATCAATACCAAGTAAAAAATAATTTCCTGGTTTTAAAGCATTAACAACTTGGTTCAAAAAACAGTCAAATTCTTGTGGTGGAAAATTGCCAGCAGAACTTCCCAGAAAACAAATTGTTCTAGTTAGGGAAGTTCCTTCAAAAGAGGTTTGTGTAGGGTGTGACTTTAGATGAGCTAAAGTTTCATCATAAGTGCCAATAAATCCCTCAATAGAGAAATTTGGATATTTTTCTTGTAGCTCTAATACGCTATTTTTGAGTATTCCCCCACTTACATCAGTAGGTACATATTTAAACGAACTACCTATTTTTTGATAAGCATCTAACAACAGGCGAGTTTTAGTCGAACTACCACTGCCTAATTCTACTAATTCACAACATCCAGTTAGTTGAGCAATTTCATCTGCATATTCTTTTAGAATGGAAGCTTCTGTACGAGTGGGATAATATTCGGGTAACTGACAAATTTCTTCAAATATTTCTGAACCGCGATATATAAATCTTTTAGTTATTTTATGGATTGAATGGTAGATCGCGCAAGTAGGGAATACCATAAATGGGAACAGGAATAAGGAAGAGGGAGGAAAGCTTAAAAGTCTGAAAAAAAACTTCAATTTATTCTAGATATTCACTAGATATTTACGCTTAGGTTTACACCAACTATAAAGTGCGGACATTATATAAATGGTAGAAGTAAGGAAGAAGAAAGAAACAAGAAGGAATAAGGAATAAATATTGAAAAAGATATAAAACGATAGATATAATTATCTAAGAATAAATTTAATTAGCTATTTTTAATACCAATTTCATGGGTGCATCTCAATTTTGAATAAAGCAAAAAAATTATCGCTTTTAGGGAACAGGGAACAGGGGACAGGGAACAGGGAATATATAGGAAAAAAGTATTTTTGCTTGCTATGAGATGCACCCAATTTCATATACTTAAACAACGGTTTTCAAGAATTAATAATTTAGAATTAATAATTTAGAATTACCTCTCCTTTAAAACGGATAGGATTAACTAATCATGAAAATTTTTCTTCTCTTGGTCGATTGGATATGGCGCAGGTTTCGGAGCCATCCCACCCTAACGGGAAGCTCCGAATATCAACCGCTTTTACCCTCTTAAAAGAGGAGGCTTTCAACCACAATTTTTCGGTAAAAGTAATCTATCAAGCTTAAAAACCAAGATGTCAAGTTATATGTAGTTTTACTTGAGGAAATTGGTATAAGCATATCTGAATTAATATATACCTTATTTTGAGCATTCTTTTTTAAAAGTGATCTTAGATAAAAACAATAGACATTGAATATTATTTACAATAAAACCAGCTTTTTCCCAAAAAAAATTTGGGCTTAATTAACTAACTATAAAACTATAAATTTAGATAGATTATTTTGTTGACGAAGAGTGATTTTTTGCTATTGTTATAATATTCAGTATTTATTGAATCCTTCAACGAGGAAAAAACATGAACAATCTTATGACTAAGTTTTTCAGCAGTGTGTGGCATAAATTCCCACAACAAATATCTAAATTAGTAGCTACATTAGTAATAACATTTGTTTTTCTGTTTGTCGGCACAATTTTTCTACCAGTACCTTTCGCCCAGGCAGCAATGGTCTTATACTGTGATGGATTGGATGCTGGTGGCAATCCTTATACAGCAACCTATCTAGATGGATTGTTTACTCAAGTCCGGTTTGATCGTTCTCCAGATTTACCCCCTGTAGTCTCGGAATTAACCTACGATACTGTAAATGGGCAAGGTCAACCAATTTACCGAGGTGGTTACTTGGGAGCAGCAGATGTAGTTCTTATCGATATATCAGGAGGTAATGTCAAACCTGGTTCAGAAGTATCAGTATCAGTTGACAACCAATGGAACTTAGAAAGGGGTATTTGTGGAGTTTAATTAATAATACCATTTCTTTGTAAGAATACCCTTGATAATTATTACCGAATAATTAAGGTTTAAAGCCTCTCCTTTAAAGGAGAAACAAGAAAAAATTTTCATTATGAGTCAATCCTCTTCTTTTCAAGGAGAGGTAATAATTAATAATTATTAATTATTAATTGTTGAATCAGACCTTAATTGTGCTGACGATTTTCATTTTTTATTAAGTAAAATTTCATATAGAAGTGGTGTTAGTTGTAGGGTGTGTCAGTTTCTTGCACCCTAAAATTATTATTAGATTAAATATCTAAGTTTTTAGTAGTAATAACCCACATCAAGTTAAATAAAATAGTTTTAATTAGGGTGAGCTGAAAAAGTTTTCTGATGTCTGGTGAAAGTAGGGAACGCCACATATGGAAATAGGTAAGAGTTTTCCCATCCTTTTTATTCTCTAAAAGTTGATAAATTTTGATAGCATAAAAGTTTAATTGTAAACATTCAGCTATTAGTATTCAGCATTTTCGTTTGTCATGTTGTGCAAACAGATGCATGAAAATACAGGACTTACTAAGGTTAGCTAGTGACCTTTTTCTTTCCTGTAGAATGCTGCATAAACATAATTTTGAATTCTCCTTCTCAGATAATAAGTTAATAACTGGTAAGTAATAGCTGATAGCTGACTGCTAACTGCTGTTTGCGCAGCATTCCGAAGGAAATGCTTACGCTTCATGTATAATCCTTTTAATTTTATTCAGTCAGTTCTAATTAGATTTGATTTGACTTAAATTTGAAGATTTGATGCCAAATTATTTCAGACAAAAACTTCCACACTATAAATATACAATTTTGCTCCTTTTAGTCCTGAATAGTAATTGTGGATCTCGCTGAAATGCAAACTATACTGTTACCAAAATAATTACCGAAAAATTAAGGTATAAAGCCTCTCCATTCATGGAGAAAAAAGTGGTCGTTAGCGCAGCTTCCCGAAAGGTGGGATGGTGAGGTTTCCTTGCCATATCCAATCGACCAAGAGAAGAAAAAAAATCCTTTTAGAGCTGATTTATTAACTGAGCTGTTTGCGCAGCATTCCGCAGGAAAACTCTTATGCTATCTAGGTCTCATAAATTTCTACTTTACTGGCCGACAATCGGTAAAACCTTTTTCCTGTAAGAAATTCAGCCTCTTAATATTTACTTTATAAATCAGCTCTTAGCCAATCCTCTTTTTTATAAGAAGAGGTAATTATTAATTATTAATTGTTGAAAATACACCACTACCTACTCCTTTTAGTTATGTATGTTATGTATAGTAATGATGAATGGTGGCTGAGATGCAAACTATACTGTTACCGAAATAATTACAATGCACCACTACTAAATTTTAATCTTAATAAAAATTAACTCTAAGAGGGATATATTAAACACAAATCAATTAATTTATCATACAATGCTAAATGAAGTTAAAGTCACATTTAGCTCGGGAATCTTCACATAAGTTAATCAAAAAATAACACTAGGCAATTACTGTACTTAATAGTTATATTGTAAAGGAGTTAAAATATAATTTTAACCCACCCTTGACGCTTACTCTAGACTCAAGTCCTCAAAATATAACTGTTATAAAAGGAGAACTTTATGAAGTGGCCTTGGTATAAATTTCCTACTCCCATTGCATTGTTAAAATTACTTGAATTTCGGAACAAATTAAGAGAAGAAAACCTTCATAATACGGCACAATTACCTACTCAAGATGATACCGAGTTACCTTTACCTCTACCTGACGATCGCCATTTAGTTGTGCGTACTGCTGATGGTAGTTTTAATGACTTGGAAGACCCCAAAATGGGTATGGCGGGTACCCGCTTTGGGCGTAATTTTCCACTTAAGAATGTTTATCCTAATGAAGAGAATTTACTTAATCCTAACCCTCGTATTATTAGTCGAAAGTTATTGACGCGAGAGGAATTTGTACCAGCGACTACCCTAAATCTATTAGCTGCTGCTTGGATTCAATTTCAAACCCATGACTGGTTTTCCCATGGAGATAACCAACAGGATAATAAGTTTCAAATTCCCCTGGAAGAAGGCGATCCTTGGCCTGAAGAATATCGACCTTTGGAAATTAAAAAAACTTTATCAGATACAACTCGTAGCGATGATAATACCCAAGGTCCTCCTACTTATATTAATAAAGTTACTCATTGGTGGGATGCTTCTCAAATTTATGGTAGCGATCGCGAAACAATAGATAAATTACGCTCCCATGTAGACGGCAAAATGTTAATTGAGGATGATGGTTTATTACCTATTAATTCTGAAAATGGTATCGATCTAGTAGGCTTTGACGATAATTGGTGGATTGGACTGAGTATGCTCCACACTATATTTGTCAAAGAACACAACACAATTTGCGACCATCTTAAACAAAAGTATCCTGCATGGACAGATGAAGACCTATTTGACCATGCTCGTTTGATTAATGCTGCTTTACTAGCAAAAATTCATACTGTGGAATGGACTCCGGGAATTCTAGGACTTCCTGCTTTGCAAATAGCAATGGATGCTAACTGGTGGGGTTTATTGGGTCAACATTTCAAGAAGATTTTTGGCCGTGTGGGAGATAGCGAACTGCTGAGTGGTATTATTGGTTCTCCTACTGACCATCATACAGCTCCCTACTATTTAACTGAAGAATTTGTCTCTGTGTATCGAATGCACCCATTAATGCCAGATGAATTTGAATTTTATTCGGTTAAAAACGGGAATTTATTACAAAAGAATAATTTATTTGAAGTTGCTGGTAATCGTACTAGAAATCTTTTAGAAAATTTAGAAATGTCGGATTTATTTTACTCATTTGGTATTAGTTATCCAGGAGCGATTACTCTATATAATTATCCGAGTTTTCTCCAGCAACTTGTAAGAGATAATGGTGAAGTTTTTGATTTAGCTGCTGTAGATATTTTGCGAGACCGGGAGCGGGGTGTTCCTCGTTATAATGATTTTAGAGAATTAATTGGTCGTGGACGAGTAAAATCTTTTGAAGAGATTACTGATAATGAAAAATGGGTGAAAGAATTACGAGAAGTTTATCAGAATAATATTGATAGTGTAGATTTAATGGTGGGTATGTTTGCGGAAAATCCTCCCACGGGATTTGGTTTTAGTGATACTGCTTTTCGTGTGTTTATTCTTATGGCGTCTCGAAGGTTGAAAAGCGATCGTTTCTTTACTGAAGATTATCGAGCTGAAATTTATACCCAATTTGGTTTAGATTGGATTGATAATAACAGTATGTTGACTGTTTTGCGTCGGCATTATCCGAGTTTAAGTCTGGCTTTATTTAGTGTGGAAAATGCTTTTGCACCTTGGCGAAAGGTGGGGTTTCAATAATTAATAATTAATAATTAATAATTAACAATTACCTCTCCTTGAAAAGAAGAGGATTGACTCAAAGGAAATTTTTTTCTTATTTCTCCTTTAAAGGAGAGGCTTTAAACCTTAATTATTCGGTAATAACGAAGTTAGAAGTCAGAAGCTATAAGGGTTATCATTTTAGTTAAACACACAACTTTCTAGATGTTTTAAATGCACAACAGTTTACTATTTCTTAAAAGTCTTGCTACATATTCTTGAGAATAGAGAGCAAGGAGTAGGAAGTAGGGTTTCACCGAATAAGATATTTTTGCTTAATGCCTAGAAAAAATTCTTGACGCTTACTTATTACTTAATATTTGACTTGGGTGTATCTCAATATTTGCAAAAATACTTTTTTCTTATTCCCTGTTCCCTATTCCCTGTTCCCTGTTCCCTAAAAGCGATAAATTTTTGGCTTTATTCAAAATTGAGATGTACTCTTTAACTTTTAACTTCCGCGTAGCGACACTAGCTATTAGAAAAGCAATAAAACCTATATTTAGGAAACAGAAAAAATGTTAGATATTATCAGCTTTAATCCATTTCGAGTAAAAATTCCATTTTTACTAGACATCATTATAGTTTCTGATTCAGAGCAAATAAAGAAAATTGAAACTTCGGGAGATGTAGACCGTTTACATACATACGATACTACTTCCTTACCTTGGTGGGCAAAAATTTATTTTAGAGCTACTAAATTTCACGATCAAGAGCGTGACTTATGGTTTTGTCCTTTCGAGTCAATTTCTAATCCTACCTATCAACAAAGAAGAGCATATCTTGAGGAAAAAGTGGCAACAAGTTATAGTGAAGCAGATGTCAAAAGAATTGCTGAACTTTTAAATAAAGATACAGAAGATGAAGTTCTTGCTTATGAAATGGTGCAAATAGTTAATCAAAGATTTTTTGATCAAGAAATTCCTCTACCTATTACTAAAACTGCCAAAAATACAGTACAAAGTTTAGGCGAAGCTATCTTGCCGTGGAAATATATAGCTGGTAGAAAAGCACAGAATCAACTGATGAATTACTGTGCAAAAAATCTTCCCAATGATGTTCATATTTTAGATGTCGGACATAATATTGGGGAGGTTGTGCAAGCAACAACAGGTGGATTAAGAACGTTAAAAAATAACCTAGATAAATCAGTAGAAGAAATTTTTACATCTAATCCTTTGACTCCTCAAGCACCACGAATAGCTGTGAAGGAATCAAATTTTGATGGGTTATTATCATCTCCTACAATTCCAGGAAAAACAGTTTTCATGTTTCAAATTGGAAAAGCTGCTATTGAAACCCAGGATATAAACTTTACTTTTAGCACTGGAACTTCAGAAAGAGTTTGTGTATTTAAAGATTTTTTTCTGGAATTTATGAAGGATTTACAACAAGAGTTGCGTCAGACAAAATCTCAAAGTTAGGATTAGGGTATTAGTAGTTAGTAGATATTGCAAAAAAAAATATTAATGGGTTGAGTTACTGAAAAAAAATTAAATACTAGGGATTGATTTGGAATTTATTTGGCTTTGTACTAAAACTCTAGAACAAAGTTAAGAACTCGATATTTTTCCCAGTAAGCATTTCCTAGATAAATATTTGGCGCAACTTCTCTAATTTCATCCCTAATTTTTTGAGCAATAAAAGATGTTTGAGAATAGTCAAGAATGATAGACTCTTCCTGATCAAGCCAACTTTTGCCTAAATAAACTTCTGCTTTAACAAATTCTAAACTTAGAGGAGTTATTTTATTGAGTAAATAACCTTTTTCTCGATAAAATATTTTACCTTGCCAAG
>NZ_RCBY01000450.1 GCF_003838195.1 Okeania hirsuta
CGAATATTAAAATGCTAAGGCTTAAGCTTAAGTCTCTTAGAGTTAGAGAAGAAAGATCTAATCTCAGGAAGGAATATAAGGATTCTGGTTTTACTGAAGATTTAGATCTCTCACTCATTCTTCTAGCTAACCATCCTAAGTATTTGTTTATTCTTTGTATGGAGTATTTTGGGCGAATTTTTATTGCGTTAAAAGGATCACTTTCTGGTAATAATGGATTTGAAGTATCACGTCTAGCCTTTCTTTGAATCATTGCAGAAATATATGCTTCAAAAAGCTGCATCCTTCGATGGCTTTTTGACAAAATATTTCCAGATAATTTTTGCTCTGGCATATTATTGCCATAAGCTAAAAACCATTATGCTAAGTTCAAGAGGTGTTTGAGCCAACTCCATTAGGTTCTCATCTTCGTTTAAAATACTAGCCAGATCGGCAGCATCTGCTTCTTTAAGATAATTTGTTATTTTGTTCTTTATTTAATCGTTGGATTGTGGCATTATAGTTTAAATTTAATTTCATTTTATCATTTACGGCCAAGGCTTCATAATCTGCGGTTCTACTACAGATAATCACTGGAGAAGATAAATCTTCAAGCAGGTGATTAAGTTTAATTATCAGCTCAGATCTATGACTTTCTTTAGCCTCATCTAGGCCATCTAATATGATAATGAATTTGTCTTGGTGTAACCATTGCAATGCAATCTTTTGGTTTAAGCCAGTCCCTGGAATCTTTGCTAGCATTTGACTTAACCAAAACTCAATTTCATTTTTTTGCCCTATTTTTTGTTTATTAAAACCATTAATAATATTATCCATTTAGGTTTTTTTATGGTCAGCATTATTAGGGTTTTCCCAAAGTGAAAGATTAAATAGTATAGGATTCTTGCCTGCTTGCTCAGAATAGCCTTATGCCCAAAGATCATCTGCTAATTTGATAACTGTTGTTGTTTTACCTGAGCCGGGAGCTCCTAGCAATAGAATTCGGTCATTACCTTTTGATTTTAACTCGTTTATACTATTGTGTATATTTCTTCCTTTTGGCTACTATCTTTTCTTTGGTCCTTAAATCTAAATGTAAGCGGCATTACTACCTCCGAGTTCACTTTAAGTTTGAGTAGATGTAAGTTGCGTGATGAATAGAACTTTTTAGACGTTCTGATTACATCTTTCTTAAACCATTTTAAGTATGCTTCACGAACTTTGGAATTCCATCCTTTAGAAAATTTTCGTTCTCGTGTCCTTCTATCAGTTTTTTGGCCACAAACCCTATTATTGCAATAAGTATTATTAAAATAAGGAACAATAGAATTTTGGTGAGCCAGTCATTTTTTGATATTAGGTTTTGTGTTTGCAACCAGAAGATGAAGTCTTGCCAAGTACTCCATGTGTCACCTATATCACCGATAAATGTTGCAGCAAAATTAAAGCAATTAAGACATTCAAAAAATATTATTAGGCGCCTTTTGTTTTTTTTCATGGGTTTGAAGTGAATCCAGAGGAAGAATTTAATTCTAGAATTTAACAAAAAGGGTTAACCTCATAGAGCTTTGCTAAAAGTCAAATTCTTTTTTTAAACAACCCTTTATGGCAATTCATTAGTGAAAATTATTTAATGTTTATCTTTTAAAGATAATTACCTATTATTCAAATGATATATAGAGTTTATTTTGACGAGTTTTTAGTCTCATCATTTACTAAAATAAGAAATCCTGCTAACCCTTAAAAACAGAAGTTTTTTCCCTTAAATCCTATTCATTTGTAAGTACTCGAAATATTTTTTAGTATTCCTTTCTGAACAATGTTGGCTAAACAATTATAAGAAGAAAGGTTCGGTTATTTCATATAGTTGAGCGGATGCTTTAATACCTGCTCACGCATATGCTCCACTGTTGAGGCAATATAAATTGTTGTTGTTTACATTAGTATGACCGAGTAATCGAGATACAAAAGTGATATCTGCTCTCCCCCTCTATGTGGAGAGTAGCACATGTATGTCTTAATACATGTGGGCTGAAATAAATTTAGACACAGTTCTGATTTTTTCAATCTTTTCTCTTTAATCCCACTTCACCTAAACCACGGTCCGATTAAGAGAGGTGAAAAATTCAGGCACTTCTTGTTAAGCCTTTTTCTTTCGTTTTAAATAGCATCGTAAGAATTTCAGCTAGCCGAAAACGCAATGGGAACTTTTCTGCTTTTTTTCCCTTTCCCTAGATTATTATGGATGATTAGATTATCCAGATCCACATCAGCTAATTTGAGGTTTATTATATTCCTGTTTTCTTAAACCTGCGAATATAAATACGGCTAGAATTGCATGATTTCTATACCGCAAGAATTTATAATTGTATGGGTAATTATAAGCTACTTCTAAGACTTTATATGCCTGTTGCTTTGATAGGCTTTGGGAAGTGGTTTTTCTAGTCGAGGTGTTTCTAGGTCCCTGCAATAATTCTTAGTCATGTAACCTTCTTTCGTACACCAGGGTAAAAAATACTCCTAAGTTCTTTATGGTACATGACAAAAGTGCTAGCTTCTCATCCGCGAATAATTCTACACAATCAACAAAAAACTCTGAACTTTTTTTTCGGTTATATTGATGTGAATGTCTTCTATCTCTGCACTACGAGCAAAGAAGCTAATTATATTCTTGTAATTCTTTATCGTTGTGTAAGAAACACCACGAAAGTAATGAGCATACGCACAAAATTCGTGCATTAGTACTTCAATCTTCATAAACCTTATTAGAACAAATTGAAGTCATTTTTTTGAGCCATCGTCGGGGCTTGAACCCGAGACCTCGCCCTTACCATGGGCGCGCTCTACCAACTGAGCTACGACGGCTTTTCGTAATCTTATCCACACCCTTAGACCACTTTTGTCTAGGATGTAGTCGTATTAGCTGTTGAAAAGTACTTATATCCTTTGTAACACAACGCTATTCCATTATTTAAGGGTAGACCTCTATT
>NZ_RCBY01000451.1 GCF_003838195.1 Okeania hirsuta
CAAGAAAAAACCATCATTTCCTGTAGATATTCACCCTTGGGTTTACACAAACGATATAAACGGACATGATATAAGACTTTTAGCTATTGGACAGTTCTTGTAATTTGTAAATATGCCAGCGCACATTGCTATAATAATGCAATTAAGGGGATTTGATATAAACAGGACTTACGCAAACAGGGAAATTATACACCATTTGTAGGGATTAACGGCCGTTAATCCCTACAAATTTAGTTAATCTGGTAAGAAGACAAATTGATATTATTAGGACTTATATCATGTCCGGATAATCAGTTATAAAAAAAACTTTCTCCCTTCTAACCTTTTCTTTCCCTCTGCCTTCTGCCTTCTGCCTCCTGCCTCTTCAATCACATATTTGCTTCAGTAAATCATAAAATGGCTGCCAATTATCCTCTACTGTAATGGATTCCCATACTGATTCAATTATAGGTCGAATTAAACTTTGTTGAGGATTATATTGCTTCAACCTTTCTGCCATTGCTTTTAATTCATCATTAGAATAAGTCTGTAATAAATGATAATAATATTGTCGCCACGACTCCATTAATTCTGATTGTTCAAAATCAGCAAAAATTTGATTAACATCATCACGCCAATCTGGAGAAAATTCTTTTCTCAATCCTAAAAAGAAATCGTGATAGCCAACCTGAGAACTTTCCAGCAGTTTAATAGTTAGCTGAAGTAACTTTTCTGCATCTGTTTCTGGCAAATGTTCAAACCCTAACCTATTAATCATTAATCGCCTATATTCAAGCAGATAAACATCATCAAACTCATCTAAACTCGCCCTCATATTTTCTCGGTCAATAACTGCAGCTAATGCGTCTTGAAGTAAGTGTAAATTTGACTTACAAACTAACGGTTGATGACTGTAACGATAAAGACCAGAATAATCAAAATAAGCTGCTGTAAATTTGGGGTCATAAGTGGGAATAAAAGCATAAGGACCATAATCAAAACTTTCCCCAGTAATTGACATATTATCAGTATTTAATACACCATGACAAAATCCCGCAGCCATCCATTGAGCCACTAATTTCGCAACTCTTTTTACTAATTCTGAGTAGAATAAAGAATAGTGATCGCTCTGTTCTTTTAATTCAGAATAATAATAATCAATTACATGATCTAATAGCTTTTTAGTTAAGTCGGGACGTTTGAAATAATACAACCTTTCAAAGGTACCAAACCGGACATGAGAACTACTAAAACGTACCATCACCGATGAACGAGTAGGAGAAGGTTCATCTCCACGCCATAACCCCTCCCCAGTTTCAATCAAACTCAAACATCGAGAAGTACGAACCCCATGACGATGTAACATTTCGGCGGCTAATACCTCTCTGACCCCACCTTTTAGAGTCAGTCTGCCATCCGCACTGCGAGAATAAGGTGTTCTACCGGAACCCTTTGTGCCAAAATCATATAATTCACCATTTACCCCACGCACTTGACCATAAAGAAAACCCCTACCATCTCCTAAATAAGGATTATATTCACCAAATTGATAACCGTGATAACGTAGAGCTAAAAAAGGTCCGACACAATGAAATTTACCAAAAGCTTCAATAAAATGCTCATCCTTAACATCTTCAGGAGTTAGTCCTATTTTAGGGAGCAATTTATCATTACGAAACCGCAAAATATGTTGGGGAAATTCAGCAGCAAGTACTTCATCATAATAGTCACCACCTAAAGCTTGGATGGCAGGTTCATAGTTGAGCGAAAGGAGAGGATTAGACATTGTTTTCTAAGTCAAAAGTAATATCATAAGTTAAATCCAGGAGATTATGAGTTAAACATTTTTTTATTATTTTTCAATACATTCACTTCTGCTCAAATCTATTCTGTAATTAAAATTGTACAAACATGATTATATTATATGAAGGAAATGACAAGATGGAAGAAGGCTATCTTCTCAGAGGCTGTTTGTAAAGAATTATGAAGTGTTTTTGGCCTTTGTTAATCTTTTAACTATTGTGCTATTGTGGGGGTTCGAGGGAGCTATAAGTCCCGCGTTATGGCTTCCCAGTTCTAAGCTCTGTATCAAAAAGACAAAACTTGAGAACTTATGCAAATAAGCGATGTGTATTAAACTGATGCCTACAAGAGCAGTTTGTTAAACGTCACCGTACGAAAAAAACTGTAGAAAATTGCAGTTGTTAAATTCTTGATATTGGATTAACCAATATAGGCTGTACGGCACAGCTCACTATTCCCTCGGCAGTAAAGCACTCTGGGAATTTCTTTCTGATAATTTGAAGACTACCATTGATATCCGCATTAATCACTTTACCAGTTCCACTTCTAAACAAACCACGTTTGACTCGTTTTCCCACATAATTTTCCTGCTGACATGGCAATTCTAGGTCAAGTGCAGAAGTAATACTAGTGTAACTTTCTTCTGTATCCATAACTTTGATACCAGCTAGTTGACATTTATAAGTTATCTGTTGAATTAGCTTTGAGTGGGGTATTTGGGTAAAGTTTTGATTGTTTTTTTTACCGATGTTTGCACCCTGTTTCCAGTTATCATTTTGGCCGATGACTACAATACCAATTCTGTTAGTGACTAAATAATTCACCACTAATTTACTGGTGTTATGCAGATAATTCTCGACAAAACGATTTCGGCGGTAGGTTAACGCTTCAATCTTACGGCTAGTTTTTCTGTTGCCTTTGAGATGACTTTGGTACTTAGCTTTACGCTTATTATATAGTTGATTGACGCTTTTTAGTGGCTTCCCGTTAATCAGCATAGGTTTAACACCGGGCTTGTTTGTAGATAGAGCTACTAATCTGTCAATCCCTAAGTCTATTCCGGCTACATATGTTGAGTGTATTTGTGGCTGAAGAGTTTTTTCATACAGTACTTCAATTATATAGCAGCTCGTAGCAGGTACTATCCTGACTTCGATTACAGTTTCCACAACTACAGGTA
>NZ_RCBY01000452.1 GCF_003838195.1 Okeania hirsuta
ATCCCCATGTAATTTTCCTCCTGTCTCCAGTATAGCTGTCTCCTGTCTCCTTCTTCAATTACAGCTTTAGGAAATTTATCTTTCGCTGTCTAAAAATCAATGAATTTATTGTCAAAATCTAGAATGAAATGAACCTGTGTACAATCATAGCAATTTTAGATAACCTCAGGTGCTAAAATCTAGTTTATATATAATTGAGTCTCGCACTGAGTTCCTGTGTAGTTTTTTCTAGGTCTGGAAGTAAAAAATAACGGGGCACAGTAGAAAATTTATTTTCTCTTTCCCCGTGTTAAGTTAACAAAAATATTACCTGATGCTTTGGGAAAAAAATCAGAAAAAAGAAGTCTTTTTTACCGAAGAGGCAGCAGATAAGCAATTATTGGTAGCTATAGAAAAAGAGTTAAATTCTCAAAAATATCGAACTTTTAGCAATCTTTGTAAACAAGCTCTGTGGCAATTTTTGGATGTATCTTCATCATCGACAGAATTAGCTAAATCTGCGTCTAATTTACAAAGGCTAGAGCACAGAATTTATGAGAAGCTTACCAAACATTTTTCTGAGTTAGAAACAAAATTGGTTTCTGATGAATTGAATACATCTAATAATACAGTTCAATCTAATGAAAATGAGTTAAAAAAACACTTGAATCAATTGCATCAACAGTTGACTCAAATCCAATTAAATTTAGATGCTAAATTCATCGAAGTTATGGAGAGTTTTAAGACAGAGTTGTCACAGATAGAAATACCTATTACTAAATCAGCCCAAGAAGAGTCAGAAGAATTAACTCCTACTAATACTAAACCAACAGAAGAAGATTTATCTGTTCAACAATCTACAACTGATGCAGATCCTTTATTGCAGCGCTTAAGTTCTCTGTTAGAAGAGTTCTAATTAATTATGCTTCAATATATCTTTAATTCACAAAAATAATGCCCACCAATTTGAGTGAGTAATGGCAAAATAGTCAAGGCAAAGAAGTAGAGAAGCAAGAAAAAAAAGAAACTAATTTACATAGATTAAGTACCAAATAAGATTGGAGAAACTCTCGAACTGCATAGTTTGCCAATTTCCTGTTCATAGCATTCTTTTTGATGATTAGTATTAATATAGTCTTCTATATTCTTCGGAAATTAGTTATCGTATGATCAGCGGAAGACCGAGTCAAGAAAAAGCAAGGATTAGAGTGGGAATTATCTGGGGATATTCCGGAATTTTATGTCTGCATTGAATGGCAGTAGAAAGTGCGATAACTGTATAACAGGATTTCATATAAGAGGCAGACAAATAAATTTGGAGACCATCTTAAGAATGCTTTTATTTTTGACATAAGGTATAGTGGATTTCATCATTAAAAATGATCGAGAAATTATAAATAAAGTAAAAATAATTTTTAGATATTTGAACTGTATTCCTCATCATTCACAAAAATTAGTTAGTATATTACCTTAAACTTTAGTTAGTACAAATACATTGCCTTGATTGCCTCTTCCAATGCGTAAATCTTCATCTAAATATGTAATATCTAACCATCCCTTTTGTTCTCGGTTTTGTATCTTAAAATCAACAGCAGTAAATTTTTTTCCTGATTCTATTTCAGCAATTAATCTATTAGGTGATTGATAACCTATTAAACTTTGTAAACCTAAAATTGAACGATTAAATTTAACATTTACTCGCTTTTCGGAAACAGCTTCAAACTGAGCAACAACACTAACTATTCCTTCTAATAAAGGCAAACCAGATACTTCAGCAATATTATAGATTGCCGTATCTTGGACTCGGATACATTGATAAATCTCCCCTAGTTTCAGGAAAGGAAAACTATCAATGCGTAGTAATTCTTGACTGGTAGTATAAAGTAATCGCCAATTGCCATTTAATAGTTCTTTTGCTTCAAAGGGACAAGGGTTTGGATTGTAATCTTCTACTTGAGCGATCGCTGCTAGAATTACTTGTTGGTCATTTTTACTTGCTAGTAAACCACGATTTTTGCCTGTAAGTGTTTCTATTAATCTGGATTTATAAATCATAATTTTTGTTTATTGTCAATCTGCGTTGATTCTAAGCTGACAATTTTCATTTATTTGCAGAAGAAGAAAATTTCAAAAACATTCTTCGGGTATCCGGGTCTTAAGCAATTTTAACGATATCCTTAACAGTAGCAAAAAATTTGGATCGGCTTACTACTTGAGATTAATTTTACTTTGTTTGAATGAATCTAAAAATTTTATATTTTATATTATTTTTTGGTGCCAAATTATCCATCTTGTTCTTTTTCAACCTCTGAAATTCTCTTTTCCCTGATGGATTCCCATCTTACAAGAGGTGCAAATAAGGTTTGATAGAGATTATCACCCCTATCGACAGCATTGTAACCTACTGTAGGGGAGAATGGCCATTCGCCCCTACTACTGACTACTTCTTCAAGATTTGATCCAAGTAAATTCATCTAATCTGTTAAACAAGGACAGGAAAAACATTTATATATATTATTTGCTGGCAAATTTAAAACAAAATCCCCTAAAATCCAAGAGACTGGATAGAGGAGATGAGTAAATCTAAAGATATTAGGATAGACTTACTAAAATTCCTTGACTGAGGATATATGGAAGAAAAACAACAAACAAACAGTCCATCACAACCTGTAGTGCCACAACCAACTACGGTACAGGAAACAGTAAATCCACAACCTGTAGTGCCACAACCAACTACGGTACAGGAAACAGTAAATCCACAACCTGTAGTTCCACAACCAACTACGGTACAGGAAACCGTAAATCCACAACCTGTAGTTCCACAACCAACTACGGTACAGGAAACAGTAAATCCACAACCAGTAGTTCCACAACCAACTACGGTACAGGAAACAGTAAATCCACAACCAGTAGTTCCACAACCAACTACGGTACAGGAAACCGTAAATCCACAACCTGTAGT
>NZ_RCBY01000453.1 GCF_003838195.1 Okeania hirsuta
ACTGATAACTGATAACTGATAACTGATAACTGATAACTGATAACTGATAACTGAAATGACCTCTCCTGAAAAATAAGAGGATTAACTAAAAAGACAAAAGAATGATTTTTTTCGTGAAAATTAGAGACTTAAAACCTAAAATAATTAATCATTAATAATTTTGTTAAAATCGAGATTATAGCTGACTTGGAATTACTATAAACGTAAGCATTCCACAGGAAATGCTTACCTATAAACAAAAATTTTCTAATTAACAGTAAACTGAAAATTATAGCAGTCGAAGGAAAAGTTAGGAAAAATCAAAAGCTTAAAATTAAGACAAGGTAAGATTTTTTCTTCTTCCTTTTTCCTTCTTCTTTCTTTCTTCTACTATAACAATAAAATTAAAATAAATGTCTAACTTAATCCTCTTTTGGCATCGACGCGACCTACGCATTTCAGATAATATCGGACTGACACAAGCATCTCAACAAAATCAAAAAGTAGTAGGTATATTTTGCCTTGACCAAAATATTCTCAAACGAGACGATATTGCCCCCGCAAGAATAACCTATATGATTGGTTGTTTACAACATCTACAAAAACGCTACCAAGAAATAGGAAGTCAACTATTAATTATCTCAGGAAAACCTGCCGAAGCTATACCAAAATTAGCAACTTTTCTAGAGGCAAAAGCAGTATATTGGAATCTAGATGTTGAACCTTATAGTAGAGAACGCGACCGCCAAGTTACTGAAAATTTAGAAACAGTAAATATTCAAGTAAAAACATTTTGGGATCAACTCCTTCATTGCCCAGAAGAAATATTTACTTCTACCAAAAAACCCTATAGTGTCTATACTCCATTCTGGAGAACTTGGAGCAGCAAAAAAAAATCTAACCCAGTCAATATTCCCCTACTCAAAGGGTTAACTGAAGAGCAACTTCAACAAACAAAAAAAATAGCAACTATTGATTTACCAACTGCGAAAGAATTAGGATTTAATTGGGAAAACTCACTCATTCTCGAACCCGGAGAAACTATAGCATTAGAAAAATTAGAAACATTTTGCCAAAGGGCAATATACTCATACCAAGAACAACGAAACTTCCCTAGTCTTGATGGTACATCCCAACTAAGTCCCGCCCTAAAATTTGGTACTATTGGTATTCGGACAGTTTGGGCAAAAACTCAAGAATTAATAGAAAATTGTTCTAGCGATGAAGCATTTGACAATATCGAAACTTGGCAAAAAGAAATAGCATGGCGCGAATTTTATCAATATGTTATGTATCATTATCCCGAACTAGAAACAGGTCCTTATCGCCCACATTGGAAAAATTTTCCCTGGGAGAATAATGAAGCATATTTTCAAGCTTGGTGTGAAGGTAAAACAGGTTATCCTATTGTTGATGCTGCCATGCGTCAGTTAAATGAAACAGGTTGGATGCACAACCGTTGCCGAATGATAGTTGCTAGTTTTCTGACCAAAGATTTAATAATTAATTGGCAGTGGGGGGAGAAATATTTTATGCAGAAGTTGATAGATGGAGACCTTTCTGCAAATAATGGGGGTTGGCAGTGGAGTGCATCGAGTGGAATGGACCCAAAACCGTTGAGAATATTTAATCCTTCATCTCAGACACAAAAATATGACCCAGAAGCAGAATATATTCGGGAGTGGGTGTCAGAGTTGCGGAGTGTGGATACGAAATATTTGGTTACTGGTAAAATTCCCGCAGATGAAAGAGAGGGTATAGGTTATCCTGCGCCTATTGTTGACCATAAAAAACGACAACAAATATTCAAGTCACTTTATCAGGAGCAGAAAAATTGATTCAGAATATCTTTAGGTTACTTTTTCCTAAATCAACCTAATTTATTAATACACATCTCCAGAAAATAGGGAGTAGGGAGTAGGGAGAAAGAATTGATAATTTCTGTGCGATAATTGATTCGATTTTTTATTATTGGAGATGTCTAATGAATTTGAATCATTGATTTATGTAGTTATAACTTGGCTGAAAATAAATCAGCTAATTCTCCAATATTTTTTGCTCCAGCTAGTTCAATGTGGGGGATATTTAAGGATAATTCTTCCATCACCATCATAATAATTTATGCTAGATTTACTGAATCTATCCCTAAGTTTTTAAGACTATTGGTTTAGTTTAGAGGAACTTCTTCTAATTATGATGCCACTTAACGAGTATACTTCCTAATTAACTACAATATTTTTCCTCTATTTATTATTTTGATTTTGCCCTAGTTTATTAGCTTTTTATTTTAAATTTTTAACTTTATAAATTATTTGGTTTGCCACTTTAATAAGTAACTTTTTGTTTCGCTACCTTATCAAGTATTGAGCATAACTCTTGCTGCAAGTTTTCTTGTAAATTACAGAATTATTGGCCTTAGGATAACCATTGCCCAGCTTAATTTTTTGGCAATACCTTTCTATATCCTGCTCACAAAAAAAATAGTTCACCGCAACGCCGTCTTACCTCAGCTTTTGACCTGGATAATACCAGGTGGGTTCCTCGGCTCAAGTTTAAAGTTTCTGAGTGCAAGCTCAGTTTACTGCCACTCAAACATCTAGGTCCCGATGTTTTTTGATTTGTAGGTCAAAAAAACATTTTTGGCAGTCACCAACGTCGCAGTAGAACCTAGAAACTATTATAGCCATTATTTTTTGAATGTCACCCCCTATCAGGAAACTCAAAAGTCAAAAATTAAAAGTCAAAAGTTAAAAGTCATAAATTGGAGCCTTGACACTTAATTTTTATCAAAATCATGTGGGTCTAATACCAAGCGTCAAAAAAGAATGCTATATTTAAGTGACACTTCAATTATTAAGTAATTAACACAGACTGAATATTTTTTTTGATAATTATTAGCCAGTTATTGTTAATTATTATTATTTTTACCTCTCCCCTACTCTCTCACTTCCCTACTCCC
>NZ_RCBY01000454.1 GCF_003838195.1 Okeania hirsuta
GTCAGTTGCCATTGTTGAAGTTATGCCATATCACTTAGTTGTTGTGACTTCATCACCTGACAGACCTGATGATTGTGGCTTCACGTTGATCGCCTTTGGTGAAATTTAACGAACTCAGGAGTCAGAAGTCAGATAGGGGAGCCGTCGGATTGGCGACGTACAGAAGTTTTTTTGGTAACAGGGATTAGAGCAACCCTCTAAAAACATTTTGCTAATCAAGGCGGGGTTGCGCGACCCAATTATTTTGATAAATAAGATTTTTGAGATGGCAGTGAATATAGCGCTAGACTTTATAGTTTGAGGTATTTTTGCCTATTTTACTATATACTTGGGTAAGATTTCAGCTTCTGTTTCTACTCCCTTTGATCAAGATATCAAACCCTGAAACCTGATCTAATACTAAGTAGAAAAGCTTAAAACACAAATAATATAAAACAATGAAACGAAGAAAACTAATTAACCATATTGCAACTGCTGCAAGTGTCGCAACTTTAGCCGCTTGTAGTCAAACTACCACTGAAACTACCTCTACTGATAGCTTGCCCTCTGTAAAATGGAGAATGACCACGAGTTGGCCTCGTTCCTTAGAAACAGTTTTTGGTGGGGCACAAACAGTATGCGATCGCGTCGCAGCTATGACTAATGGCAGATTTACCATTACCCCCTATCAAGCTGGTGAAATAGTCGGAGGTTTAGAGGTTCTGGATGCTGTCCAACAAGGTACAGTACAATGTGGCCATACTGCTAGTTACTATTATGTTGGTAAAAATTCAGCTCTTGCTTTTGGCACTGCTGTCCCCTTTGGCTTAACTGCCCAACAACAGAATGCTTGGTATTATCATGGTGGAGGGTTAGAAATAATGCACAAGCTTTACTCCGACTTTAACATTATTAGTTTTCCTGCTGGTAATAGTGGGACGCAGATGGGAGGCTGGTTTAAACGAGAGATTAACACAGTTAACGATCTAAATGGTTTAAGTATGCGTATCCCTGGTTTTGGTGGGGAAGTAATGAAAAAATTAGGTGTAAATGCTCAAGTATTGCCTGGTGGTGAAATTTATCTAGCTTTGGAGCGAGGCGCTCTTGATGCTGCGGAATGGGTAGGTCCTTATGATGACCAGAAACTAGGTTTAAATAATGCTGCGAAATACTATTATTATCCTGGTTGGTGGGAACCTGGTCCGACTTTTGAGGTGCAAGTTAATCTGGATGAATGGAATAAGTTGCCAAAAGAATATCAGGAAACTTTTAAAAGTGCTGCATATCAAGCAAATATAAGTATGCTCGCCCAATATGATGCTTTAAACGGAGCAGCATTGGCAGAATTGATAGCAGGTGGCACTGAATTACGCCCTTACAGTCAAGAAATTTTACAAGCAGCACAGAAAGCAGCTTTTGAATTTTACGAAGAGAAAGCTAATCAGGATGCAACCTTTAAAGAAGTCTACGAACAGTGGAAAAAGTTCCGAGAACAGATTTATCAATGGAATGCTATTAATGAATTAAGTTTTGCTCAGTTTGCCTTCAATAACTCCCCAAGCTGAATCAGAAGAGAGGGGAGAGGGGGAAGAGAGGGAAGAGGGAGAGGTTGCTGTGACTAAATTTGAGAAGAGCGAGAATGTCCTAACTGCTCTGGTGGTTGCTATCAATAAATAACATATAAGATAATGAAACGTCGAAACCTAATTAGTTATGCTACTGTTGCTGGTACAAGTGCAGTTGCTTTACCTGCATTGAGTCAAACCGAACCCCAACAGATAAAATGGAGAATGGCAACGAGTTGGCCGAAATCTCTGGATACTTTGTTTGGTGGAGCACAGAGGATTTGCGATCGCGTCACAGTTATGACCAACGGTAAATTTACTATTACTCCCTATCAAGCTGGTGAAATAGTCGGAGGGTTGGAAGTCTTAGATGCTGTACAACAAGGCACCGTACAATGTGGTCATACTTCTAGTTTTTATTATAAAGGCAAAAATCCTACTCTTGTGTTTGCGACTACTGTTCCATTTGGTTTTACTACCCAACAACAGAATGCATGGCTATATCATGGTGGGGGTCTAGAAGTGATGCAAAAAGTTTATGCTGATTTTAACATTATTAACTTCCCTGCGGGTGGCATAGGGGCACAAATGGGTGGTTGGTTTAGGCAGGAAATTAATACTTTGGCTGACCTCAATGGTTTAAAGATGCGCATTCCTGGTTTAGGAGGGGATGTGATGAGTAAGTTGGGAGTAAATGTTCAGGTGTTACCTGGTGGGGAAGTTTATTTGGCTTTAGAAAGAGGTGCTATTGATGCTGCTGAATTTACTGGACCTTATGATGATGAGAAATTGGGTTTATATAAGGCTGCAAAATATTATTATTATCCTGGTTGGTGGGAACCTGGTCTGACTTTAGATGTATTGGTTAATTTGGATGCTTGGAATAAGTTACCAAAGGAATATCAGGAAATTTTTCAGACTGCTGCTTATGAAACTAATTTGAATATGTTGGCTCAATATGATTTTTTGAATGGTGAAGCTTTGCCAAGATTGATTGAAAAAGGTGTTCAGTTGAGACCTTTTAGCCCAGAAATTATGCAAGCTGCTCAGAAAGCTGCTTTTGAAATTTATGAGGAAAATGCTAGTAAAGATGGGAGTTTTCAGGAAGTTTATCAACAGTGGAAAAAATTTCGGGAGCAAGTTTTTAATTGGAATAAAGTTAATGAGTTGAGTTTTGCTCAGTTTTCCTTCAATAACCCAAAGTGAATTGAGAATTGAGAATTGAGAATTGAGAATTCGCATAAAGGAAGTGTTTTTCCCACTGTTCCCTATTCCCTGTTCCCTGCTATAACACATAAATAAATAAGTGAATTGAGAATTGAGAATTCGCATAAAGGAAGTGTTTTTCCCACTGTTCCCTATT
>NZ_RCBY01000455.1 GCF_003838195.1 Okeania hirsuta
GACTGCCAGACAGTAATTGAAGAGGATGGAGCCGAAATATGTGGAGTCGTCTACTACGACCTAAACGGAAACTGTCAGCAGGATGAGGGTGAACCCGGAGTTCCCAACATGCTACTCGAAGTTATGCCCGGTCCTAAATACGTAACTACCAATGATTCGGGTGAATACAGGATCTATCGTCAGTATGGAACCTATACCATCAGTAGCATTACTACAGATGAATGGTCCAATGTATCAAGCTGCGACAGTTCTCACACCATAGTCTACGAAAGTGCTAACAAAGCAAGTTCGCTGTCATTCTGTGGGAAGAATTTTGCCATGAGTCCTAGTTGTCCTAAGCCCGATCTGGTTACTTACCTGAGCAGTACGGCTCTTTCGTAGAGGCTTTAGGAACAGCTATGCCATTTCCTTTCTAAACAGAGGGGCCTTGGGCGCATCTAATCTTGAACTTGTGGTAGAGTTTGATAATGATATCATCCCTTTGAGTTCAGATATAGCCTGGGATCAAAGGACCCAGGGACCAAGTGTTACTGGAATTTGTTTGGAACCTGAATGAATTGAAGCCTATGCAACAAGGAACGATCATGATTACTGACTCTGTTTCTGCTACTGCAACATTAGGCAAGCGGGCAGAAGTTAGGGCATATTTCCGCAATCCACCAGATGATTGTGATTTGACCAACAATATGCGCATCACTACAATGAAATAGTAGGGGCCGTTGATCCTAATGATATCCTGGTTTTCCCGACCGGAGCCATTGAGAAAGAAGATGTCCTGACCTATAAGATTCGTTTTCAGAATGTGGGAACTAAATTCGCCCAGCGAGTCTTTATTCAGGATACGATTTCTCCCTTCCTCGATCTGGCCAGCTTTGAATTACAAGGAGCCAGCCACGATTATAAGTATCAAATATCGGAAGATCGTGTAATCAGTTTTACTTTCGACCGCATCTTTCTGCCTGATAGCAATAGCAATGAAGCCGCCAGCCACGGATTTATCGAATACAAAATCATGCCCGGTCAGGCCATTCCTGCGGGTACCATCATCGAGAACCGGGCAGCGATCCAGTTTGACTACAGTGAATTCATCATTACGAATACCGTACAAAATCAAGTGGTCAATCCCTCGAATGGGCAAGAGCAAAACAAACTCTACCTAAGCGTGAGTCCCAATCCCCTGGAAGTTGAGGCACAGGCGGAGATTCGTCACATCGAGGATGCTGGAGTTCGAATACCTATATAATAAACTGGAAATTTACAGCTTAAATGGAAGCCTGGTAAGTGCTAATACGGAATTAAACGCTACCATCGGTCTCCATAAGAAAACGTCATTTAAATCTGGGTCTCTACCTGGTAAAGGATACGATAAAAAACGGCTTTTCGTATACAGAAAAGCTGGAAGTGAAATGATATAGATTAAGATTGTATTTGGAGCTCCTTGTACCATGTGTGCAGGGAGCTTTTTTTTTGTAAGGCTTTGTTTTTCTATCCAAAAATTGGTGGCCTTCCAAAAAATGGAAAAGCTCCTGATGGAAATAGGCCCTGAATTAAGCTATTCTCATTATTTTCTGATTGGCATTTAAATGGAATCTACTCCCTGGGAGAAAAGAATAAGACCTTCTTTTTTCCCCAATGAGATTTACGGATAAGGCTAATGAAGAACCTATACAAACGCCCTCGATTTTCAAACTTTACTCATTCAATACCTAGTAAGCCCCAAAGAGGAAATGGCCTCTTATTCTCTTTCTGCTGCCAGCTCTTTTATGTTGAGTAACCTCTTCCGTGCCGAACTGGATGATGTATATTTTACGTTTGACACACCCCTGGAAATAAGCGTTTGCTCAGAAAATCAGGTATTCGGTATTAGCTACCTCAATGCTTCCAGCTTTAGTCTGACAGGGCAGGAAGTTACCGTATATTTACCTGCAGGCATTAGCTACATAAGCGGAAGTCTTCAGGATACATCTGCTGCAGGTGTTTATGAACATGATATATCAGATCTGCAGGCGCCGGTATTTCGATTAAATGATTTAGGGAGCGTTTTGAGCGCGGGTTTTATGATATCCTACGAAGCTGCTATCCCGGCAATGAATGCCATTCTGTCAGGAGGAATACTCCAGAATAGGGTAGAGCTTGTTTCGAATGAAGGGGATAAAGAAGATACCAGTGTTCCTTACAATGCCTTATATCCTGCCTTAAGCATAATTAATATCAGTCCTGCTAACCAAAGTGTGAATAGCGGTGAAACAACCACCCGGAGTATTAAAGTTGTAAACGGGGGAAATGGAAAACTTAGCTCCTTCTTCATTACTGATATTCATAACGCTGGGATAGACTTGATGTCAACCTCCTTAGGGACGATCAGTGCTTTCTAAGGATAGCATTTTTTTCAGTGGAAACGATTTCCAGAATATTGGAAATGGAGATGCCTTTTTTTGATACCAATGAAAGCCTCGAATTCACAGAAATAATTGCGGTCTCGGGTTGTGAAGCAAATACCATAAGCTCCAGCATGCATGCAGGCTGGTCTTGTGAAGGAAATACGATTGTGGATGCTACGATGAATGCAAATATCAGCATCACTTTACAACTTCCTAACCTCTCCCTTTCACCCAATCCGCTCAAGATGCTTGCTATGGACCAAACAATCCCAATACCAAGAAATTACCCTTAAAAACAACGGTAGTGGTAAAGCCATTGAGGTTCTCTTAGACATTTATAAGTCTACGGGAGGAGGATATACCCAAAGCATCTTTTCAAAGATCGATACATCTTCGCTTACCTACCGCCTCAACGGTGGATCTCCCTATAAGATCTTGCCTATCCAGGTTTGGAACACAAGAAACGACGGATCATATGCAGCTTTAGGAATAGACCCCATCGGAAGGACTATGC
>NZ_RCBY01000456.1 GCF_003838195.1 Okeania hirsuta
CTGATCCAAATGTAGAGATTGATAAATTTATTTTGGAAAGAAATTAGCCTATGAAAATCAGCATCATTACTGTATGCTATAATGCTCAGGATTACCTCAGAGATTGCCTGGATTCCGTAGCACGGCAAGACCATCCGGATATAGAACATATCGTAATTGATGGTGCTTCCACCGACGGCACCCTCTCGATTCTGGAAGCATACCAATCAAGGCTTGCGTATGTCGTATCAGAGAAAGATGAGGGGCTTTACCATGCGATGAACAAAGGAATAGCCCTGGCTTCCGGAGAAGTTGTAGGAATATTGAATGCAGATGACCTGTATCCACGCACCAACATACTGAGCAGGGTTGCCAAAGCTTTTTTGGATCCATCAATCAAAATGAGTTTTGGAGACCTGGTCTATGTAAATGATGATGACCTGATAAAGTGGTCAGGTATTACCAGGCCAATAATTACAAAGACAATTGGTGGGCTAGAGGGATGATGCCTCCCCACCCGACCTTCTTTTTGCGGAAAGAGATCTACGAGAAATACGGGACTTTGATACCAGCTTTGAGATATGCGCAGATTTTGACCTTATGGTACGTTTGTTTCACAAAGAAAAACTCCCCTATACCTACATTCCCGAAACCCTGGTCAAAATGAGAACTGGCGGTAGCAGTACCCAGGGCATAAAAAGTACTCTGACGATCAATAAAGAAATTTTACGTTCTTGCAAAATGCATGGAATTAATACCCATTACGGAAGGATTTATAGCAAGTATTTTACTAAAGTGTTTCAATTGCTGCGGAAGCCGTTATAATTGGCATTATTTCAGCTAATAAAAATAGATTATTGCTTTAATTTTATCATAAATAAAAAATATTTCAACAATTATCTATGCCAGCTATTCTCATCACCGGGGGAACCGGTTACATAGGCTCTCACACTGCAATCGAAATCATCAATCAGGGTAAATACGAAGTAATTTCGATTGACAACCAGATCAATTCTCTTTAACTACCTTGGATAGAATCGAAGAAATTACGGGCAAAAGAATGCTGAACTATTCGGTTGATCTTTGCAACCTCCAGGAAGTCGAAAAATATTTGAACAACATACAGATATCGTTGGGGTGATACATTTTGCAGCACTAAAAGCTGTAGGAGAATCTGTGGAGAAACCCCTACTCTATTACCGCAACAACTTTGACTCGCTTCTCAATATGCTTCATTGTTGCGAAAAGTATGAGGTTTCTAATTTTATCTTTTCCTCCTCTTGCACAGTTTATGGAGATATTTCTGACATCCCGGTAACTGAAAAACTCCTACCACTGAGGCTCCTTCCCCTACGGATGTACCAAACTTTTTGGAGAACGGATTATTCAGGACTTTATAAAAGCCTCCACTTCTGTGAAAGGAATAGCCTTGAGGTATTTCAATCCCGTTGGTGCACATGAATCGGGTTTAATAGGAGAAGATCCTATCAATCGTCCCAGCAATTTGGTGCCTGTGATTACACAATCCGCTTCAGGAATTATTCCGAAGATTACGGTTTTTGGGGTGATTATAATACACGAGATGGCTCATGCATCAGGGATTACATACATGTCGTAGATATTGCCCAGGCACATTTACAAGCCATGGCCTACCTGCTGGAAGGGAAAAATCAAGAGTCGTATGAGCGTTAAACCTGGGATCTGGAGAAGGGGTTTCCGTCCTTGAGGCCATCCATGCTTTTCAGAACGTAACCGGTGTAAAAGTTAATTTTGAAGTAGGCCCTCGCCGTCCGGGGATGTTGAGAAAATCTACTCGGACAGCAGCCTTGCCAAAGAGCGACTGGGATGGGTTCCCAAATACGGAATTGATGAAATGATGATGGCAACGGCCTGGAAATGGCAAACCCACCTCAATGAATCAAGACTGGCATCAAAATCCTGATTTCCTAAGCCAGAAAGGAAAATTACTCGATCATATATTATTCAATCCGATGAAGGAACTTACATACCTTCATCGGATTTGTTTTTTATTCGCTAATTTAAAGTACAAGCCTTCGGGTATTCCAAATGTAAATTTTTTATGTATCGTAATAATAATTTATTGTAAATTACGGATACAAACCTAAAGCTCTAAAGATTGATGTTGCGTTACCTTTTGGATCACTCCTTCTTCTTTTCGTATTATGTTCTGCCGGATTCTCTCAGGATAGCGTTTCTGAAGAAATCATTGAAATTGTTAGAATCATGATAGCAGTGTGCAACATGTAATAATGGATAAAGATTTGCATCGTGAAAGGTGGGACACACTTGCACAAGTACGCTTCTGGCGCAAGGTCATGAATCTGCCCCCCGAATACAGCGTTCTCAATATTGCCGAAACCCGCAACGTCCTCAATACCTTCCAAACCGCCTACTACGACACCCTGGAAGATCCCTTAAAAAAAGCTTCAAAGATTCCATTCTTCAAATATGTGAGCTGCCCTCCAATACGCGACTGTATGTAACCTACGGCAAAAGCGATTTCTACCAATTGCGGGAAGTATTGCCCAGCATAGATGCCGGTATTCGGCATTTCCAGGCCGAGGATACCGATCCCTGGTTTGCACAAAGCATTTTGTTGATAGAGAGTCCGGGCCAGCTCAGGAAATCTCCTACAGGTGCGGTAGGCCACTTTCAATTGATGCCTGGAGTGGGCCGTCAAATGGGATTGAAAGTAAATCGCGAGGTGGACGAACGAGAAGATTTTGAAAAATCGGCTCGTGCTGCTGCAAGGTTCATAAAGAATGTATGCATACCTGAAACCCGGGACATTTTCCGAAACCCGCAACGTCCTCAATACCTTCCAAACCGCCTACTACGACACCCTGGAAGATCCCTTAAAAAGAAGCTTCAAAGATTC
>NZ_RCBY01000457.1 GCF_003838195.1 Okeania hirsuta
AAGTCAAAATATTCTGGTATATCTGAGTAAGGAGTTTCTGTAATAAATTCTGACCAACATAGCTAAATTAAATTCATTTAAAGCTAATTTTGTATTTTCGTCGAGTTTTGCTTGTTCGCTATCTTGAGTATTTTGTTGGCGAGCAAAAATTCCTGTTACTACTGGTATTAATAAATAACTAAAAGGAGGAAGTAAAGCTGACAAACCTCCATATATCAAAGCTTCTTTTATGCTTAAGGGATTTGATTTGAAACTATTTAATTTATTTTTATCTTGTTCAGTAGTTACAGTAGTGATTGCTGAAGATAGAGATTGTTGTAAACTAGATTTATTATTAGGGGTAATGTAAAGTAGTGGTTTATATTTTTTGAATTCTTGAATTTCTGAAGACTGATTCATAAAAAATCCTCCTGCAAAGCTTTTAACAAAAATCTTAGAGGTTGATTGATGATTCGATACTTATAATTTACAGATTTTACAGTCAAGCAAATTATAATTACAAACTCATACTTACTTTTGTTTTACCTCCTAAAAAACTTCAATAGAGAATTTACTATTTCCGGATTTTCGCCTCTGAGCATTAAAAAATTGTCAGATTTACCTATACTTACCCTAACTTTAGCTTCAGAAAAAATTGGCAGTTCGACAAAATTTAAGAAATCCACTGATGGAAAATTTACTATTTCTAGATTTTCACCTTTGAGCATCAAGAAATATTCAGAGAAAATCAGACTTACTCTGACTTTAGCTCCTGAAAAAATTGGCAGTTCGACAAAATTTAAGAAATCCACTGATGGAAAATTTACTATTTCTAGATTTTCACCTTTGAGCATCAAGAAATATTCAGAGAAAATCAGACTTACTCTGACTTTAGCTCCTGAAAAAATTGGCAGTTCGACAAAATTTAAGAAATCCACTGATGGAAAATTTACTATTTCTAGATTTTCACCTTTGAGCATCAAGAAATATTCAGAGAAAATCAGACTTACTCTGACTTTAGCTCCTGAAAAAATTGGCAGTTCGACAAAATTTAAGAAATCCACTGATGGAAAATTTACTATTTCTAGATTTTCACCTTTGAGCATCAAGAAATATTCAGAGAAAATTAGACTTACTTTGACTTTAGCTCCTGAAAAAATTGGCAGTTCGACAAAATTTAAGAAACCCAATGATGGAAAATCTACTACTCCTGAATTTTCCCCTCTAACCATCAAAAAATTTCCAGAATAAATCATGCTTACCCTGACCTTATCTTCAGAAAAAATTGGCAGTTCAGCAAAATCTGAGAAACCCAATGATGGAAAATCTACTACTCCTGAATTTTCCCTTCTGACCATCAACAAATCTTCAGATAAACTCATGCTTACTCTGACTTGATCCCCTGAAAAAATTGGCAGTTCGGCAAAATCTGGGAAACCCACTGATGGAAAATTTACTATTTCTATATTTTCCCCTCCGACCGTCAAAAAAATTCCAGAGGAACCCATATTTATTCTAGTTTTACCCTTAAAAAAATTCCCACAAAGCAAAATTTAAGAAATCTGCTAATAGATAATTTAGTCGTCTGGATTTTCAACTTCAATAATCAACTAAAATCCAGACAACAAACTAACACTTACTCCTCCTTTTCAATTATCCCTCCACCTAACAAAATATCTCCCTCATACCAAACAGCAGCTTGTCCAGGAGTTATACCAAAAACTGCCTCTTCAAACATTAACTTAACTCGAAAACCATCCTGTGGTTTCTCCTCATTAATACCCAAAGGAATAATATTTGCTGCTACAGGTAAACTACGATATCTCACTTGCACCTCCCCTCGTATAGGTATAGTTGGTGGGACAATAGAAACCCAATTAACTAACTTCACAGTGGACTCCATTTTTGACGCACTGTCGCGATCGCCCACTATTACCCGATTCATCACTGGGTCTAAATCAATTACATATAAAGGATGAGGGGCCGAAACTCCTAAACCTTTTCTTTGGCCAATTGTATAATGATGGACACCATCATGGAGTCCTAACACTCGTCCCTCTTGGTCAACTATTTCACCTTGATGAGGAGTAATATATTTATCCAAAAATGCCCGCATCGAACCGCTAGCTTCCACTAGACATAAATCCTGACTTTCTGGTTTATCAGCAGTTTTCAAACCATATTCTGCTGCAATGCGTCGGGTTTCACTTTTCACCATTTTTCCTAGAGGAAATACGGAACCAGCTAATAAGTCCTGTGTTAAATCGTACAGAAAATAAGACTGGTCTTTATTACGGTCAATAGCACGTTTTAATTGATAGCGATCGCTCTGTGAATCATAATCAATTCGTGCGTAATGCCCCGTGGCAATTTTGTCAATACCCAATTTTTCACGACCATAAGCCAGCATCGGGCCAAATTTCACAGCTTTATTACATTGAGAACAAGGTAGTGGAGTAATTCCAGCACTGTATCCTGTTACTAAATAATCAACAATATTTGCCTGAAATAGATCGCGACTATCCACAATATGATGGGGAATACCTAACTGTTCACAAATATGAGCGGCATCGACCATTCCCTCGGAACAACATTGACCTTTTCCTTTCATTAACCAAAGAGTTAAACCCTCAACTTGATATCCTTGATGATGTAGTATTGCTGCGGTTGTGGAACTATCAACTCCACCAGAAAGACCGACTATAATTTTATTCATTGAATTTGAGGTTATAAAATCAAAACTAAGTTTATTTATCTTGCATTATAGATTTTTTGAAGAAGGAAGAAGGAAGAAGGAAGAGGGAAGAGGGAAGAGGAAAAAGGGAAGCAGGAAAAAAATTACTTTCTCTGAGTTTTAAGTTCTCGATATTTCCTAACCTTTCCTTCCACTGC
>NZ_RCBY01000458.1 GCF_003838195.1 Okeania hirsuta
GAATCCCCATGTAATTTTCCTCCTGTCTCCTGTCTCCTGTCTCCTGTCTCCTTCTTCAAGGCCTAAAATCAAATTAACTAAACCTACTCAAAAAATAGAAATAATGAAAGGAATCTGGCTAGAAAATCAACAACTCCAACTCCGCAGCGACCTCCCTACACCCGAACCCCCAGCAGGAGAAGCACTTGTCCGCGTCTTGCGTGCCGGTATCTGCAATACAGACCTAGAACTTCTCAGAGGTTACTACCCTTACAAAGGAATCTTAGGCCATGAATTTGTCGGTGTGGTCGAACAAGGACCCGAAAATTTACTCAATCGACGAGTGGTAGGAGAAATTAATGCTGCTTGTGGTTATTGTCGCTTTTGCTTAAGTAACCAACCTACCCACTGTGAAAATCGGACAGTCTTGGGAATAGTTAACCGCAATGGAGCTTTTGCCGAATATCTTACCTTGCCAGTAAAAAATCTCCATCCGGTACCTGAAAATGTCTCAACCGATGAAGCTACATTTACCGAACCAGTGGCAGCAGCATTGGAAATTCAACAACAAATACAAATTTGCCCAGTAGATAAAGTCTTAGTTGTGGGGGATGGTAAACTCGGACAATTGGTGGCACAAACTTTAGCTTTGACTGATTGTCAGTTATTGGTTATTGGTCGTCATCGGGAAAAACTGGCAAATTTAGAGGAGCGGGGAATTAAAACTGGGTTTGCTGATGCGGTTACTACAGGAGCTTTTGATGTGGCAGTGGAATGTACTGGCAACCCAGAAGGATTTGCGATCGCTCGTCGTGCTCTTCGCCCTTGTGGTATTTTGGTCCTCAAAAGTACTTATGCTGGGAATCTGAGTTTGGATATTTCATCGTTGGTGGTGGATGAAATTACTTTAGTTGGTTCTCGTTGCGGACCTTTTAAACCAGCATTGGAACTACTATCACAACAGAAGGTTAATGTCAAGCCATTAATCCAAGCTCATTATCCTCTAGAAGCAGGAATTGATGCTTTTGTTCATGCTCAGAAGAAGGGAATATTAAAAGTATTAGTGGATATTGGGCAGGAATAGGCTGTTGATTTTTTTTGAAATTAAGTTTATACACCTCAAATCAAAAAGCAGCAAGCATCAAAACTATTTCTAACTATTGCCTAATATCAGTTTCAAAAAAGAATGCTATAAAAAGTGCATCTCGATTAGATATGCTTAAAAATAGCAGTTATAATTGATTTGAGATAGTTATCTCTATCGTTTTTCCCTTTCTTTCAATATTTACCCCTTCTTGCTTCTTACTTCTTACTTCTTACTTCTTCAATAGGAATTAATCCGGTCGTACCAACTCACAGATTTAGGTCTATAGTCAATACAATTAATTGCTTTTTCTGAAAGAGCAACTTTAGGTTGTACAGGACATTTAAGATGATAATCTCCAGTAAAAAATAGACAATTAGCACAGGGAATTTTGTGCATCTGTTTCGCTCTACGCACTGAATCAAGTAGGGCACCGATTATACTCCAGAACGTTAAAATTATCAATCCCCAAGCAAAGACAAAACACAGAGGAACCAAAAATGGTTGTATGGCATGAATTACAAAATAAATAAATTGAAACATGGTTAATAATTCATCACAATGGTTACTAATTCATAACATATGACATAACTTTAAATTTAATCTAATTTTTAAGATTATATAAAGTTAAAAGCTTAAATGATTATAGGATGAAAACATAGAGAATTGTTCACTATAAACAATATAGGAAGTTAAGCTATGGCCCTTAGATTAGGTGACACGGTACCCAACTTTACCCAAAATTCTTCTGAAGGGGAAATCAACTTTTATGAGTGGGCTGGAGATAGCTGGGTAGTGCTATTTTCCCATCCTGCTGATTACACGCCAGTTTGCACAACAGAGCTAGGTACAGTTGCCAAACTCAAACCAGAATTTGACAAAAGAGGTGCTAAGGTTTTAGCCCTAAGTGTGGATGATGCAGAATCTCATAAGGGTTGGATTGGAGATATTAATGAAACCCAAAGTACAACTGTTAATTATCCTATTCTGGCAGATGTGGATAAAAAGGTTTCTGATTTGTACGATATGATTCATCCTAATTCTTTAAATAATCTGACAATTCGTACTGTTTTTATTATCGACCCCGAAAAGAAACTCCGTCTTTCTATTACTTATCCCGCTAGTACAGGTCGTAATTTTGAGGAAATTCTCAGAGTAATTGATTCTTTGCAACTAACAGATAATTATCAAGTTGCTACTCCTGTAAATTGGAAAGATGGTGATGATTGTGTGATAGTTCCTTCTTTAAAAGACCCTGAAGAATTAAAACAAAAATTCCCCAAAGGTTACACAGAAGTTAAGTCATATTTGCGGATGACCCCTCAACCAAATAAGTAAAGTTATCATGTAAGCATTCAGCATTCAGCAGTCAGGTATCAACTCTTGAGAAACATCTACATTTCCCGCCATAGAATTGTATGAATTGAACTAAAACTTATCCTTCTTGTGGTTCATTATCTGATTAAAAATGTAATAGAAGTTAAACGAATGCTTGCTTTATTCATTAAAAAACTAAGAGCTGAATACTGACAATAATAGCCTATTTGATTTTTATTGCTGACCGCTGAAGCGCTAATAGCTGTTTGCGCAGCAGTCCGCACGAAATGCTTACGTTGTAATTTAATTGAGGATTAAGATTTTAACCAGGATTCTTAATCCTTAATTATTTTTAGGAGGGAAAAATTATGCTTGATGATCCGATTATTTTACAAATGCCTCCAAATTTACAAATGACAGATGAACAATTTTTTGAATTCTGTCAAATTAATCGAGATTTACGGATAGAAACTAATAAATTTG
>NZ_RCBY01000459.1 GCF_003838195.1 Okeania hirsuta
ATCTTTTCGCCATTTAGGTATAGGCTGGCCCAGCTGTTCGAAGTGCCCAGAGCATCATAAGCGATGAGTATATGTGTCCAGGTGCTTCTGCTAAATTGAGGCTTGGCAATACTTACCAATCTTTTTTCAAATTCTTCCAGTAAGGAAGAATTCAAGGTGTCCAAAGTCCAAGCACTTTTATCGCCTATCACCCCAATCTAAACCCCGGTGGATATCGTCAGTGAAATCACCCAGATGAGCGTCATTAAAAACTGGCATCCGTAATCTGTATGGGATCCGTATAGCCATCAAGTTTTTGAAGGTCCACACTTAACCAAAAAAATAGAACCAGACCAATGTTGAGGATTTGTAGGCGATGTTGTCTTTTGCTTTTAAAGAAGATGACCGTATTACTTTTTTCACCAAATTCAAAGGCATTACCAAAGCGGCCTTTCCCTCGTGATGCTATGATTTGGATCATTCATACCCTCTTGAAATCCCGTCTAACTTTTTTTTGAATTTACATAGCTCGCGGTTGCAGTAAATAGGTTAGGGTCTCCCAAGGCAAAGTCAGCCCGTAGTTCCCGAATCAAAGATACGTGAAAGGTGAGGTCTCACTGATCTCTGGAGATAAATTTTGTGGTTGACAGCTAGCGAGGAGTTATCAATAAAGCTCCAGTTGTTAACATGTTCATGTTCAAGTATCTCATGTTTATTATTTAGTGGAGTAAACTAGGATCAGATTCTATAGCTTCAAGAACTTAAGATAGGATGAGAGGGGATAGTCTTATATCTGAGAATTCTTGACGGAAGGGCTGAATTCTTTTCAACTATAAGCTGCAGTAGCAAAGCAAGTTTTTACCTATGACTCGGTACAAAGCCCAGCGACGGGATCGTTTATCTGGATAAAAAGAAAGAATTGAAACAATAGTGGAGAAGATGTCATGCTTAAATGCAGTGCTTTTGAGATGTCGACGAGCTTTCACGAGTTGTACCTTCACGGTATTATGTCGAAATCTGCATCTGTTCGGCGATCTTCTTATTGTCCTTGCCTTCGAAATAGCGCATCTTAAAAATGGCTCTTCTCTGTGGAGGAAGTGTTTCTACCAATTTATTAATGGCCTCAACTGTTCTTTTTCAATCAACAGATGCTCGCCACTTTTTAGAGTTTCCGCCCTATGACTTAATAGAAATTGCTCTTGAGACGTTGGTCGTTAGCGATCTTCTTCAGATGATCATTAAGCCTGACCTTAGCGATGTGAATACAAAATGCCTGAATAGATTTGTCTGTAGAAATGATGGATCGTTTTTCCCAGAGGGTCAGGAATACTTCAGAAGTGGCTTCCTCCGCCAGCACCTCTATGCCGATCAGCTTTTTGCAATAAAGAAAAATGATCTGGAAATACTTAGCATAAATCCACTCTAAACTACTTTGCTCTCCATTCTTCAATGCGCTCAGATGCCTATACTCCTCAATTATTGGCAAAATGATCAATTTAATTTGCTGACGAAAAGTTGACCCTATCTAACCAAATGTACAAAAAAATGAAAAAAATTGGATGTTGAGTAATCCCATTTCTAGGGCAATCGCATTAAACTGCTTGGTTAATGATTTTAATTAAATATTGATTATCCCAAGCAGCTCTCATTCTTTTGTTCTGGATGCCCACTTTAAGAGATTTGTCCTGTTTGAGTAGATTGAGGGCCAATCTACGGATGACGGACAAGTTCTGGTCAGCATATCCGGATCGGACTCTGGAAGCATCCTCTTTGAAAACCACATCTAAGGTCCAATGCAATTGATTTTCGATAGCCCAATGAGTTCTAACAATATGATTAAATGCTTGAGCATCTTTATTTTGAGCAGATAGACTGCTAATGTAGTATCGATTCTGGGTCTGGACCTGATCCCCTTTCCAACGCGTGGCCTGTATCATGATCAAGCTCGAGATATCCTTCCACTGCTCCAGGTCCTGGGACAGAATCCAATCAAAGTCGGGTGCTTGTAAGTCTAACACATAGCATTTGCGCGATTCTATCCGACCATGGCCTTTATCCCATTGCTGATCTTGCTGACAAAATCGAGTGTTGATTAAATGCTCAAAGGTAGCTTTGACTTCTTCATATAGTTCTCCTTGATTGGATTTAAGGGCTAACACATAATCCGCCTGATGAGCTCGAATCTGCTGGGCGATCTCCTTTTGAGTGCCCATCGCATCAATGGTGATGATACATCCCGCTATTTCCAACATGCTTAACAGTTCCGGTATCGCACTAATCTCATTGGATTTATCACCTACCTTTAACTGCCCTAGACTAACCTGATTCGCTGTAGCCCAGGCGCTTACCATATGTATGGCGGCCTTGTTACTGCCTTTATCATACGATCCTCGCAAGCGCTTACCGTCAATGGCAACTACTTGTCCTTGAGTGACTTGACTAAGGTTACTAATCCAACTGGCAAAACCTTTTTCCACCTCTTCGGCTGATAAAATCGAAAATACGCGACCTAAAGTATCATGCGAGGGAATGCCATTGGGTAGTACCAGCAGGTCCTTCAAAAACAACTCCTTTGCTTTGCCAAATTCTTCAATGGCTACCCAATTATCAGCCCCACTCAGCGTGCCTATTATCGTTAATCCTATTATGTCCAGCAATAAATGTTCTTTGTGCCGATCAAGACGAGGGTCTTCTATAAATCCAAAGTGCTCTTCTAATAATCGTAGGCCGCTTTCTGATCCTGACATGATTTTTATCTCAAGATCTTATTATTTTTCAAATACCGTAGTTTAATGCGATTGCCGCTTTCTGATCCTGACATGATTTTTATCTCAAGCTTCATTACTTATGGTATAACTTAGGTTGTTTGGG
>NZ_RCBY01000046.1 GCF_003838195.1 Okeania hirsuta
TGACGGCCACACTTGACACAGATATAATTTTGCTTACCTTTTCACGTGACCATTTTTATGGATGTGGTGACTGTGGTATTCTGGACATTCAATTACATTCCTCCTTGAACTTTACACGCTGATCATTCTCTGAATCATCTTCTTTTCTGACAACGCCGCATTTCAGCATTGGTAATTGGTAAGATGATTTTCTGGTAAGGGTCATTTCAGTATTTGCCCGAAATATAGTGTATGTAAGTCTTGGAGCTGCTTTTATCGGAGAAAAGTGTATTGAAAAATACATTTTTTTGATAACTGTAGACAAGATTTTTGCCCCCCACACTCCCCATACTCCACACAAAGAACATTCCATGATAATTGAGAGTATTTAGAGACAATACTTATCCGATCGTTTCCCAACTTTTTTGTTTATTGTAACTAATTAAACAGACATGATATAAAACTGCTGCTAAAAGTTTGACTTGCGATCGCAGACTATTCTTAATAAACCCCAAAGTTATCAATAAAATTGATAACTTAAAAAAATATTGAGAATATATCTCAATTAGTAGCTCCGGTTCTAAACTAAGTTTAAGTAGGGTTTGTTGAAAAAGTCTTATGGGTAAGGGTAGGAGACAGGAAAAATGGAAATTATAGAGGAGGTAGGAGGAAGAATAATCAAGGGATTATTCTGCGCAACTATGCGCCTAAAATGCTAATTTTTTGAACCATTACGACCATTAAGCTTGCACTTTTTTTAACTAAAAAAATGCGCTCAACCTTTATACGTCAATGCTTTTAGATTTAATCAGCAAACCCTAAGTAGAAAATTTCAACAAAATAATGATTTATTTAAGTCGAAGTAGCTTGGAAAAACTTGCTATTAGCAAATCCCGCTTAATAACTTTTTTTATTAATAATTTATCCCTAAGTTTGAGAAAGCTAACTTTGTAGCGCTCGCCGTTAAGGTTTGGAGAAGGTCATTTGAGTTGATTTACCAATGTTGCAAACAAAAGGAAATTGAGATAATGCCTAAAACAATATTCAATTTAGCAAGAATACAAGTATCTGATTATAACCCAGTTCAACTACTCTTTGAACTACAGGAGAAGTTAGAAGGTTTTAACAGAGATGATTTTGCTGAGTTGATGGGAGTGCAACCCCAAACTGTTCGCCAATGGTGTAGTAAACATGGTAATCCCAATCTTCAAGCTAGACAATTAGCTGGTGAAATTAAGGTCAGACTACAACGTGATCGGATATTGTAGGAAATTGTAGATTGAATCTACTGACATTTTATCTTAATTAGTTCACTATCTAAATATAAGCAATTAATACTTTATCAACAAAGGAAAAATCATGGTTGACTATAACATTACACAAGAATGGACTCCAGGAAAAATGGTTGAACTCAGCACCGAGCTGGAAAAACCCAGTCCATTTTATTTCGGATACGATATTAAAGAACATTTTCTCAAAGAATTGTCAAAACACGAGATAGACAAAATCTTTTTCTTTTGTGAGCAAAATATGTTTGGACTTTACGGAGAGGAACTGTTCCACGAACTGAATTCGGAATACAGATGTCTTCTAGAAATGGTTCCCGCTGGTGAGAAAAGTAAGTATTTCTCAGTCTTAGAGCAAATATGTGAAACATTAGTTAATGAAGGTGTATCTAAAAAATCTCTATTAATTGCCTTTGGTGGAGGAACAGTAGGAAATGTCGTCGGTTTGGTTGCTGGATTAATTTATCGTGGAATTCACTTTGTCGAAGTATCTACAACCATGACTGGTATAACTGATAGTACCCTCAGTAATAAACAAGCGGTTAATGGTTTAAGTGGTAAAAATCACTTTGGTATTTATCATAGTCCTCTGTTTATTTGGGCAGATACAAAATACCTCAAAACAGAGCCTGCTTTCTCCAAGCGATGTGGCATTATTGAAGGGATTAAAAATGGTTTTATTGCTGAACCTACCTTCTTGGATTATTTAGACAAAACTCTTAATCCTGAGCTTAATTTTTCCCAGCAGGTGTTAACTGACCTAGCTTATAAAATTATTCTTTCCAAGCTAGAAATACTTAAAAAAGACCCGACGGAAAAACATTATGGAATTATTCTAGAGTATGGTCATACCTTTGGTCATGGTTTGGAATGGCTGCTAAAAGGAAAACTGTCTCATGGAGAAGCAGTTTCTTATGGTATGAAAATAGTAGCGGAACTAGGGCAAGAACTGGGCTTTATGTCACAAGCAGATGTAGATTTGCACCACCACTTTATTGATGACAAACTTGGATTTAATCATCCTTGGCCTGAGCATGTAACTACTGATTTATTGATGAAGGCGATGATTGCAGATAATAAGAAAACAGGAGACGACCTTCGGTTTGTTATGTTAGAAAAAATCGGTCAATGTTATAATCCAGAAGGAGATTATTTGATGACAGTTGATAATAAAACTGTAGAAAAAGTTCTGGATAATTATATTAAAAAAGCAACTGGAAAAGTTGCAGTCTCAACTGCAATTATGGAGCAATCTAACTCTACCAGGAAAGTTGCAGTTGAGACTGCAATTATGGAGGAATCTAACTCTACTTCTCCTCAACAGAAGTCAAAAGTCAAAATTTAAAATTCATGCATTAAGACTTTGTAGACTCAAAACTTTGATACTAACGAAATTCAAATGGACTGTTTCAGCTAAAATAGTGCATTATGGTAGGGACGTTCCATGGAACGTCCCTAGGGGATATGGAGAGATGGGGAGCAAAATTGTTGTTGGGTTACTCTGACGGGATCTTGCTACGTTATAGCTATTAATCCCTATATCCGTGGCATAATTGGTGTGAGCACCTCAACCTAACCTACACTTATTGCAACATTTTAGCTGTGTCAGTCCACTACATTAATGCACTGACAACTGTAAAAAAGGTCGAGCAATGGAAAACAGTAAATTTCTGAGTCACAGTACAAAAATTTACTTAGACAGAAACCTGCAAATCATCATTGGGATAACATTGATAGCAGTCTTAGGTTCAGCAGGTAGTATTGGACCAGTATTGCCAACAATGGCATCAGCACTGCAAATTCCTCCAGAAAAAATAGGATTAGTGATTACAGCATTTGTTGTACCCATCGCCATTGGAACTCCCATCTTAGGAGTATTAGCAGATCGCTTTGGGAGAAAACAAATACTCATTCCCTCATTATTATTATTTGCCATCGCCGGAGTTGCTTGCAGTTTTGCTCCCAATTTTCGCACATTGCTAGAATTGCGGTTTCTCCAGGGTGTAGGAGCTGCTAGTTTAGAATTCCTCGCACTTACATTAATCAGCGATTTGTATGCAGGCAAAAGTTTAACATCAGCAATGGCATTCAACGCTAGTATGATTGGTATAAGTTTGACAGTGTATCCTCTAATAACTGGATGGTTAGCAACATGGGGATGGCGCTATCCTTTTTTACTGCCATTGCTCGCAGTTCCAGTTGTACTTGCTGTTATTTTTTTCCTAGAATTACCCTCCTTTAAAAAAACACCAAAATTCCGTTTGAGAGTATATTTAAGAAATATTTGGCATAGTGTTAATAATAGGCAGGTATTAGGATTGTTGTTTGCAGTAGTTGCTTTATTTATATTACTATTTGGTGCTTATTTTACTTATATTCCGATTTTAGCTGCAGATATTTTTGCAGGTTCTAATGTGGCAATTGGAATTATTTTAGCAACTATGGCGCTATCTTTAGCATTTGTGTCTTCTCAGGTAGCATTATTTTCCCAATCTATATCAGAGTTTACCCTAATTAAAATTTCATTTGTACTTTATACTTTGGCAGTAATAGTTACTCCATTCCTACAAAGTATGTGGTTATTATTAATCCCTAGTATTTTGTTTGGAGCTGCTCATGGAATGTGTTATCCTGCTACTCAGGCATTGTTAGGAAAACTCGCTCCTCCAGATTATCGCGCTGGTTTTATGGCTGTTAATGCTACGGTTTTATCTACAGGACAAGCATTAGGTCCGTTGTTAGCTGGAGTTGCTTTTGGAATTTGGGGAATGGCTGGAGTTTTTTATGCTGCGGCTGGTTTTTCTGTTTTGAGTTTGGGGTTAATTAGTAAACTTTTTGTGACTATTGAATAAGCATTCAGCGGTCGGCATTCAGCTATCAGCTTTATTACCTTTAGTGGACAATTTAAGCTCGTTGTTCTTGTGCTTCAATGTTCAAAAATGTAGTAGAAGTTAAGCAAATACTTTGAGTATTTTTTCATATATTTAGCAATACAAAAAAATGAGTATAAGTATACAGAGAAAAATCGGCGTTACTACCTGGATATTTGGTCATAATAAATTAGAAAAAACTGCCAATATTATTTCAGAGATGGGTTTTGATGGAGTGGAATTATATGTAGATATTAATCAAACTCAACCTCAAAATGTGAAAAATATTTTGGCAGATAATGGGTTAGAAATATTTTCCATGACTCCTAGTAATGTGGATTTGGGAAGTAGCGATCGCCAAACAAGAACAGTAGCTCTAGATTACTATAAAAAGTTAATTGATTATGGAGCGGAATTAGGAAATCCCATCATTACTTGCCATGAATATATTCAGAGTCAGATGGGAACTACTTATGCAGGTTCAAGAGATAATTTAATTGCTTCTTGTCAAGAATTAGCAGTTTATGCAGAAAAAGCCAAAATAAAATTAGGTTTTGAACCCCTGAATCGTTATTTATGTCGTTTCATTATGAATAGCAATGATGTTTTATCTTTACTGGCAGAAATTAAGGAGCCAAATATGACTGTTATTCTAGATACCTATCATGGCAATTTAGAAGAAGCAAATTTAGTTGAAGCTATTCAAAGATGTGGGGATAAACTGAGTGTTTATCAAATCGCTGATTCTAACAGAAAAGGCATTGGTTTTGGCCATACTAATTTTGCCGAACATTTCGACGCACTTGATGAGATCAAATTCTCCGGTCCGATAATTCTGGAATGTGCTAAACCTCGACAAACACCAGGTTCAAAAGAAGAGATAGATTTGGATGAATTAACATTTCATTTGTCAGTCAGTAAAAAATGGATTGTGAATCAAACAAAAGTATTAGTTGCTAATAGTTGATTTATGGTTAGTAGTTTTGCTCTAGCCCTAAATTAATGTTAGGATATTCCCTCTATTTTCTTTTTATACAGTAATGCTGCGCAAATAGTCTAAACTTATTGTACTAACTAAAAAAACGTACTGCTATATTAAGTATTTGAGGAGCCAAAGCCCAACTACTTGTCCTGACCAAAAAACATACTGCTATGTTAAGTATTTGGTAAGCATTCAGCCGTCAACTATTGCTTTTAATTTTAGATAAAAGCTTTACTAATTGAGTCAGAATTTATACTTACTATAAAAGCTGCCTGAAACAGTCTATATTCATTAAAATCCTCTTTTTTTTGCTGAAATATGACTGCTAATAGCTGAATGCTTAAAGTATTTGAGGGGCTAAAGCCCAACTACAAACAATTTTTGTTGGGTTTCCTACGTCTACCCAACCTACGCTTATTGTTTCCTTTAAATACTACGAATTAAAATTAGGATAAAACAAAATGAATCCCATCTATCAAGACTTAAAAGAAAAACATATTTTAATCACTGGTGGTAGTAATGGAATTGGCGAAGCTTTAACTAAAACATTTGCCGAACAAGCAGCAGAAGTTACAATTTTAGATAAAGATTATGAAAGAGGTTTAAAAGTAGCTGAAGAATGCCAACAATATCATTGTAAAGTCAACGTCTATGGAATAGATTTAACTGATAGTGAAGCTTTAACAGAAACTTTAGCTAAAGTTAAAAAAGACAAACCAGTAGTAAATGTTTTAATTAACAATGCTGGTTACGACCCCCGATGTAATTTGCTAGAAATGTCAGCACAACAATGGAATGATTTATTTCAATTAAATGTTGTACATTATTTTATTACCTGTCGAGAATTATTACCAGAAATGATTAATGCTGGTGGCGGTAGTATTATTATGACAAGTTCTCACCTAGTTTGGATTGCCAAACCAGATATGGTTGCTTACAATGCTACAAAAGCAGCAATAGTAGGTATGGTTCGGACTTTAGCAGAAGCAGTAGGCAAACACCATATTCGGGTAAATTCTGTAGCACCAGGTTGGATAATGACAGAAAGGCAACTCCAACAGTGGGTGACACCAGAAGCAAAACATAAAACTGTACATGAGTTACAATCAATTCCCATAGAATTAACACCCCAAGAATTAGTCGGAACATATTTATTTCTCGCTTCCGATACATCCAGAGCAATAACTCGTCAGACCATAGTTGTAGATGCAGGGTATGCACAGACTTAATACACAAGTCAAAAGTCAAAAGTCAAAAGTAAGAATCTGACCAGGTTCAGTTATTCTTCAGTTTTGGCTTTGTTGCATGAAAGTCGCGTTCTTAACATCCATTCCGCACCTATATTGCTCTGTTTCGCAATTATTAATGTTCTATTGATCTATTGTCCAATAGTTATTGCTCTGCACAGAAAGCGATCGCTATACACAAGTCAAAAGTCAAAAGTCAAAAGTTAAAAGTAAGAATCTGACCAGGTTCAGTTATTCTTCAGTTTTGGCTTTGTTGCATGAAAGTCGCGTTCTTAACATCCATTCCGCACCTATATTGCTCTGTTTCGCAATTATTGATGTTCTATTGATCTATTGTCCAATAGTTATTGCTCTGCACAGAAAGCGATCGCTATACACAAGTCAAAAGTCAAAAGTCAAAAGTTAAAAGTAAGAATCTGACCAGGTTCAGTTATTCTTCAGTTTTGGCTTTGTTGCATGAAAGTCGCGTTCTTAACATCCATTCCGCACCTATATTGCTCTGTTTCGCAATTATTGATGTTCTATTGATCTATTGTCCAATAGTTATTTGTCTGTCTATCAAACCTCAAAGCTTTTACCTGTAAAAGTTTCAGCGTTTTTTTGTTAAGCATTGATGTTCTATTGATCTATTGTCCAATAGTTACAGCAGTTTCCGCGCGTTATCAAGTACATATGCGGAGCAAGTGCGACAGCTATATACTTTCATGCAACAAAGCCTTATTTAATTATTAATTATTAATTATTCGGTAAATATATCTATAGCGCTACCCATTAAGGTTAGGATATGAATAGAAGCTGAAACCCTTTTTTATTCCCCTGTTGCCTGTTGCCTGTTGCCTGTTGCCTTGCGCGTAACGCTAAAGCGCAACTACAAACAAAGACTATGTCTCAAAAATCAACTATGGGTATTAACAAAACTTTATTAATTATGGCAATGGTCGGTGGAGCTGCAGTTGCCAACTTATATTACAATCAACCCCTATTAGCAATAATTGCCGAAAGCTTCCATGCTCCCACTCAGCAAGTTGGGTTAATTCCCATGATGACACAAATAGGTTATGCCTTGGGATTACTGCTATTTGTGCCCTTGGGCGATATCATAGAACGACGACGCTTAATTGTGACAATGCTGATAGCAACTGCTCTAGTTTTACTAACAGCAGCTATCTCTCCTAATATTAGTTGGTTAATTGTTGCAAGTTTACTTATTGGTATGACTACAATAGTGCCCCAACTTGTTGTACCGTTTGCTGCTTTTTTAGTAGAACCGGGAAAACGTGGCAAAGCTGTCGGAACTGTGATGAGTGGTTTATTCATTGGGATTGTTTTAGCTAGAATGACTAGCGGATTCGTCGGAGCAAATTTTGGTTGGCGAGCAATATATTTCTTTGCTAGTGGGTTGATGATATTAATAGCAGTAGTATCAATATTTGTACTGCCAAAAGCAAAACCTTCTGTCACTCTCTCATACCCTAAATTAATTCTTTCTTTGGGGCAAATAATTCGAGAACAATTATTATTGCGACAAGTAGCTTTAATTGGGGCAATGTCTTTTGCTGCTAATAGTATTTTCTGGAGTACAATGGCATTTTTCCTGAAAGCGCCACCCCTAAACTACAGTAGTAAAGTAGCAGGAATGTTTGGTTTGGTTGGTATTGTTGGAGCTATAACAGCGATAATTGCTGGTCGAATGGCAGATCGAAAAAATCCTAGATTGATTTCTATGTTAGGTGTTGTGATTTCTAGTTCATCATTTTTAGTATTTTCTTTAGCAAGATATGAATTATGGGGTTTAATTTTGGGAGTGATGTTGTTAGATTTGGGAGTACAAACAACTCAAATCTCTAACCAAGCACAAATTTATAGTTTGCCTGCCAAAATACATAGTCGTCTGAATACAGTTTATATGGTTTCCTATTTTGTAGGAGGAGCTATGGGTTCTTACTGTGGTAACTATGCTTGGAGTAATTGGCAATGGAACGGAGTTTGTGGCGTTGCTTTATTTGTTCTCGTTTCAGCTTTGAGTATTTTATACTTTACAATTTTCTGGAAAAAACCAAAGCAACAACTTTTGAGTCTTAGATCGACAAGATGAAATTTTTGTGCAACCCCCTATAGCTCCAGTAGTGGATTGTTTGATCTTAAATGGTGCATTAGGGAGTAGGGGAGTAGGGGAGTGGGGGAGTAGGGGAGAAAAATTGCTGTTGGGTTTATCCTGCGGATAAGCTCCGAAGATCGCACTTCCTCAACCTAACCTACGCCTATTGCACCATTTTAGATGTGTCGCTCCAGTAGCTTTCGTAGTTGTGCTAAAGCACTCCAAATATCTCTAGCAGCGCTAAAGCGCAACTACAAACTCAGACTTTTTTATAATTATTGCAACCAACTTTACCGAAAAAAGGAGAGGTAATTCTAAATTCTAAATTCTAAATTCTAAATTCTTGAAATCCTATCCGTTTTAAAGGAGAAGTAATATCATGTCCGCTGGTATCGTTTGTGTAAAATCAAGGGTGAATATCTACAGGAAATTTACGTTTTTTCAAGCTTTTAAGCCTTCTTCCCTCTTCCCTCTTCCTTCTTCCTTACTTCACTATACAATACCGATGCTACCGGACATGATATAATTCTAAATTCTAAATTCTAAATTCTAAATTCTTAAAACCTACACTTTTACACAACAAAATAAATAGGAATTTTAACTATGCGTGCTATACGTGCCATTCGCTTTTATAATTTTGGCTCTCCGACGACTCAACTCAAACTTGAAGAACTTCCCACTCCTGTTTTGCAACCAGGTGAAGTGTTGGTTGAAGTTCATGCAGCATCTATTAATCCCAGTGACGTGAAAAATATTTTGGGAGTTATGGAAAATACTACTCTTCCACGCACACCCGGTAGAGATTTTGCTGGAGTTGTCGTCGCAGGTGAGCCAAATCTAATTGGTACTGAAGTTTGGGGAACAGGAGGCGATATTGGATTTATCCGCGATGGTTCCCACGCTTCTCATTTGGTATTACCTGTAGCAGCAATACAACCCAAACCTCAAAATATATCCATGATACAAGCAGCAACTATCGGAGTTAGATATATTACCGCTTGGTTATCTTTGATTGAAGCAGCAAATTTACAACCAGGAGAAACTGTTTTGGTAGTGGGAGGAACAGGTGGGGTTGGCAAAGCTGCAATTCAAATAGCAAAATGGAAGGGAGCTAAAGTTTTAGGTACAGTGCGACGGGAATCAGATTATTCAATAGTTGAAACATCTGGTGTTGATATCGTTATTAATTTGGCAACGGAAAATCTTAATTCTGCTGTTTTAGCTGCTACTGGAGGTAAAGGTGTGGATGTTGTATTGGATACAGTGGGGGGTTCTATGTTGGAAAATAGTATGTTGACCCTCAGTCCTAGAGGTCGTTTGGTCGCTATTAGCGCTCCACCAAAAGAAGCGAAAATTTGTTTTGACCTCCGGGATTTTTATCACCGGGAGTTGCGCTTGTTTGGGGTAGATAGTCGAGCTTTTGACGTAACTCAATGTGGGGAAATTTTGGCAGAACTCAATCCCTTGTTTGAAACAAATGCTATTTTACCACCAGAAGCGATCGTTACTTACCCACTTAGGGGAGGAATAATTGCCTACGAACAAGTACACAATAGAACTAATGTTTCTCAGCTAGTTTTAACTACTAATATGTAGTAATATCATGTCCGGATAATTAGTAGACATCTCCAGAAAAGAGGCAGTAGGCAGTAGGGGGAAAGAATTGATAATTTCTGTATGATAATTGATTTGATTTTTGATTATTGGAGATGTCTAGTGATGAAAAAACTTTCTCCTTTTTTTTCCTTCTTCTTCCCTCTTTTTTTCTCCTGACTCCTGAGTTCCCCTCCTGGGAGGGGGAGGGGCGAGGGGTGGGTTGACTCCTGACTCCTCCGTCGTTAAATTTTTATACCTCCGAGACTCGAAAACTGTTGTAAGATGAGACAGTTTATTGATTAATCAAGGAAAAGTGTCTCAAAGCACAAAAAATTCTATCAAAATTTACCAAGATTCTAATTTTCAGATTATTATTGGAATCACTTTAATCGCACTTTTAGGCAGTGGTGCTATAAGTCCTATTCTACCTTCAGTAGCTGAAGATTTGAATGTTTCTCCCGAACATATTGGTTGGGTAATCTCAGCATTTGTTATTCCTATTACTATTGGTAGTCCAATCTTTGGAATATTAGCTGACCGTTATGGCAAAAAGCAAATTTTGATACCTGCTTTACTCTTATTTGCAATTGGTGGAACCATTTGTTCATTAGCTCCCAATTTTCAGACCTTAATAGAGTTTCGTTTTGTACAAGGAATTGGTGCAGCACCACTAGAATCATTAGTTTTAACATTAATTAGTGACTTTTATCGCGGCAAATTACTGACAGTAGCGATGGCTTTTAATGCCATGAATATCGGTCTTGCTTTAACTATTTATCCTTTAGTTAGTGGTGGGTTAACTACCTGGGGATGGCGCTATCCTTTCTTATTATCTTTGATGGCTATTCCCTTAAGTTTTTGGGTTTTATTTTATTTAAAAATTCCGGCAAGACCTAAGCAAAAATCATTTAACTTAAAAAAATATTTGAGAAACATTTGGCAAAGTATTAATAATTATCAAGTAGGGGGTTTGTTAATAGTAATTGTTTCTATTTTTATTCTCTCATTTGGTTCTTGTTTAACCTATATTCCTTTATTTGCAGATCGCCAGTTAGGAGCAACTCATATTGTAATCGGAATTATTTTAGCAAGCAGAGCTCTTGCCTTTGCATTTGTTTCATCTCAATTAGGGCTATTTGCCAAGTCCTTATCTGAAGTTACTCTAATCAAAGTTGCATTTGTTATTTATTGTATTGCTTTTATAATTATTCCAACAGTTAATAATATTTGGCTGCTATTTATACCTTCCATTTTATCTGGTTTTGCTCATGCTATGATATTTTCCTCAACTCAGTCTTTATTAGGACAATTATCTCCTGAAGAATATCGAGCAGGTTTTATGGCAGTTAATGTAACAGCTTTATCTTTGGGGCAAGCTTCAGGTCCAATTTTAGCAGGAACTATGTTTACTATTTGGGGAATGTCGGGGGTCTTTTATAGCAGCGCAATTTTTTGTTTGGTTATTCTTTTTCTGATTAGTTACTTGCTGATAAATACTGCTTCATAAAACCGATATAAAACGTCATAATTAGTGACATTTTAATGTTTACTTCCTGCTTCCACCGGAACTGTCGGCAGCACTCCGTACACAGGCACCCACGGTCAAGCCGACCGCATTTCTTGAGTGTGTCTTACATTCCAAGGTTTCCTCAGAATTACACACTCGCTTTCTTAAATTAATTGAGGCATTCAAGTCTCGGTCTATTGATAGGCCGCATTCTGGACAGTCATAAGTTCTGATGTTTAAAGGCATATCCTGTACATGACCACAATTCGTTGATTAAGTCAATGCTCCCTCCCTAAAAAGTTGAAAGCAGTTCAAAAGTGTAAGTATTTAACGAGACATGGTATAAGTTGCTAAGTTCACTTATCCCGATATACTATGTCTGTAAATTTATCTCAAACTTCTGAACCACAGATTTCGGCAAATTTATCTCAAACTTCTGAGCCAAAAATGAACTGTATACCTCGTTCATTTGATGTAAATGCAATAGAAAATTTTTACACCTGCACTATTATTACCAAGAATGGGATGGAAAACGTATTTAATCATTTTTTGCCTAGAGATGGTGATATTTATGTAGCAACTTATCCAAAGTCTGGTACAACTTGGACTATATCAATACTTGAACATTTAGTAAAAAAAGTTTGTGAAAAAGGTATTTCACTAGGCTTTTGTACAGAAATTTTTTGTCCTTGGTTAGATATGGCAGCAAGTACAGAAAACTGGCATTCAATATTTTCAAAGTTTGAGGGGGCGACATCCCCACGATTTTTTAAATCCCATGCTAGTGTAGGTTTAATCAAACAACCAGCAAGAATAATTCAATGTTTAAGACATCCTCTAGATACATTTGTTTCTGCATGGCATCATGTGAGAGGAAAAGAAGTTTTTGACTATAACGGATCTTGGTATCATTTCTTTTCCAAAGTAGCGCTAGAAGGAAAATTTGAGTGCGGTGATTGGTTTGACTATCACGAAGAATTTCTGAAAGCTTCTAAAGAAGGAGAAATTGAGGCATTATTTTTAAGGTATGAAGACATGAAAAAAGATAATGCTATTTCCGCTATACATGAACTTGCTAAGTTTATTGGGGTTGAATCCTATGATGCTGAAGAAATATCTAGAGCTACTAATTTTACAAAGATGAAAGAAAAATCTAATCAGGGACACATTGAGAAAGATGGAAATTTATCTGATGTTTTGGTTTCTCAAGAAGTTGGTGATAAAAATACTCCATCTAAGGCACATATACGCAAAGGAATTATAGGAGATTGGAAAAATTATTTGAGTGATAGTGAGCTGAATTTGTGGCGGAATTATGTACAGATCAAAAAAGAAACCTGTCCCCATGTGATAGATTTCTTTTCTTTAGAGGATTTACTTTGTTAATTTTCTGGAATTTTTGCTCCTCGCAATTATTGCATAAGGGAATAGGTCATAGGGCAGAATAATCAATTTATGAGTCACTATTTACTATTCCCTTTAACCGCTGCTCCAATGAATTTAATAGATTTCATATATCTATTTATACCCAAAAGCAGCGATGCTTGATTTGATTTTTTTTGTAATATATTTACCAATAAAATGAGTATAAGTATACAGAGAAAAATCGGCGTTACTACCTGGATATTTGGTCATAATAAATTAGAAAAAACTGCCAATATTATTTCAGAGATGGGTTTTGATGGAGTGGAATTATATGTAGATATTAATCAAACTCAACCTCAAAATGTGAAAAATATTTTGGCAGATAATGGGTTAGAAATATTTTCCATGACTCCTAGTAATGTGGATTTGGGAAGTAGCGATCGCCAAACAAGAACAGTAGCTCTAGATTACTATAAAAAGTTAATTGATTATGGAGCGGAATTAGGAAATCCCATCATTACTTGCCATGAATATATTCAGAGTCAGATGGGAACTACTTATGCAGGTTCAAGAGATAATTTAATTGCTTCTTGTCAAGAATTAGCAGTTTATGCAGAAAAAGCCAAAATAAAATTAGGTTTTGAACCCCTGAATCGTTATTTATGTCGTTTCATTATGAATAGCAATGATGTTTTATCTTTACTGGCAGAAATTAAGGAGCCAAATATGACTGTTATTCTAGATACCTATCATGGCAATTTAGAAGAAGCAAATTTAGTTGAAGCTATTCAAAGATGTGGGGATAAACTGAGTGTTTATCAAATCGCTGATTCTAACAGAAAAGGCATTGGTTTTGGCCATACTAATTTTGCCGAACATTTCGACGCACTTGATGAGATCAAATTCTCCGGTCCGATAATTCTGGAATGTGCTAAACCTCGACAAACACCAGGTTCAAAAGAAGAGATAGATTTGGATGAATTAACATTTCATTTGTCAGTCAGTAAAAAATGGATTGTGAATCAAACAAAAGTATTAGTTGCTAATAGTTGATTTATGGTTAGTAGTTTTGCTCTAGCCCTAAATTAATGTTAGGATATTCCCTCTATTTTCTTTTTATACAGTAATGCTGCGCAAATAGTCTAAACTTATTGTACTAACTAAAAAAACGTACTGCTATATTTAGATATCTCCAAAAAAGATATAAACTTTTTGCAAAAGTAGGGAACAGGGAAGATATTTTTAGGAAAAAACTGCGGGAAATGATTTTGTGAGTAACTTTTACTTCTCTTGCTTATACTCAATAAAGAGCAAGTTTATTTTCTGGAGATGTCTATTAAATATTTGAGGGACTAAAGTCCAACTACAAACAAAAGATTTATTATAACTAATTAATTGCCTGAGTAAGTCATTCCAGTAGGATGCGTTAGACAGCAAAAATCACTCGTGGTGACAGCTATTTAAAAATCTGTCGCAGGGCACCATTTTAGTTATTGTTGTTGGGTTTCCTACCTCAACCCAACCTACGCTTATTGCTTCCTTTAAATACTACGAATTAAAATTAGGATAAAACAAAATGAATCCCATCTATTAAGACTTAAAAGACAAACATATTTTAATCACTGGTGGCAGTAATGGAATTGGGGAAGCTCTAACTAAAACATTTGCCGAACAAGCAGCAGAAGTTACAATACACCTGTTTCTGACTGTCAATTTTTAGCGATCGCCTGATGGTCTGTGATGATAACTTCTTGCCTATGAAGCTAATACACCATTTTAAGCTTGACGCGCCACTAGATTTTAGCCGTATCTAAAATGGTGCGTTACGACGGATTGTTAAATACCACCCGCAATCTAGATTTTAGCCGTCTAACGCACCCTACAAATTTTGCTATATGTGGTGGTTATGCGTAAGTTCTGAATTATTCAACTACTCATTCAAACTACCATCAGGCATAATTGCCCCTTGCAAATTTGCCCCTTGCAGATTAGCATTTTCGATATTTGCTCCTTGTAAATTGGCATTTTTCAGGTTAGCTCCCTTGAGTTTAGCTCCCTTGAGGTCAACACCCATTAACTTAGCACCAGTCAAATTTGCTCCTACTAAGTCTGCTCTCCTGAGATCAGCATCTTTTAAGACTGCCCCCTTGAGATCTACACCTCGGAGATTAGCACGACTCATCATTGCCCCACCTAAATTCGCTCCTCTTAAATTCGCTCCTTTGAAATTCGCTTTAGTGAGTTTAGCATCTTTAAGACTAGCACCTTGCAAATTAGCAGCTTGCAAATTAGAATTCATCAAATTTGCACCAGATAAATTAGCTCGTCGTAAATTAGCATTTTCTAATACTGCCCTCATTAAAGTTGCTCCACGAAGGAAAGCTTTTTCCAATTTGGTATTTTGCAAATTAGAACTCATCAAATTTGCTCCCTCTAAACGAGCGTTAGACAAATTAGCTTGCTGTAGTTTAGCTTTAACTAGGTTTGCTCCTTGCATTTGTGCACCTTTGAGGTTGGCATTTTGCAATCTAGCTTCCCTGAGTTCGATACCTCTCAAATTAGCTTTGAATAAATCTGCTTCTCGCAAATAAGCATCTTCAATTTTGATAGCTGCCAAGTCAGCACCACGAAGGTTACAACCTTGGCATTCTCCAGTTGTTTGTAATTGCTCAACTGCACTCTTACCTGAGATTTTTTTGGTGACAATTTCCTGTTGAGGTCTTTGTGTTTTCGAGAAATTAGTTTGTTGTTGTTGCTGTCGAAACACTGTTAAACTAGTAGCTAATATAGCAACAGCTGTAATACTAGCCATTCCAAATATAGCAGATGTTTTTACAGGTTTCATTGCCATCGTCACATTCTTAAAATTAGCAGCATCACCAAACATGGGAATTGGTTTGAGTGCGGCTAAAGCTGCTGCTGCATTTTCAAAACGGTCTTTGCTATTGGGAGACAGCATTTTTTCTAGCCACATTGTGAATAATGTACTCAGTTGTGGCATTAATTTTTTGACATTAAAACTATAGTTGCGGTCTATTAAGTTTTTGACCTCTGTACTAGGAGTACCTGTTAGCAAACAGATCAAGGTTGCGCCTAAACTATATAAGTCAGAATTTATAGTAACAGTACCATTTAATTCTTGTTCTGGTGACATAAACCCTGGAGTACCACTTATAGCATCACTTAAAATATCTTCTCTTCCTATGCGTGCAGAACCAAAATTAATTAAATGTGCAATAGGGAATCTTTCACCATGGGAGTGGGTATCAACTAATATATTTTCTGGTTTGATATTACCGTGAATAATTGGTGGAGTTTGCTTTTGTAAATAAACTAAAATTTCTAAAGTTGAAATCGCAATTTGCTTGATTTGTTCGGGAGTAAAACTTCTTCTTTCTGCTAAAGAATTGCCTTTTTGATATTTTGTAATTAAGCAAAATCCTTCGGTGGTTTCTAAAGAGTCTACATAATTGGGAATACGAGGATGTTGTAGTTGTTTGAGAATTTCTACTTCTCGTTCGTAAGCTTCAAACCCTGCCCAATTTGCATCACTATCTGCAAAACGAAATTCTTTAATGACCACCTCTTGGTCTTGTTTGAGAGCTAGTCCCTGATATGTCACTTCTCCTTCGTTTTGGTGACGTTCTATTTCTCTAATAATTTGATAGCCGTGGCTAGAAAGGTCTTGGTTCATGTTAATAGTACCGCCGTTTTTTTCTACCTGTAAATGGGGTGCTAATGCAATAACTCTATTTAATAATTATACCATATTTTTTATTGAGTAGCAATTACAAATTACCGCTATTCCTCATTTTGGCAATAATATTTAAGAATTATAATTTTTTTTTGATGAAATAAAAATTAGGTACATCAGAAGTTATTTAGTTACTTAGTTAGCTGGCAAACTTTTATTATACTTGTACTTAATTATGCTAAAAATAAGTGGCATAATCGAGCTATATTAATTGCTGTTTATAGCTAAAGTATTTACAATAAATTTTTTCCTAAAAATGGTATTTTTTTATACTTTTTATACAATCGTAAGTATCGATATACCTGAGAGACTGTTTTTGATTACCTAATTATTGAGATGAGTTGAACACAGTGCTAATAAATTTCAAAAGGACTCTTTTATGGTAAAATAATGCAAAACAATTTTGAGAAAAAGAGGTTTCTATGACAGAACAAAATGCTCGTGATTTATTTAAAGCTGCCTACGAACATCGCTACACTTGGGACTCTAATTTTCCCGGTTATAGTGCCGATATTGAACTAAAACAAGGGTCAGAACTGTACAATGGCCAAATTTCGATAAAAGCAGACTTCAGTGTAGAAGTCACAGGTATCTCAGACGAGGAAGTACAACAAAGCGTTTATACTCAATTGCGGGACGTAGTTACTCACCGCAAACGTTCATCCTTTGAAGCATCCCATGGTAAAAATAACTTCAGTCTAGGCGATCAGGATGAAACTGGTGCAGTTGAAATTCTTGTCGAAGGTGATGCGATGGGGTCAAATTACAAGGTTAGAGATCGGGAAATTTGTCTAGTTAGTCGGGTAATGGGCCGAATGGCTTTCGTAATTAATACTCACAAAAGCTTGGATACAGGAGAAGGTTTTATTGCTACTCACTATAACGCCATTTTCCGCAACCCTCAAACCAATGAAATCATCAGAGAACTAGAGTTTGAGGACAGTTATGAAAAAATTGGCAGTTACTACATAATGACTCGTCAGGTAGTCAATTCTACAGAAAAAGGTCAAGTAACAACAACCGAATTTAACTACTCTAATATCAAATTGCTAGAACCAGCAGTTGTGTAGAAACAATCTGAGCTTTTGGTCTATTTTGATGTTAATTCAGCTAAGATTAATTTAGGACAACCATAGTTCTAAATATTATAAATTCAACAAAACAAGGAGAAAAAAATGGCTAAAGCACTAACCCCGGAAAATGTGGAAAATGTATTAGATGAATTACGTCCCTATCTCGTTGCAGATGGTGGTAACGTGGAATTAGTAGAAATTGAAGGTCCGATAGTAAATCTTAGACTAATGGGAGCTTGTGGTTCTTGTCCTAGTTCTACCATGACTCTCAAAATGGGTATTGAGCGCAAACTTAGGGAAGAAATTCCTGAAATTGTTGAAGTTGTTTCTGTGATGTAGATATATTTTCCCCACTCACATTATTTTTGGTGTGGGTGGGAAATTTCTTGAAGTAGCAGTCAGCACTCAGCTAGCCTCCTGTCGGAGGAACTACGTTATCAGCTATCAGCTTTTCCAGGTGTATAATGGGGGATACTCAAGGGTAGCAAAACAGAGAACGGAAAACTTTAAACCGAAAAATATCTGAGTAGTAAATATACAAATAATTTTGCCTATCTACTAAGAAAATAATCTGTTAACAATAACTCTAAATCTACTTAAAAAAACATACAGTTGATTATCTAAAAATCTACTTAATTACTCCTAAACAACTGTATCTTAAGTATCTTGATTTGACAGATAAAAAGCTTCAAAATCTGGCGTTGTCTGATTTTTCTTTCTTCCTTCTTCCTTCTGCTATACAAATAAATCTTGATAGTTAGATTGTAACTCAGATAATCACACATAAATAGTCAATATCAGTAGCTAAATAAAGTTCTACAAAGCTGTTTTTCCTAGAATTAAGTATTAATTATTAGGTCAATTTTTCTCATCTACAAACCTGCAAGCATTGTTTGAGCCATTGCCAATTACTTATTACCCATTACCGAATAATTAAGGTTTAAAGCCTCTCCTTATAAAGGAGAAAAAAGCGGTCGTTTGCGGAGCATGACCTTAGGATGGGATGGCGAGGTCTCCTCGCTGGCCGACCATCGAGCAAGAGAAGAAAAAATTTTTCCTACCACGTCAATACTCTTCTTTTCAAGGAGAGATAATGGTTAATTATTAATTGTTTAACGACCTTTATCAATGAAAATTCTAGTTGTAGAAGACGATCAATTTATCGCCGAAACTTTAGCTGATGCCTTAACTGAACAACTTTTTGCAGTTGATATAACTACAGATGGTCAAGCAGGTTGGGAGCAAGCTCAAGCCTGCGATTATGATTTAATTTTATTAGATGTAATGCTGCCTAAATTAGATGGTATTACTTTATGTCAGAAATTACGTTATTTTAATAAAAACATTCCTATTTTACTTTTAACTGCTCGTAATAACAATCAAGATAAAGTAAAAGGTTTAAATGCTGGAGCTGATGATTATGTAGTTAAACCATTTAATTTAGAAGAGCTTTTAGCAAGAATTAGAGCATTATTGCGGCGGGGAAACGAGTCTGCTTCTCTCATCAAAAAATGGGGTAATTTATGTTTAAATCCTCAAAATTGTGAAGTTACTTACAATAACAAACAGTTAAATCTTACTCCTAAAGAATATGAAATTCTAAATCTTTTTATGCACAATAACCAAAGAGTTTTTAGTTGTAGTGCAATTTTAGATAAAGTTTGGAGTTTTGAAGACACACCTACAGAAGATACAGTTAGAGCGCATATTAAAGGTTTAAGACATAAATTAAAAGCAGTGGGCGCGCCTAGTGATTTAATCGAAACTGTTTATGGTTTAGGTTATCGGTTAAAACAAGTTGAAGAAGGAAGAAGAAGGAAGGAAGAAGAAGGAAGGAAGAAGGAAGAAGGAAGAAGGGGTACGACCCCGTGTCGGCGACAGACGCAAGCTGTCAGACCCCGCGACGACGACAGTCGCAAGCGGTCGAAACCCAGCGAGGTCTCCTCGCCATGGGAACGCCGACCAAGAGAGGGAACGCTGACCAAGAGAGGGAACGCTGACCAAGAGAGTAAAAAGTGGATGGGGACTCAAACTCCAACCAATTGTAAACACTGTTTATGCGGCAAGGTATTAAATTCAAAAGAAAAAGATAAAGAAAAGTCTCAAAAATATCAGGAATCTCAACAAAAACTACAAGATTCCATCAGTAAAATATGGGATAGATTTCAAGGAAGCATTAATGAGCGGATTGGTGTATTAGAACAAGTAGTAGTAGCTGGAAAAAATGAAATATTAGAGATTGATTTACAAAAAAAAGCACAACAAGAAGCTCATAAATTAGCAGGTTCTCTAGGTACATTTGGTTTAGTAGATAGCTCAGATTTAGCTAGAGAAATAGAAACTTTATTGGCAGCAGAAAAAACTCTTAATTCTGACGAAATATTTAATCTATCTAAATTAGTGAAAAGTCTATGCAACAAGATAGAACAGCATAGTAATATCGACAAAGAAAAAAGTGATAATCAACAGATAAAATATCTCGATCGTCAATATTCTATTCCTATAGTTCCAGAATGTAAATTATTATTAATACTAGACAAAGATAGTTTATTCGCAAAACAATTAGTTGAGGATGCTGTCACAAAAAAAATACAATTTAAGCTGGCTTCAGATGTTTTAATAACCACAGATATAGATGCTTATATTAATCAGGATTTAAACTATAGTTTGCCAGATTTATCATTCTCTCCTAATGTAGTTTTACTTGACCTTGAAGTTGCTGCTAATTCAGAGAAAATATTAGCCAAAATTTCAAGTCAGATACCATCCTTACCTGTAGTTGTACTTAATACTAAAGGTGAATTGAACGATCGCGTAAAAATTGCTAAACTAGGAGCATCAGCATATCTAAAAAAACCATTACCAGCAGCTCAAGTTATAGATATAGTATTAGATATCTGGCGAAAAAATCAGACTTTAGCAACTGTGATGATTGTAGATGACGACCTGCAAATTTTGGAGACCATCGAACAGATACTAACGCAATGGGGAATTAAAGTTGTAACCCTGAGTGATGAGCGATATTTCTGGAAAATCTTGGAAAATAAAGTGCCAGATTTATTAATTTTAGACATAGAAATGCCATATTTTAATGGAATTGATTTGTGCCAAGTTATTCGTAACGATCCACATTGGAATTGGCTGCCTGTGATATTTTTGACAGCTCATTACAACCCTATTATTTGTCATCAAGTTTTTACTGCTGGTGCAGATGATTATATCTGTAAACCATTTAAATATTCTGATTTAATTACTCGTGTTATTAATCGGATTAAACGTAGTATCAGTGTTTGATTATGCAACTAATTAACTGTAAAAACAATTAAATAGGATAAAAAAAATGCAAATTGTAACTAAAAATCCAACCAATTTAATAGAATCTTTAAAAAATGCTAATGCTCAATTAAAAGCAGAAATTAGGGAACGTAAAAGAGCAGAAAAAGCACTACAAGAGCTAGTAGAAAAATATCAAAAAACATCTTTACAACTCCGAACTTTGATTAACGCTATGCCAGATATTGTCTGCTTTAAAGATGGTACAGGCCAATGGCTAGAAGCTAATCAATCAATGCTGGAATTATTTGAAATAGAAAAAGTAGATTATCGTGGTAAATCAGATATAGAATTGGGAGAAATTAGTAGTTTTTATCGAGAGGCTTTTTTATCTTGTCATCATAGTGATAGAGAAGCATGGAAGAAAAGAACTTTGTCTAGGGGTGAAGAAATAATTCCCAAACGAGATGGCAGCATGAAAATTTATGACGTAATTAAAGTACCGTTATTTTATGAAGATGGAAAACGTAATGGAATAGTTGTTTTGGGGCGTGATATTACAGAGCAAAAACAAACAGAAAAAGTGATGATTAGATTGGCTTCTATAGTAGAATCCTCTAATGATGCAGTTATTGGTAATACTTTAGAAGGAATTATTTATAGTTGGAATTCAGGAGCAGAAGCAATTTATGGTTACTCTATTTCTGAAGTAAAAGGCCGTTTTATTTCTATGTTAGCTGTGCCAGAAAGGCCAAATGAAATTTCCCAAATTTTAGCAAATATTAGGGCAGGAGCTAGTATAGATAATTATGAAACTGTACATATTAGAAAAGATGGTAAACATATAGATGTAGCTTTAACAATATCTCCAATCAAAGATACTGAAGGTAATATTATAGGAGTCTCAACTATTGCTCGGGATATAAGCGATCGTAAGCAGATAGAAAAATCTTTTGAACAGCTTCGTTACCAACATCAATTAATATTAAACTCAGCCGGAGAAGGGATTTGTGGAATAGATATATTGGGAAAAATCTCTTTTGCTAATCCAGCAGCAGCAAGAATGACTGGTTATACAATTAAAGAGCTGGTAAATAGTGACTGGAGTTTGATAATTTCTGGGGTTGAAGAAGGAAGAGGGAAGAAGGAAGAAGGAATAGGGAAAAAGTTGATAGGTACTCAAACTCCAAGCAATTGTAAACATTCTGTAGACGGCGGAGTATTAAACCACAAAGAAAAAGATAAAATTAACAACAAAGAAGAAGGAAGAGGGAAGAAGGAAGAAGGAATAGGGAAAAAGTTGATAGGTACTCAAACTCCAAGCAATTGTAAACATTCTGTAGACGGCGGAGTATTAAACCACAAAGAAAAAGATAAAATTAACAACAAAGAAGAAGGAAGAGGGAAGAAGGAAGAAGGAATAGGGAAAAAGTTGATAGGTACTCAAACTCCAAGCAATTGTAAACATTCTGTAGACGGCGGAGTATTAAACCACAAAGAAAAAGATAAAATTAACAACAAAAATGATAAATTTTCAGCACAAAAAAATAACTCAGATAGTCAACTTACAACAACTTTAAAAAAAGGTATAGTTTGCCAAGTTACTGATGAATTTTTTCAGCGACGAGACGGTTCACATTTTCCCGTAGAATATGTAAGCACACCTATTTTAGAACAGGGAAAAATTATTGGTGCAGTTGTAACATTTAAAGATATAACAGAACGTCAAGCAGTCGAACAGATGAAAAACGAATTTATTTCTGTTGTGAGTCACGAGTTACGCACTCCTCTTGCTTCTATTCACGGTGCTTTAGCTTTATTGAAAAGTGGATTACTTAATCAAGCGCCAGAAAGAGGTAACAGGATGCTAAATATTGCCATTGCTAACACAGACCGTTTAATACGGTTAATCAACGATATTCTAGATTTAGAACGCCTTCATTCCCAGCAAGTAACAACGCTGAAACAAACTTGTAACATTGCTGAATTAATGCTCCAGACAGTAAATGAAATGCAACCTATTGCAGAGGAAGCAGGAGTTAATTTGTCAGTAAGAACAGTCGATACTAAGTTTTGGGGATGCCCCGACAAATTAATTCAAACCTTAACTAACTTACTTAGTAATGCCATCAAATATTCCCCAAAAGGAACAACAGTCTGGTTGACTGCTAGCAAACAAGTTATAAATAGAAACCATACTATTAGCTCCGATAACTTCACTTCAACAGTTAAAACAAAATGCTTATATAGTTATCAAGTTTTGATTGCAGTTAAAGACCAAGGGCGAGGTATTCCTGCCGATCAGATAGAAAGTATTTTTGGTCGCTTTCAACAAGTTGATGCTTCTGACTCTCGCCAGAAGGGAGGCACAGGTTTAGGTTTAGCCATTTGTCGCAGTATTGTCCAACAACATCAAGGCAAAATTTGGGCAGAAAGCACTTTAGGAGAAGGTAGCACTTTTTTTGTAGCCTTACCAATTTTGGATGAGATATAGAACCAATTTGGGATCTATTTAAGGGGAGATGGGGAGATAGGGAGATGGGGAATATGGGAAGTGTGCAAGGAACAAGTTGCTGAGGATTTACAGCGTATTTCATATGTTTTGGGCTTGTTTTTGTTTGAATTACCAGGGACTACCAACCATAGTAAACCCTGCCCAATAATAAGGATGAGATAAATTATCATTCTCCAGATTTGCTAACGCCGACGGTAACACCACTACCCTATGCACTCCACTTCCCCTTAACTCTCCTTCTGCAATAACCACTTTCCCTCGTAACATTGCGAACTGTGCTCGTCTCAACGCTTCTGCCTTAATCTTTGTATCATTCAAATGACTATAAAACTCCGTCATCAACCCCAATGTACCCTCATCACTCACATACCATACACTAGCTAACACTGACTTCACTCCTGCTGCTACCGCTAACCCTGCGAACCCTAATTCAGCATTTCTATCACCCAAGGCAGTACGACAAGCTGATAATACTAACAGTTCAACAGTAGATTCATTCCAACCAAGTTCTCTCATTTTGTCTAACTTTATTTGTTCAGTTCCCCACAATTGAATGTAAGAATTACTAGCTTTTCCTGGGAGAAAATCAGCATGAGTAGCTAAATGAATAATTGGGTAAGAATAACTCTCTGTTTGAATAACTAGATGATCAAGAGTAAAATCTTCATTGAGGAACATATCACCCTGCCATAACCGTTGCGCAATGTTTTCTAATTCTACAGGTACTGCTGGTAAGGGTTTGTGTTCAACAAATTCACTTGCTCCCATTGCTAATACTTGAGTATCTTGAAGTGGGCGATAGTTAGCATCCATTAAACTCACACTAGGAATTAAACTGAGACTGTATTTTTCTATGAGAAATTGTTCTCCATCATGTAATGCAGCAATAGGTAAAGTTCGTAAACCTTCATCCATACTAAATAGTAAAGTCTCAATATTTGCTGCTTTTAATTCTGCTAATATAGGTGCGATCAACCAATCATATAATTTTTGTGCTGGTGAGAGATAGCTATCAGTATAACGGTTATTCGGATCTGTAATTTGAAGTCGTAGTTCTAGTACAACTTCCATAAGTTTTTGGCGGTTAGCTTCGGCAATAGTTTTAATAATTGGTTGACCCGATCTGGTATATAAAATTATTTGTAATTGTTCGGGATAGGCATTAATATAAACAACGGCTGATTCTTTTCCTGTTTGGTTAGCCATATCAGTTAAGATATCTCGGACATTTTTTGTCTGGAGTAATGTTTCGTCAAAATCTTCTCCAAAATAATCTGAATATTCTTGGATTCGATTTTTTTCTAATATTGTTACTACTGGCTCAAAAGTTGTATTCAAGGTAAGATTTGAAGTCAAATTAGCATTATTAGAGTTTGATAAAGTCTTATCTTTTAAAGAATTTGTATAAATCATTGATAATTCGATATTTTTGGTTGAATGTATTTGTTGAGTAACACCATAAATCTTATGTTCCCACATAATATCTGGAAAATTTTGTCTAGAAATAATACCAGTAAAAAAAGTTATTTCATGTTCTTTATCTGATTGGAAATATATTTCTCTAGACAACTGATTTGTTGAAAACTTTTGATAATTTTGATGATTTTTAATTACCAAATCTTCTTGATGTCCCCTACTTTTTTCCTGATGATTTCCCAACGATAAAATGCCTCTTTCTAGGTTGGTATCTAAAGATTTATCTGCTGGTGAAAGTTGGGATAAATCTTGATTTTTTTCTGTGAAAAATGATCTACTTGTTATTGGTAAAGCCCAGATTAATGCTAAAAGATAATTCAGTAGAACGAAGGAAAAAAACAACTTTGGCAAACTGCAATAATTTAGAGTTTTAATTAATTTGAACTGACCTTGATAGAGTTTCAATAAATCTGCTTGTGTCATTGGTCTTGATTGAGTAAAATATTTGTACTTGTAGTGGCTGCTCTGCAATAAGTTTTGAACTACATTACCTTTTTAGAGCCTTTCACAGCCACTGTCACAATCTGATCAGTTTTCTGATCAGATCGGGGCTTGACAAAATCAACTTTATGAAGTAAGGAAAAAAATGGAGAGAGGGAAGAGGGGGAAGAGGGGGAAGAGGGGGGAGAGGGGGAAGAGAGGGGTTGGGGGAGAGGTCTTAAATTATGAAACCCCAAAAAAATCTAGAGGTGCTACTAGCTTCACTCAGAGGTACTATTAATATTTGCGTAATATTTGCGTAGCATGACAAACGGAAAGTTCCAACCCAGGAGGCTAACTAATAACTAATAGCTGATAACTGATAACTGATAACTGATAACTGAAAAAGCTGATAACTGAAAAAGCTGATAACTGAAATGACAAGACGGCAGAATACGTTGAAGGCATCTGAGTCGGAATGCCAACAAATAAAACAACGAATTCAAAAACTTAATTGGAGAAGGGGAGAAAATAGTCAAGCACTTGTAGAGGCGAGTAAAAATTTAATATTTGACACAATTATTACGGGTTATGAAATTACTCTAGAAAAACTAGAAGAATTAATTGATGAAGAAGCAGTTTATATCCCTAAAACTCAGAAATCTGAATATCGCCAATTTAAGCAGAAAATTAAAAAATCAGCTAATCAAATAATCAGCAGTTTTAAATTAGAAGAGTTAATTGAATCAGATATTATTTTGGCAAAAAATATTTCTTATCGCACTTGGAGTAATTTCCAAAAAGGAACTCCCATTGATAAATCAGCTTTTGTAGCTTATTGGAAAGCTTTGGGTTTTGAAACAGAAATTATTCAAGAATTAGGTACTAAAAAAAATTCCTCAGATTTCCATAATCGTTCCACTCTGTTATATCGGATATTACTAAGTGTAAATCATCGACCTCAAATCAATATTTTCCAAAATTTAGCCAAACATAAACGGCGAGTAGGCGGATTTTTCATCCAAGGAAATTGTCACTATTGTCGAGCTTGGTTAATGCGTAGAATTGAAACGGAAATTATTAAATATGGAGCAGCAGAAGTTAAAAAGTTAAGTTTTGACCTAGCTTCTGATTTGACAGAATTTTCTATTCCTACTATTTGGATGAAACTAGGTGCAGAGTTACAGTTAACAGGTGCAGATTTTATCCAAAAAAAGCATATTATTTTGGTATTCAAAAATGTAGAGACTTTAGACAAAAAACGCTTAGAAGAATTATTAGAACAGTTTTGGTTTCCTTTAGTTAAACAAATCCCAGCAGGTAAAAACTTTTTGATTATGTTTTTAGAAGACTGTGGCGGTCAAAATGATTGGCGAGACAATACGGAAATATTTTCACAAGTTATTAAAATGCCAATTGCAGAATCTATATCTGAAACTGATATTCGAGAAGCTATTAATCAAGTAGAGATAATTTTACAGATGCAGTTACCATCAATAAATGATGCCATTAAAGATTTATTGACATATAGTAAAAATGGCAAATCTCGCCTAGTCCTAGAATATATGTACAAACTTTTTCAATGTCAATTCAGTCGGGAAACAAGATGGCAAACTTACCCCTAGAATATGAAGGAAATATCCAACCGCTGACGGGTGAATGGAATAATTTAGTACAACAAAATTTATATCCCTACTATCCGGACGACTTTTTAAAAGAAGCAGTTAATTTATCGATCAGATTAAATCGTCCTTTATTATTAGAAGGAGAACCAGGTTGTGGTAAAAGTCGTCTTGCATACTCCATTATTTATGAATTTAGTCAAAAATATCCCAGTCTAAATTGGAAATTTCGTCTCTGGAATGTTCAGTCAATTAGTAAAGCACAAGATGGTTTTTATACTTATGATTATATCGGACGTTTACAAGCAGCACAGTTAGCAAAGTTAGGGATAAAAAATCAGGAAACTGACCCTACTAATCTAATTAAATATCTAGAGTTAGGACCTTTAGGTTATGCCTTTCAAGAAAAAAAATATCGAACTGTAGTCTTAATTGATGAAATAGATAAAGCAGATACAGATTTTCCCAATGATTTATTATTAGCACTAGAAGAACAACGATTTGAAATTAAAGATTTACACCCCCGGCGTTGGTTAAAAGCTAATCCAGATGCTCCACCAATTGTAATTATTACTAGCAACCAAGAAAAAACTTTACCGAATGCTTTTCTCCGCAGATGTTTGTATCATTACATTGAATTTCCCGGTCAAGAACAACTAATAAAAATTATTAATGCTAGGTTTCAAAATCCTCCGAGCGAAATTGTGGAAAAAGCAATTGATAGATTTTTAGAATTGCGAGAAATGATGGAAGATGAACGAGGAGAAACTGGGAAAAAAGTAAGTACCAGTGAATTAATAGATTGGTTTGCTATACTGAATGAGTATCGCCCAGAAGAAATAATAGAAAAATTAGAAACAGGATTACCCTTTCCCAGTACATTATTAAAAAGTCGTAGCGATCGCGAAGATTTTTTATAATAAGGAATAATTTTATTTCCGTTTAATTAGGGTTTACTGAATAAGTAGGTAAACACGAATAAAACTCACTATATACTATATAAAGAAATGTTGATGCACCTCATACCCTTGATATTGCTTCCTTCCACTCCGTTACAGTCGCTTCGGACATACTTGTAAATTTTCCCACCTATTAATTGTCGAGCAAACTTAATTGTGCTGGCACAGATAACTCCTGAATATTTAAGTATATTTTCAACTTTCCGAAGTCAGGTTGATGAGAAATATTTGATGGAAACAAATCAACCCAACTTCGAGTATTAGCCTATGTTTTATCAGGAATACTTTAATTATTTTCTCCATCAATAAATTGACTGACTTGTTCAACTTGTAATTCCATAGCCAAAGCTATTTGTTCTACAGTTAAACCCAGATTTATTAGATTAGGAACTACAGAAAATTTTTCCAATAAAATAGCCTCTTGTTGTACTTCTAGTTTGCCTTCTTTACGCCCTTGTTCTTTTCCTTCTAAAAAAGCCTCTTGATAGAATCGAGTTTTTTTTAAATCCCTCAGGTAAAACATCGCTTCAATTTCCTCCCTACTTTCTTGTATGAATTTCTAAATTAGAATGCTTTAAAGGAATATTTTAATTATTTTCTCCATTAATAAATTGATTCACTTGTTCAACTTGTAATTCTAAAGCTAAAGCTATTTGTTCTATAGTTAAGCCCAGATTTATCAAATTAGGAATAGCTGCCCTTTTGGCCAATAAGCTACCCTCTTGTCGGCCTTCTGAAAAAGCCTCTTGATAGAATCTAGTTTGTTTTAAGTCGCTCAAGTTAAACATGGCTTCAATTTCCTCCCGACTTGCTTGTGGTAATTTATAAATTAGTATGGTTTTAATCAATTGCAACCAGCTTTCCTTCTGTTTTGGTTCTGGTTCTTCTTGTTGTACTCTATCTAATAATATTCTAGCGTCTGACATAGTTTGATTCTGGTCACTCACGACTAATTTTAGCGTGGCCAACCCTAATGGTTCTGTTGTAGATTTACCTAATTCTGATAAATAAATACGAGAAACTCGGCTGTTTTCTAGGATTTCTGTATATCCATAACTATCCCCTTTATCCACATCATGACTAGGATAAATTACAACTGCTTGCCAATTTCTTAATTGTTTTGTATTTTTGAGATAAAGAAATATTTCTCCAAAGAAACGGGCATAAAAATTATTGTCTGGTTGAAACTGAACTTCAACAAAATAGATAGGGGTTTCGGGTGTGACTTCAGTAGGCACAAATACACCGTCTATTCTAAAGGATGTTTCTTTAACTTCAATGGAATCAAATTGATAGTTTTTTGCTATAGTTTCAGGTAGTGAAATTAGTTCAAAGAAGGCGTTAGGTACAGATTGGAATAGGGTGTAAAAAATACTGTCTGTTCTCAAGGGAATAATTTGGATATATGGTTGAATTGAATTTAATTATACAACAATATATATCTCGGAATAATAATATAGAAAACAAAAACTTTTTTATCACTAATTATCCGGATATGATATAACATTGAATTATACTAGGCTACTTGTATTTTCCATTACCTATTTCTCACAAGTTGTTATGAAAAATCCCCCGTTAATAAATTTATTTTGGCGACTCAGAGAAGCTGGAATGAAACTCGATATTTCACAATACGAGTTAGCAACTCAAGCTTTATTAGCATCTCTGGAAATGGGGTTAGATATTTCTGATAAACAAGCTATTGCTAGAATCTATCGTACAATTTGGGTGAAGTCTCGTGAGGAACAAAAATTATTTGATAATTGTTTTAATGAATTATTATCGCAGCAGAAAAATGTCTTTTCAGAATTTCATCAATTCATCGAAACAGCAAATAATAATTCTATTTCTGAATCTGAAGTAACTGCAGTAGAAGAGGAAATAGTAGAAAGGTCATCTACTTCTAATTCAGAAATTCCACCAGAATCTACTTTTGAATCTGAAACTTTTTCAGAAGTTCCGCCTCAACCTAATTTTCAACCAGAAAGTTCACCTCAACAACAAATTCCTGAAGCTGAAATTTTTCCAGAAATTTCACATCAACAAATTCCTGAATATGAAACTTTTCCAGAAATTTTATTACCGCCTACTTTTAATAATCCTCAAGTTGCCACTGCTATTCCTAAAACTCCTAAAGATGGAGATTATTTTCCTGTTAGTCTTGCCCAAATACAGCAAACAAAACGTTTATTATTTCAGCCTCAATTAACAGAATTTTCTAGCGATATTAATGTAAAAGCTACTGTACAAGAAATAGCTAAAGAAGGTTTTTTTGTACAACCTATCTATAAATATGGTCGAGGAAAACCCAGAAAAATTATCTTATTAATTGACCAGTCTGAGTCAATGATGCCTTTTAATCCTTTCTGCCGTCAAATAATTAATTCTTGGCAAGAAGCTAATATTTATTACTTTGATAATGTGCCCAAAATAAGAATTTATGCTGACCCTGATTTTTCCGAAAAGAAATCTTTGAAAACTCTTTTATCCGAATTAGTTAAAGAAGAAATTTTAGTTTTAATTTTAAGTGATGGGGGTGCTGCGAGGGGTAGGTTTGTTTCAGAAAGAGTTGAAAAAACTGAGAATTTTCTCAAATTTCTCTCGCGAAAAGTGGAACGGGTGGCATGGTTGAATCCTTTGCCTCGCAAAAAGTGGTGCGGAACTTCAGCACAGGAAATTTCCGCTATTGGTAATGATAGTTTTAATCTGAAAACGTTCGGTCTAAATTATCAAGAATTTAAGACGATGTGTCAGTGGTTAATTTATGGGAAATTGGGGATAAATTTGCCTGTTGTGAAAACTGATATTGAGGAGGTAGAAATTGTCAATGAAAATGTCGATCAAATTGCTGCTTTTACTGAATATTTCGGCGAACCTCATTTAATATTTGCTCAACACGCTGCTTTTCCTTTGGCATTAACTCCTGACCTTTTATATCGTTTATGGCAACGGTTTTTTGCTAGACAGCGCAATTTTAATATTCCTTGGTATGCGGTGGCAGATATTTTGTTGTCAAGTTTTTGTCATCCTGTGGATAGGGAACTCTATGAAATGGATCGGGGTATTCGGAATCAGTTGTTGCAGCTTTGTACAGAAAGGTTTGGGCAGTCTCGACTGGAAGAATTATCTCGGTTTTTGGTCAGTTATATTGATTCTCAAGTTAATCGTGGGGAGTCTGTATCCAGTATTTGGCAGGGTCAAAGATGGACTGCTTTAGCTTATACTCGCCCGGAATTGGCTGCCCGTCAGTTGGCGGAGTCTTTGCAGGAAGCTTATGGACGGGATGATAAAGCGGAGTTGGTGAGGTTGTCGTCTTTGATGGAAACTTTGGCAGAACCTTTGAGAGAATATGAACCTTTGTTAGTGATGTTAGGGCAGGGGTATGGTGGTTATGCGCGGGGTGATGTTGCTGGAGTTGAGAATGTGAGGAGAGAGTTGGGAAAGAGTGAGGTTGATGTAGGAGGTGTGTTGTTGAGAGTTCCTGTTGCGTTGCCTTTACAGACTTTTTCCTTTGAGGTGGTGACGGTTAATAGGAAGGGTGAAGAAATTAATCGTGTTTCGAGAGAGGCTAAATTTTTTACTGAAGATTTGGGTAATGGTGTGATTTTGGAAATGGTGGCTATTCCTGGGGGAACATTTATTATGGGATCTCCAGAAAGTGAAGAAGGAAGACTTGATCAAGAAAGTCCCCAACATGAAATTACTTTGCAACCTTTTTATATGAGTAAATATCCCATTACTCAAGAGCAATATCAAGCCATTATCGGTGAAAATCCCTCTCACTTTAAAGGAAGAAACCGCCCTGTAGAAATGGTAACATGGCACAATGCCACAGAGTTTTGTCAACAGCTATCCAAAAAAACTAGGAAAAATTACAGACTGCCGAGTGAGAGTCAATGGGAATATGCTTGTCGAGCAGGAACAACTACACCGTTTTATTTTGGAGAAACTATTACTACTGATTTAGTGAACTATAATGGCTACGATACTTATGGCAATGCACCTCAAGGTAGATACCGAGAACAGACTACCGATGTAGGAAGTTTTCCTCCTAATGCTTTTGGTCTATTTGATCTGCACGGCAATGTATGGGAATGGTGTCACGATATTTGGCATGATAACTATGAAGGTGTACCTAATGATGGCAGAGCTTGGATTGATAGTAATGAAGGAGAAAAAATCAATAATGAAAATGATTTAGATTCTCACAGTAATGATGAAAAAGAACTGTATTCTGTGCTGCGGGGTGGTTCCTGGGGCGATTTTTTTATGAGCTGCCGTTCAGCTATCCGCAGCTACAGCGTTAGGCGTGGCTACCGTCACAACTATCACGGTATTCGAGTAGTCGTCTGTAGTTCTATTGAGTTTCTAACTAATTATGGTGACTCTACTCCTAATATTCAACAGAGACAAAAACCAATTATTTTACCAAACAATAATTTAGAGAATCTATTATTAAAGCCTTCTGGTACTTCCCAAGCAAAATTACCTCTGAAAACTTTTTCATTTGAGGTTGTTAAGGTTAATAGGAGAGGTGAAGAAATAAACCGTGTTTGGAGAGAAGCAGAATTTTTTACTGAAGATTTGGGTAATGGTGTGATTTTGGAAATGGTAGCTATTCCTGGGGGTAGTTTTATTATGGGTTCACCGGAGAATGAAGCTCAAAGACGTGATACAGAAAGTCCCCAACATGAAATTACTTTGCAACCTTTTTATATGAGTAAATATCCCATTACTCAAGAGCAATATCAAGCCATTATCGGTGAAAATCCCTCTCACTTTAAAGGAAGAAACCGCCCTGTAGAAATGGTAACATGGCACAATGCCACAGAGTTTTGTCAACAGCTATCCAAAAAAACTAGGAAAAATTACAGACTGCCGAGTGAGAGTCAATGGGAATATGCTTGTCGAGCAGGAACAACTACACCGTTTTATTTTGGAGAAACTATTACTACTGACTTAGTGAACTATAATGGCAATTATACTTATGGTAATGCCTCTAGAGGTAAATACCGAGAACAGACTACCGATGTAGGAAGTTTTCCTCCTAATGCTTTTGGTTTGTACGATATGCACGGGAATGTCTGGGAGTTGTGTGCTAATCTGGGAATTTTTCCTTCCTATGCTGATATGCACGGCAATGTCTGGGAGTGGTGGCTAGATATTTGGCATCATAATGAAAATAATCTAGATTCTCAAGGTAATGAAGAAGAAGAACTGTATCCCTTGCTGAGGGGCGGTTCCTGGTTCAACGATCCTGATTTATGCCGTTCCGCTTTCCGCGACTACATCAATAGGCGCGACCTCTGTTACAACAATTACGGTTTTCGTGTTGTCTGTAGTTCTGGCGCTCTAATTAATCAGGGTGCCTCTATTCCAAATACTCAACAGAGACAACAACCTATTATTTTACCTACCACTAAACCAGAATCTATTATTACTCCCCAACCAAAATTACCTCTGAAAACTTTTTCATTCGAGGTGATCACAGTTAATAACAGAGGGGAAAAAATTAATCGTGTTCGCAAACAAGCCGAATATTTTACAGAAGACTTAGGTAAAGGTTTGATCTTGGAAATGGTGGCTATTCCTGGTGGAACATTTATGATGGGTTCGCCGGAGGATGAAGCAGGAAGGCGTGATACAGAAAGTCCTCAGCATGGAGTTAGTCTCCAACCCTTTTATATGAGTAAATATCCTATTACTCAAAACCAATATCAAGCTATTATGGGAAAAAATCCCTCTTACTTTAAAGGAGGAAAACGTCCTGTAGAAAGGGTTACATGGTACAACGCCACAGAATTTTGTCAAAAGCTATCCCAGAAAACCACTAAAATCTATAAACTACCAAGTGAGAGTCAGTGGGAATACGCCTGTCGAGCAGGAACAACCACACCATTTTATTTTGGAGAAACTATTACTACTGATTTAGTTAACTATAATGGTAACTATACCTATGCCAATGCACCTAAAGGTAAATATCGGAAACAGACAACTGATGTGGGAAGTTTTTCTCCTAATGCTTTTGGTTTATATGATATGCACGGTAATGTCTGGGAGTGGTGTGCAGATGACTGGCATGATAATTACGAAGATGTTCCCACTGATGGAACTGCTTGGGTTAATAGTCATGATTTCCAAAATATCAATAATGAAAAAGAGCTGTATCCTTTGCTGCGAGGAGGATCGTGGTACGATAACCCTTATGTCTGCCGTTCTGCTATTCGCGGTGGCAGCGATAGGCAAGCCTCCCACGTCTACATTTTTGGTTTCCGTATTGTCTGTACTTGTATAAACCTAACCTTACAGGATGACTCTACTCCTAATATTTAACTTTAACCAAAATAACAAAAAATTATTCTACCAAGCACTAAACCAGAACCTATTATTATTCCCCAACCAAAATTACCTCTGAAAACTTTTTCATTTGAGGTAATCACAGTTAATAACAGAGGTGAGGAAATTAATCGCGTTCCCAAACAAGCTCAATATTTTACAGAAGATTTGGGTAATGGTGTGATTTTGGAAATGGTTTATATTCCTGGAGGGAGTTTTATTATGGGTTCGCCAGAAAGTGAAAAACGAAGATTTCACACAGAAAGTCCCCAACATCAAGTTATTCTCCAACCTTTTTATATGAGTAAATACCCCATTACTCAAGACCAATATCTTGCTATTATGGGTAAAAATCCCTCTTACTTTAAAGGAGGAAACCGCCCATTTGAAAATGGTATTACTTCCAGAGATTTTCCGACTCCCTGCTCTCTGTTTCCTGTTCTTTGTTCTTTGTTCTCTGTTCCCCATTACCTTCTTAAAATGAAAAATTCCCCAAACATTAATCCGAATCAAAACCCAGAAAAACAACCACAAATGCTTAACCCTAATGGTGCAAAAATCATTCTCGGTACACCATCCTCAGATTCCCTAGTTGTACCACTCGCACCTAGTCCAACTACAATGTTCGGACCCCGTGGAGCTTGCTTAATCTCAGAAACAGGACCTCTGTGGGTTGCTGATACCGGACATCATCGATTATTGGGATGGCGAAAATTTCCCGAAATTGACACGCAACCTGCTGACTGGGTTATCGGACAATCTGACTTTTCTCAAGAAGGGCAAAATGCCAATGGTACAACCACCGCAGCAACAGTAAGCGTCCCCACTGGTATCTGTGCTTGTGGAGAAGGGTTAGCAGTAGCTGATGCTTGGAATCATCGGGTATTAATTTGGAAGCAGTTACCCGAAGATAATAATGTTCCTGCCGATATCGTTTTAGGTCAGGCAGATTTTTCTCAAAATGAATCTAACCGGGGTCAACCAGAAACTGCTGCGGACCGAATGCACTGGCCTTATGGTGTCGTCTACCATCAAGGAAAACTCTGGGTAGCAGATACGGGCAACCGTCGGGTGTTGATGTGGCATCAGTTGCCAGAGGTTAATGGACAACCTGCCGATCTCGTTTTGGGGCAGGCAAATATGAGTTTTCGGGATGAAAATGGAGGGAGTGAAGCGACGGCAGCGAGTATGCGTTGGCCTCATGCAATTACTTTTTGGGGCAATAATGTTCCGCAACAGTATGGCGATCGCTTGATTGTGACTGATGCTGGAAATAATCGGGTAATGATTTGGGATGCCATCCCTACTGAGAATAATCAACCTTGTTCTGTAGTTCTCGGTCAATCTCAATTTAATACAGTACAGTTAAATCAGGGAGTTTATTTTCCTTCTGCTGCTAGTTTGAGTATGCCTTATGGTGTAGCTGCGGTTGCTAATTGGTTGATTGTTGCTGATACCGCTAATTCTCGGTTATTGGGTTGGCGGGATACTGTGGATATTGGCACTCCGGCAGTTGCATTAATTGGTCAGTCAGATTTTCAGAGTAAGGGTGAAAATGCTTTGAGTTTGTATCCGACTCGCCAAAGTTTGTGTTGGCCTTATGGGATTTCGGTTTGTGGCAATACTGCTGTTATTGCTGACTCTGGTAATAATCGAGTATTGTTGTGGTCTCTGAATCAGGACTTACGCAAAGACACTATATATAGTACATACTAAATCAGAGCGATATTCAACTGTAATTCTGCGCGATCGCTTAACTATCTATTCAAAAAGCTTCAGTTATTTAGAGTTAAATGAGTTTCATTTTATTTGAATTCTTTTACCTGATATTTTTTCTAATTCATTCCAACTTAATTATCCAATATTTTGATCTTTCTCGATTGCGACCAGTATCATCTACTAGATGATTTCTTTTTAAGAGACAGTAATAAAATTTTCCGCTTGTTATCTACCAATGCCATTAATCTTTGTGTTCCATACCAACTATCCATTAAGACAGTTTTATTGTGATCGTATTTTTCTCACTTAATGATATTACAAATGACTGTTTAAGATTTTTTTATTAAGTCTAAATACTTACTCCTGTTTTTTGGTTTTTACATACTGCATTTTGTAGCACCAAATGTGGGTTTATAAATAAACGGTAAAGCCTTTTTTATCTTTTTATTTTGGGTTTAATACCCCGCCATCTACACGGTATTGACAATTGGTTGAGGTTATAATACCAAGCGTGAAAAAATAATGTTACGAATAGTCAGAGGAATAAAAAGACAAATGCAGGATATGTCCTTTGACAAAGCGGTCGTTAGCGCAGCTTCCCGTAGGGTGGGATGGCGTACTTCGGAGCGGGTCTGCACTCTTCGGGTCTCCTCGCCATATCCAATCGACCAAGAGAGCGGTGCGACCCCGCGACGACGCCAGTCGCACCTGGTAGCGCACCAAGAGAAAAGAATTATTTCCGACCTGAAAAATGGTATTGAAGCTATTAATTCTGACTCAGTCCTCCTAACTTCCCCTCCTGGGAGGGGGAGGGGCGAGGGGTTGGTTGACTCCTCAGAAATATCCTAGCTATTTGTAGCAAATATTTATTAATTTGGTATAAGACACGAAGTAGCTTGTCGAAGACTTTCCCCATCCACTTTTTCCTTCTTTCTTCTTCAAGGATGATTATTTATCTGTAGGCCAAACTCCAGAAAAGATATTTTTCACCGCAATTGAAATTCGTTCAATATCTTCTTTTAAAAGTGGCGGCCACATTACTCCTTTTCGTCTACCAGCTTCAAATAATTTTAGACTTTCTATTGCTAATAAATATAATCCGGCAACTAATTCTCGGTCTAGAAGAGGATCTCCTTGCAACATTTCAAAAGAGATTTTTAGAGCTAACAAAATATTAGTTGCTTGGCCAGGAATAGGAGGTTTACCTTGTTCGAGACGCATGAGGAAAGCATCTGGATTAATTTTAGTTTCTAAAGCTGTTCCTTGATCTATGAGAAATTGACGGGCAGTTTCATAATTCATATTAATAATTAGGTGGTAGGTTTTAGGTGTTATACCAATTTTATGTGAGGTGGCACAGAATGGGAAAAAGCATAAGTAATTTGTAGGTTGGGTTAAGCGATAGGGCAACCCAACAAAAACTCATATCGATTAATTACTGATCATAAAGTTTTTGTTTTTTTGTAATTAAGCCCTAGCCCTTACAATACTTAGTATTATTGCTCCAGCAAAATTACGAGCCTAATTATAACTGTTCTAATGAACATGATATTATTTGCTACTATTGATAATTTTCCGGCACTAGAAAATTACGATTTTATAATTAGATAGGAAAAAATTTTATCGTGACAAATCAATGTTGCTTAGACCGTTAAACTACGTCAATTATTGTTAATTAGGGTCTGCTGAATAAAGTCTTTTTGCTCTTTGTAGGAGACAGGAGACAGGAGACAGGAGACAGGAGAAATGGGAATGTAGAGGAGGTAGGAGCAAGAATTGTCTCTCAATTTTTCTGCCATAATCATCCTAAAATACCAGCATGCATGAGCTTTTTCCACCAAAAAGTTGGTACTTTTTTCAACGCTAAAACGCTAAAACCTTTATCTGTAAATACTTTTAGAATTAATCAGCAAGCCCTAATTAATTATGGTGAGAGACTTTGATTAACTTTGCTTAGAGTTTTGGACAATACTCCCAATTTTTAAACTAAACTGTGGCTAATATTAGCGACGCATTGGAGCTAATACTGGGTCTTCCTAAGAATCTTCAAAAATAGCTCCTTGTTGAATGAGGTCTTGTTTGAGTTGTTCATTCATTCCTTGGCTATTGCTGCTGAATTTTGTATTTATTACTTTACTGTTTTCTAATTTAGCTCCACTGAGGTTAGCTCCACTAAGGATAGCTCCACTAAGGTCGGCTTCTCTGAGGATTACTCCACTGAGGATGGCTTTTCTGAGGTAAGCTCCACTAAGGTCGGCTTCTCTGAGGTCAGCTTCACTGAGGTCGGTTTCTTCGAGGTAAACTCCTCTAAGGATGGCTCCACTGAGGATAGCTCTTCTGAGGTAAGCTCCACTGAGGATGGCTCCACTGAGGATGGCTTTTCTGAGGTCGGATCCATTAAGGATGGCTTTTCTGAGGTAAGCTCTACTAAGGTCGGCTTCTCTGAGGTTAGCTCCTCTGAGGTAAGCTCCACTAAGGTCAGCTCCTCTAAGGATGGCTCCACTAAGGTCGGCTCCTCTGAGGTTAGCTCCACTAAGGTCAGCTCCTCTGAGGTAAGCTCCACTAAGGTCAGCTCCACTAAGGTCAGCTCCACTAAGATTTAATTTTTCGCTCCTTCGATAAGTTCTAATTTTTTGAATTAATAGTTCTTTTTCATCAACTCCAGTAACCGCAGCTTTAATTTTTGCCACATCAGTGTCAGAAATATCCCCAGTAATTGAAAATGCTAATTTTTCCTTTTCAGGCTCGATAAACTCAACATTTTTTATTGGCACATCAAATATTTCTGTTAATTCTTCAGAGTTAAATAATTTTTCTATTTTTTCCAAACCTTCTGGAGAACCTTTTAACACAAACTTTAAACTTCCTTCATCAACATCAACAATTGTTAATTCTGCATCATCCGCATCAGCAGCAATTTTTTGTAGATGTTTTTCAATTACTTTTAATGTGAGCTCGTGTGTAATATTGAGACTGCCAGTTATTATAAATGCTAATGCTATATTTTTCTCTTCTTTTGGATTCGGATTTTTTTCAGATGCATAGGCTGTAGAATGATTGTTATTCACTTGAATTATTATATTTTTGTCACCCTGAATAATTTGATTATTGTTTTTCTTGTTAGATTCCTCGTTATTCATATTATTAATTTAGATAGATTGTTTTGATTTACTTTTACTTTAAAAATCCATCTAAATCAGGAAATATTAGGTTGTCTACTTCATCTGTCCCTAAAGTAAGCTGTGGCTAATACCCCTCTATAAATTGGGGGAAATATCATATCAATTCCCCCCAATTAAACAGCCGTTTGCCTCTAGATTTTAAAGTCAACCAAACATCAATTACTCCCAAAAATAATGAGGTGTAAAACTCCCATGTAAACCATAAGGAATATGATGCTTTAAATGCAACCTCGCCACAGGTTTTTGATTCAAATCTCTAGCATCCAAAATCACAACATCTGACCGATGTTCCGCCGCATCATACATCAACATTAATAACCAACCATCATCTTCATTCACCCCATTCGGAAAAGGAACAAATAAAGGTTCTCCGGCAAAACCTCGCGGTGCAACACTAAAAATTTGACGTTCTCCTGTTTGCCAATCAATCTTTAATATTGCTTGTAAAGGAGCATTTCCGCTTGGTTGTTCTGCTAGTCCAATAAATAAATATCGATAAGCTTCTCCCACATTATTCGGATTTAGATTCGGAAAGTCACAACAACGACTTTCAAGCAATTTATGTTCTACATTATTCTCTGACAAATTAATCTTAAATCGCCATAATTGACTTGCTGGAATTGAGTCAAAATCTAATTCACGAAAATCATCACCCATGTCAACTTGTGGGAAAGATTCATAACAAATAGAATCTACATAAATTTCCCCATTCTTTTCCCAAGCATTAGCATGATGAAATATAAAGCAAGGTTTCGTTTCCAAAATTTTCATAGCTTTACTACCATCACGAGGAATTAAAATAACCTGTGTTGATTTATTAGGTAAAAATTCCAAACATTGACCTGCACTTTGCAATCCCAGGAAGAAAGGAAAAGGATTAAAAGTAAGAGGATTTTGGAAAAAGATACAGTAATTTGGTGTAATTGCCATATCGTGTAAAAAGGCAAAACCAGGAATAGAATTAGAGTAACGTTTGAGTAATTTTCCCTGACTATTAAGTTCAAAAATAGTGATGGTAGTTGACAAACCTGGTTTGACAGAAAAATTAACTAAAACATCTCCTTTCCCATCCTTTCCTTTATCAATTCTGGGGTGAGCAGAAAAAGCTTGACCTGGTTGTAAAACTCCATCTAAATCGCTAAGGTTAATAGTTTCTAAATTCTGGGGATTTAAATGATGAGGTTGCCCTGGTTCCCACAATGCCAAAAGTTTATCACCCCAATAAAGAATACCAGTATTAGCACAATTTTTAACGTTTACATCGAAAATATTCGCTAACCAACCGCCTGGTTTTTGAGCACCAAAACCTCGATATAGAATTTTTCCTGCTGCTTTTTCTGTCACATATCCTTCCGTTTTAACAAAGGTATTTCGGAAGTAGGCACGACCATTTTTAAAGCCAATAGCACAAACCATTCCATCACCATCAAAAGGATGAGCGATCGCTTGACCATTAATATCTAATAAACCTGGTCCGTTGCGGAAAAAAGTACCATTCAAATCTGCTGGTATTTCACCTTCTATATCATCAATCCAATAACTATATTCATTGGGTTGAGATTCATATCCTTTTTTCCAATCTTCACGAGTATAAGATGTAGATTTTTCAATTTGTAAATTTGTCATAATTAAATCCTAATTTCTCAACTTTTTAAAGTTTTACACGAAATATCAATTTGAGGGAATTAAACTATCTCTATCGCTCAACACAGAAAAATCTGACTTAATTACAAATCAGAAACCAAAAATTTATTCACTACTGTTTTGCCATACGCAATAGTAAAATTTCACACCTTCCCACAAAATAGACTCCAAACCAAAGGCGATCGCTCAACACAGAAAAAATCTGACTTAATTACAAATCAGAAACTAAAAATTTATTCACTACTGTTTTGCCATACGCAATAGTAAAATTTCACACCTAAGAAAGAAAGGGATAATATCATGTCCGGAAATTAGTGATGAAAAAAACCCAACTGTGTATACATGGCAAATCTCTTTATTCTCCCTACTCCCTATTCCCCTGTACAGACGAAAATGTCTTCGCCCCTAGTTATAGCAATGTGCGCTGGGATATTTACAAATTACAAGAACTGTCCAATAGCTAAAAGCCTTATATTATCGGTTTTTTATTCCCCCTGTTGCCTGTTGCCTGTTGCCTGTTGCCTGCGCACAGCGCTATATTGATAAGTATTCAACCGCACATGATATTACACCTACGACCTACCACCTATTTTTAGTTTCTGATTTGTAATTAAGTCAGATTTTTTCTGTGTTGAGCGATCGCTCAACACAGAAAAAATCTGACTTAATTACAAATCAGAAACTAAAAATTTATTCACTACTGTTTTGCCATACGCAATAGTAAAATTTCACACCTTCCCACAAAATAGACTCCAAACCAAAGGCGATCGCTCAACACAGAAAAAATCTGACTTAATTACAAATCAGAAACCAAAAATTTATTCACTACTGTTTTG
>NZ_RCBY01000460.1 GCF_003838195.1 Okeania hirsuta
TATGGACAGCAGGGCGTATTAGAAAGTCTTTGAAAGGTTGATGGAGGACTATTCATGGGGAAGGAAATCAAAAAGCTTAAGCGCTATTTTCCTATATTTATTTCATTGAGAATCAAATACCATAAATAGTGAATTGCCATGAATATTCTGTTAGTGGAGGACAATCCCGGTATGTAAGATTGCACGCAGGAACATTGAAAGAATGGAACTTTAGTCAGGACTGGAGTTGAATGTATACCTGATGGTAGAAGCAATAGCTTACCTGAATAAGGAAGGGAAATACGCAGAAGCAGTACAACCTGACATCATTCTCCTTAGACCTAAACTTACCAAAAAACCACGTTCTGAAGTTTTAGCCGAAATAAAGGCTTCTTCCATCCTCAGGTCCATCCTGTGGTGGTGTTGACAACCTCTCAGGCTGCCCAGGATATAGAACTGGTTTTATAACTCTGCAAATTGCTATATAGCTAAACCGGTTGATATCAATGAATTATTGAAGTGATAAAGAGTATAGAGAACTTTGGTTTAACATCGTTAAACTCCCCTCATTTAATAAAGTATAGTGTCATGCCAAGCTACATATCTCCTAATAGAAGACCTTGATGAAGATGTATTCCTCTTTCGGATTACATGGAAATTCTGGTATAGAGAATTTTACCCTGCATCACAGGTATACCCTTGCTGAAGGAAGAAAAGTCCCCCGCGAGCATCCGGTGACATCATCATGCTTGACTTCAATTGCCCGATTCTTTTGCTTTTTCGACTTTCAGAAAGATTCATGGAGAATTCCTCATTTGCCTATAAGTAGTATTAACCGGAGGCATAGATTCTTCTTTGGGATGCGTTGTGTAAAGGCTGGGCACAAGATTTCCTGTCAAGAAAGATCTATTCCGCTATTTACTGGGAAGAGCGATCGTATGCAATCGAAACGAAATAACCTGAAAAGCAATCTGCCAAGAAGCACAAAATCTTGCCATGATGGGAAGCTGGACCGTTGATATGACCAGCAATGAGATGAGCCTTTCGCAGCAGATGTATCATCTGTTTCAGTTCAATAAAAACAACGATAAATAGCCATAGTTTCGCTAATACATGACTGGCTTCATCCGAGGACCAGGAAACTGGTTGCAAACGCATATAAAGAATCCTTTGATAGCGGCAGAGAGTTTGAAGTGGATCACCGCTTTGTTCTTCCTAATAAGGAAGTGAAGTCAGTTATCATGAAGGCACGCACGAAAAAGATGCAGAAGCAATTCGTATGAATTGATCGGGTACTACCAGGATGGCACGCATCGTGTACAGATGGATGCCCTTGAAAGGAAACAGAACTGGCAATTCGTTCGCAAAATTTGAGCAGGAATTTTGGCTAAACCAGTCACGAAATTCGTACCCCCCTCAATCCATACTTGTGTTGACTGATATTTTACTCAAAAGTGATCTCAGTCCGGAGCAAAAGAAAGACCTGGATACAATAAAAGCAGCAGGTAATACCCTCCTCGCTGTGTGAATGATATCCTGGACCTTTCCAAAATCGAAGCTGGAAGATCGATTTTGTAAAACATAGTAGTTTAGCATTCATGAGGTATTTGACTATGCCCGGATATGCTGGAACCTAATGCCCGCAAAAAGGCCTCAAACTTCATATGGAAATCGATAAGGGAAGTCCCAGAAGTTTGATTGGAGATGATGTTCGATTGACTCAGATCATGTTAACCTGTCGGCAACGCCATCAAATTCACCCATGAAGGAGAAATCCGGTATTAGCCAAAAAAGAATACGATAAGGAAGGCCTGTATGGGCGTTCGCTTTGAGGTGTCCGATACAGGTATTGGCATTCCAAAGATATGCTGAAAGTGATCTTCGAAAGTTTTCAGCAAATGATAGCGATACTAACCGTCAATTGGTGGTACGGGCCTGGGCTCACGATTGTGAAACAGTTGGTGAGATTGCAGGAGGAAGTATAGCGGTGAAAGTGAACCTGGCAAAGGTTCGTCTTTAGCTTTAATTGAATTTTGGTTCTGAAGGAGAGAATCCAGGAGAAAGAGGAGAAAATTGAAATCCTCCGCGATAAGTTGCACGGATTTGAGCTGCTGCTGCGAGGACAATCCCCTCAATCCAACTGGTTAACCCAAAAACTCCTCTCGATTGGGAATAGAGCTGGAAATTGCCAGCAATGGAAGAGAAGCATTGATTCGTCTGAAGGAAAGAGGCTATGACCTAATTCTGAATATGGATGTTCAAATGCCGGAAATGGATGGCTACGAAGCTACCCGTTACATCCGGAAAAACATGGGTCACCCTTTAGAGATATCCCGATCATCGCCCTGACGGCTAATGCTTTCAGTGGAAGTGATTGACGAATGTTTGAAGGCAGGTATGGATGATTATGTTTCCAAACCTATTGAAATGCCAACTCTTATATTCCAAAATTGTCCAGTATGTGCGTAAATGGCCGGAAGAAGCGGAGGAAGAAGCTCCGATAAATGGCCAGCATGCAGAAGCAGAACCCACGCTCGAAGCCAGCTCTGAGCCCGTAGTGGAACAAGCCAATGGATTCAGCCACGCCGAAGAAGCTCCTCAGGAAGAAGCTGAACCGGTACATAACAATGGAACTGCGAATGCGTTTAATGAAGAAAAATCTATGCCGACAAATTACGTAAATCTCGATTACCTCAGGTCAATATCTGGCAATGATGAAAACATCATTCGTAAGGCAATCGAGAAATTTCTGGACACAACCCCCGAATTACTGGATCAAATGGGCGAGCAACTCAATGCCAGCGATGCACAGGCCTTGGGCAAGAGCGCTCATAAACTCAAAAGCTCGGTAGCTTTTATGGGAAT
>NZ_RCBY01000461.1 GCF_003838195.1 Okeania hirsuta
CATTAAAGATGCGCGACGATCGCTTCATGTTCACTGCGGCTGGACTCTGGAATTTCTACTTAATGGCAGGATAATTTAATCAGTGAAAACCAGAATTTTCCCATTTCACTTTAAGGTTTTATTTCGCGACAAGTCTAATGTCTTGGGGTTGCCATTTGAAGCGATCGACTACGGTGGCGATTTGTCTTTCTAATTCTGGGCGTAAGTCTTCCAATTTTATACCCTCGACTTCTAGATCTGTACTTGCTTCCCAAGCATCGGCAAAAATCTCTAAAACTTTTTTTCCTTGCTCACGGGTAATAGGGATATCCTTATTAGTGGGATAGGTTCTTAGAATTCAGGAGGCAAAATTTCACACCAACTCGCCTCCTGACTACTTGCTTTTAACCTCTGAGAACAAAATCTTCTAGTTCTAATAATGGACTATTGAGCAAAGTGGCAAATTGAGCACCACTACCAAAACCTGTCTCACTACCATTGGAGTTATAGAACAAATTACCATTATCACTGTTATAAACAATTACTGCATTAGAAGTTTCTGCAAATTCGTCATCATTAACTACAGCAAATTCATCAGTAATGCTGAACCCTGTTCCTGGTTCGCTATTGATAGCAGTGAAGGTTGTGATATCCAGAATAATAATATCTCCTGGTGTTTGGGAAAAATCAGTAATTTGGTCTATACCAACATCCTCTAGGTAAAATGGTTCATTGGTGTTAAAGATAAAGCGGTCTATACTACCTCCCCCTGTTAGTATATCGTTTCCTGGTCCACCGTTTAGCGGAAAGCAATATTCCTGCTTCTTGAGACACTGTAGACAAAGTAGTGTTCAAGATAGGACTCGTCTCCACCCCTTCCAAAGAACGAAGATGCAGATTATCTAAAAAATCTACAGACAGAGGATCTGGATCTATGAGCATTAACATCCCATCTTCCCTCAAGCCAATGAAACTGTCTGAATTAGGTAACTCTGCAAACTTAGCAGTCAAACTACCTCCTTCGCCTATCGAAACCGTATCAAGAAGTGAACCATTTGCATCAAACTTTTTAACGGAATAAACTGGGTTGATAAAATTCAAATCAAAATCCGAAACAAATATATTATTCTGATCGTCAACGAAAACCCCTCTTGATGTGCTGAGATCATCAATGATAGTGGTAGCCATGATGGACTCCTCCAAAAAATCATTAAATACATCTATTACAAAACAGAGTTTTAAAATGCTGTAATCAAGTTATAAAAAGGGTTTCAGATGAATTGAAACATTTGACTCATCCTAAATATCGGCAAAATAGGGGTCGAAGTTTCCTCCTCGAGCATCAACCTGGTTATCTCGGTCAATAGATCCTGTCATCTTTCCACCCCTTTAAGCTTGATTAAATTTGCTCCGTTTCACTGGATTTATCTCAGGTCTTGAGGAATTTCTTGAATGCCAAATTCTTACTTAAGTGCAATTACAGGAGTAGTTCTAGATAAAACTTAACTTCAATTAATATTTCTCAAAATTACTGTCTTTTTCAAAAAGACTCTCACCCCTGCTCCTTCCTCCTAGCCCAAGCTAATTCGTGAATTGGAGCCTTACAGTTACTTGTTCTCTGGATACAAGTATTTCTGCTTATAAATATATATGATCTGACATCAATTCTAACTATAGGATTAACAATTATTAACAAATTTAGCAGTCAATGTTTAGATAAATAAACTTTGGGTAGTCCTATATATGTAGGGAAAATTTTAATATTTCACTACATATTTCCTCCCTTCTGGGGCAGTAGGGGGGATATCATTTTGCCATGCTATAATCCCAATCATACCTATTAGTTGTAAGGTTAAGCTCAATGGTTTTAACAGCCCAAGAATTAGAGGCAATAATGCCAGATGCTACTCAACTAGAAAGCGACGAACCCGAAATGGAAAGCTCTCAACACTATACCCAACTAATGTTGCTAGTTATTTGTCTGGAATGGTTGTGGCGCAATAGAAACGATTACTTTATTGGTGCAAGATTGAGTATTTATTACAGTCGCCAGCAGCTAAAAGCTCGCGACTTTCACGGTCCGGACTTTTTCTTAGTCAAGCAAACCCAGAAACAACCTCGAAATTCCTGGGTAGTATGGGAGGAAAACGGTAAATATCCTAACTTAATTATTGAGTTACTATCAGACTCTACCGCTAGAGTCGATCGCAACTTAAAAAAGCAGTTATATCAAGACAACTTCCGCACCCCAGAGTATTTTTGGTTCGACCCCGAAACTATGGAATTTATGGGATTTCGCTTACAACAAAATCGCTATGAAGAAATTCAACCGAACCAGGAAGGTTGGCGTTGGAGCCAAGAATTAGAATTATATTTAGGAGTAGATGGAGGTGAACTGCGTTACTTCACTGCCAAAGGTGAACGAGTGCCAACTCCCCAGGAGTCAGCGATACAAGCTCAATTACAAGTTCAACAAGCTCAAAATGCTTTTGCCGATGGTCAACAAGTTGGAGAACAAACAGGCCAACAGAAGGCCAAACAAGAAGCAGTCCCTCGATTGCTTAAATTAGGATTGAGTTTAGAGGCAATTGCTGAATCTTTAGACTTGCCTTTATCGGTTGTTCAACAAATAGCTAATTCTGCTAATAACAATTAGATAACTGAAGAGATTCAGACTAACTTGGCTACAGAATATTTTTGATAAATAATTCAATTTTATCTGTAGTTATTGGACTTTGGACAAAAAGTAACTAACAGTTAGCGTAATAATTACGCTAATCAAACAGGATAATACCGCTCTATCTCCAGTGAATTTAATCACTG
>NZ_RCBY01000462.1 GCF_003838195.1 Okeania hirsuta
ATAATATTAATTTGAGCTATCAATAAGTTTAGGACAATATTCATCTAAATTGTTCACTAATTTCTGTATAACTTAGTGGTAATACAGATTCTACATTCTCCGGGGGATTAGGAACAATATAGTGACTGTCCACAATACCACCATAGACTTTTTCTGCTGCTTCAATGCCAGCTTGGACTGAAGGATAAACTTCAGAAGTTGGTCCCCGAACTACCACGACAAAGTGGCCTCTTTCAGCTATACCGTAGTAAACTAAGGTAACTCGCGCAGCTTTGACCATAGCATCTGCAGCAGCTAATATACTGGGAAAACCAATAGTTTCTATGAGACCTACTGCTTCTGGCATAGAAATACTCCTGTACTCTGCAAAAATAAATCAATATAATTGTAATCCTAATGGCTGATGCTGTATATATAAATTGATAAAAAAGCAATCAATTATACTGGACTATAAGGATTTTTATCTATATTCGATCTCTTTTAAATTTTCCTGAAAAATGTAGAATATAGTGTCATTTCAGTTATCAGTTAGCCTCCTCCGGAGGAACTGCGTTAACAGTTATCAGTACCTCTGCAATAAGGAGGCTTGAAATCTGGAATATTCTCTTTTTTCCCTTAAAAAGGGAGGCTATTGAACATAAATTTTCAGCCACTAACTTAATTTAAAGTTGTCAGATATTATTGCTTTTAAGGTTGTTGTTATTTAATTAATTTATGCACAATATAATCAAATATCAATTCATCAAAAATTTTCAGAATAATATGAGAGTGATTGCGGGTAAAAACCATAGTAAAATTCATTCAGCAGTCAAATTTATTCTGGTTACCCTATTAACTTTTGGCATAACAATTACTTGGTCATCTGTAGCTTGGGCACAAATACCATTCCTGCCAAATATACAACAAACGGATAATCAAGGACCAATTTTTGATTGGTTTAATCGACCATATCAATGTGGTAATTTAATGTGTAGTAAAGTCTGGTTTAATGGCAGACCTTTAATTACTGTCGCTGCACCATCAGCTAATACAGAAGAGAATCAAAGTGCTATTTCTACTGCCAAGCAAAGAGCAAAAACTGTAGAAATTAATCTTCAACAAGTTTTAAAGATAGTACTACAGTCAAAAAATAGTAAAATACCAAACCCATCACCTCCAAATTCAACCCCTACATCTAATAATCAATTACCAGAAAAACCATCTGATTTTGACCAACCATTGCTTGCAAAACCGACATTAACTCCCAAGGTAAAAGAACTTCAGACAAGAATCCAAAATATCACACCAAATATTGATATTATCCGCAAAGATAATATTAATAGTCAAGGCACAAATCAAAGCCTAAATCTTCATCCTCAAACACCCAAAATTGAAGTAGGAACTCTGAATAATTTAACAGTTATTTATGCGCCAGAACAACCAGGATTAACAAAACAAACTATACTCACAGTTACAAAATATGACGTAGTTGCCAACTTTGCTAATAGTGAATTGCAGCTAGCAAAGATCTGGCAAAATCGCATTATTCAAGAATTGAGTAATGCTTTAAAAGAAAGAGAATACTACAACAAAAAACTATATATTATCATCGCTCAAGTTTCTATAATTATTGCTAGTATGATAATTATTAGCTCGGTATTAAAGTGGATACAAAAACGCTTGAAAGCTAAAATTGAATTGCTCAAACAAAAAATCAAAGAATTAGAGCAATCTCTACAAGTAAATCCCGAAGAAAAATCTATAGAAAATTATCAATCTACTGCAAATACAGCCAATACTCAAGCAGCAGAATCATCAATTAATTTCAACAAAGAATCTTTACTACATTCAAACCTAGAAATTACATCTCTCAGTATATTACTAGCAATGGTTGAAAATGCACCTTTAGCATTTTTGAATCAGTTAGAATACATCTGGTCAGCATTGCCAAAAGTTTCTCTAAAACGACAGTTTCTTTTAAAGAAACAAAAAAATATTACTGTTTTACTAGAACAAATTTTAATGTGGGCACAAGTATTTATCTGGGTGGGAGGAATTAGTTTAATTGTTGCGATGTTCCCACAAACTCGGGCTTTATATTCTTTTCTCTTAACACAATATGTACAATTTTTACTAATATGGGTAATTGCCAGCATTACAGATAAAGCTACTTACTTCTTAATCGACTTTTGGTTAGATAAGTGGGCAACACAAGCACAACAAGGTTCCCTAGTACCTGAAAGATATACCAAGCGAGTCAATACTTATTCAGGCGCACTCAAACAAGCGACAAGTGTTGTTATATACTCAATTGCCATTTTATATACTATACAAGCAATAGGTGTTTCCCTTGCCGGAATAGGAATTCTTGGCATAGCATTAACTTACGTTTTCAAAGCTAAAGTAGATAATATGATTAACGGTTGCTTGATTTTATGGACGGATCAGTATGCTGTTGGAGACGTAGTTCAAATAGGCGATGTAACAGGTATTGTAGAACATATAAATCTTTATTTAACTCAACTGAGGGGAGCAGAAGGGCGACTCATTACTATTCCTAATGGTAGTTTTGAGGTTGTGCAAAACTTGACAAAAGATTGGTCTCGGGTAGACTTTCGAGTTGAAATTGCCTACAGTGCAGATGCTAGGAAAGCACTAAATATGATGGCAGAAGTGTTAGAGCAAATGCGGAGTGAACCTGAATGGCAAGATAAAATTCTCGAACCTGCAATAATTCTCGGAGTTGATAATATCTCGCACACGGGTATTTTAATTCAAATTTGGATTAAGACTGCACCAATACAACAGTTTGCTGTGGG
>NZ_RCBY01000463.1 GCF_003838195.1 Okeania hirsuta
CGGTAATACGGACTTTGGTTCCGTCACCTTAGGTAATTCTGCATCTAAAACCTACACCATCACCAACTTAGGGAGTACGAGTTTAAACATCAATAGCGTCTCAAACAGTGATCCTCAATTTGTAATTGAGTCCATTAGTAATGCTGCTGTAGATCTTGCGCACCTCTACATTGTAATTGTTTTCACTCCTCAAACTGTCGGTCCTCAGTCTCTAAATCAACATTGCTAGCGACGATTGTGATGAAAACCCTAACTTTTCAATCTAAATTAATTGGAACAGATTGCCCCGACGGCTTCGTCTTTGAACCTGGCTCTGGTCAATGCGATCGACATTGATGAAGTGCGCCGCAGGGCAAATTGCCTTCACCCGGACCCCATCTGCATCAATACCAATGGTGGCTTCCTCTGTGCTTGCGAGGTGACGGCTGTTTGTCAAAATGTGACTATCAACTCACGCCTCCGGCATTGCCACCCTCACTCTGAAAAAATAAACAATAACTCTTCACGTCTGCGGGACATACAGCTGCAGTGGATTTGATCAGAATTCACCTGCTCCAACATAGGAAAATAATAAACACGGCTGAACTAACGGTCACCATAATGGAGTGGCGAAAGTACTTTACCGCACAGTCACGGTGTAGGACAATATCGCACCAACGATCACTTGTCCTGCAACGCAGCGGAGTTTGTCGATGCATCTGTGGGCAGTCTCTCTAATATACTAGTCTGGCGACTGCGGGCGATAATTGGGAGCTTTTCTATCGTGCAAAGTCCCCCAGCGGAATGAGCTTTACTTCGGATATTGAGGTCACCTACTGCTCAGATGGCGCCTGGCAAGAGCTGTACTTTTACGTACAGCGAAGGACAACACGCCTCCAACGCTAGTAATCCAGCGACCATTAATGTCAGCTGCCTCGATGACGTCCCGTTCCTAATCCAGGGTAGTTACTGATGAAAGTGAAACTGTAGCTAGCAGCAGTATGTACCGGCGGGTTTGGATCAATGAGATTCACTATGATAACACGGAGGAGATACGGTGTGAGTTTGTAGAAATCGCGGACCGCCGAACCAACCTGAGTTGGATATAGTCTAGCCTTCACACGGGGTCTAATGGCAGTGTTTATAGCACGGTGAGCTTAGTGGTGTGATCGATGATGAGGCAATGGTATGGTGCTTGGCATTTTTGAGCTGAAATTCAAAACGAACGCCAGATGGTGTTCCCTGATTAAAAAGGGACTGTATAGAATTCCTGAGCTACGAAGGTAGCTTCACCGCCAACCAATGGCGATTGCCTCTGAACGACCTCCACAGACATTGGGGTACAAGAAAGTTCTTCCCAGCCGTCGGGGAAAGTCTCAGTTAAAAGGATCAGGGAACAATCCAGCGATTTCACTTGGACGGCTCCTAGTACGGATTCGCCTGCGATCTAAACGATGGCCAAACATTACCCCATGTAGTGCACTTCGGGCTATTGTCCAGTGAGGTTGGATCAATGAGATTCATTTTGATGATTTTAGTCGGATGAAGGTGAGTTTGTGGAAGTTGCTGACCTGCAGAACCATCTGAGTTCTACAAGCTGTTACTCTATTAATGGTAATGGTGTATGTGTATATACCGTGAACTTAAGCGGTTTGTAATGATGATGAGGGGACGGGAATCGGTGCAGTGGCATTTTTTCAATCTGGCATCCAAAACGGCTCCCGGATGGGTCGCGCTGACAAGAATGGTGCAGTCATAGAATTCTTGAGCTACGAAGGTAGTTTAACCGCTACGAATGGTGCTGCCTCGGGACTCAGTTCACAGATATGGTGTCAAGAAGGTTCTTCTACTGCAGCTGGGAAAGCCTACAATTAAAAGATCTATGAAATCAGGCCAGCGACTTCACTTGGACGGCTCCTAGCACAACTCCCTGGTAGCTTGAATGATGGACAAACCATACTTCCTGTGGAGGTTCTAGTCAGGCGTATCACTGTTTCCTTCCTTAGTGAAATAAATAATGGAGGACTGGTTACTAGACGATCCACGGATCACACGCACTACAGGTACAGATGCAGCCGGGCATACTACCCCTGTACTGCGAACGATCAAGTCTTTGACGATGTTTCGCCAACAGCCCCAACGAAAATCCCTATGTTGAACTAGATGTTAATGCAATGGTAGCTTATCGCTAACATCGGCGATGTAGTTCCACCGATAATGTAGTGCTACAGAACCAGCCCTTCACTAATTTCACCTTGTAGCGATGAGGCAGCAAAACTGTCCTTTTAACGCAACTGATCCTGTGAAACCAGAACCAGCATCAGTGCAGCTTTACGTGGTAGATAACTTTAAACGCTTGCTGACACCTGTATAGCACTAGCATTCTGGCTCCCCTGGGCCGTATGTCCAAGTTCCCTACAGACACTTTCAGTCAACGTAGTCTAAATGACGACCAAGCTGGGTTTGGTATACGGGTATTTGTGGCGGTACTCAAGTAGCACGGGTGCTAACTTCAATGTGTCGCCGACCACTACCACTACCTTTATGTTCGAGCGGAGGGTACTTGTTCGGACTAATGGTGCTTGTGCACCTAACTATAAACCATTGAAATGGTGTCAACCTGTGGCAATCTGCCCTGCCGATATTAATGTTAATAACGATCCGGGGCAATGCAGTGCGGTCGTTAGCTTCGCTGCTACCGGTAGCGATAATTGCGGCGGGCCTGTAGCTATTTCCTATAGTCAAAATCCGGGCACCGTCTTTAATGTGGGTACAACCACGGTGGATGTGACTGCCTAGG
>NZ_RCBY01000464.1 GCF_003838195.1 Okeania hirsuta
CTTTACTTGAAGAAGGCATTCAACCAAAAGTCTTCTTTCCTGATACTGGTGCTGCAGCATTAGCAAGACGAGATTGGCAAGAAGCGCCTTTTAAAGTAAAAGTAGCTTCTTTCCTGATACTGGTGCTGCAGCATTAGCAAGACGAGATTGGCAAGAAGCGCCTTTTAAAGTAAAAGTAGAAGATATTGGCACAAGTAGGTCTCCAGTTGATAGCAAAATTTCACCGGAAGACGAGTTTTTTCTGTTAGTTGCCCTTTCTTCTGTAGAAGTGGCCCAGGCCGAAAAATTGTGTAATCTGGCAGGCGATCGCCCAGTTGTAATGTTAATTCCGAGGTTAGAGGATGTATCTATTGTCGGAATTGGTTATGCAGCACGTCAACTCCGGGAAAGATTTCTTACAACTATTGAATCTTGCTACTATATCAAGTCTTTTGGTGAGGCTGCATTGTATCGTTGTTATCCTTCTCCCTGGCAAGTTTTGCTTGAGGAAAATGGCCAATATAAATTAATTGCAGAGCGATCTGAGAAACCAATGGGAGATACTGTGGAAATGATTTTAGCTGAAGCTACTACTACAGTTAAAATAGATAGCTCTGCTTCTTCTGAGCAAACTACTACTAAACCAAAACGGAAAGGATTTTTAACTGAAATTCAAAAATTCCTGCGTGCTTTAAGTAACTAAATTTTCCGCAGACATGAACTTACTAAAAGTATTTTTCGTCTAAGGTATGCCGACCCCAATTTTACTCGAAGCTACAATTTGTTTCAAATTAGCTACATTCTGGATTTGCCTAAAAATTAGGGTCGGTTTACCTCAGAAACTATGTGATATTATAGATACAAATTAAAGTGAATAATATATTAGATGTTTTAATTAAATTTTCTGACATTAAAATTTAGTATAATAAAGTCTTTTTTGCCTTACTTAATGCAATAAAGTAGATAGAAAAAAACTAGATATTGTAGGAAATCTTTAGAAGTAAAAATGAAGCAGAGACGTATTATAATTGGTGATGTACATGGGCATTATGATGGTCTAATGGTTTTGCTAGAGGCGATCGCCCCTGGAAAAAATGAAAAGGTGTATTTTTTAGGGGACTTAATAGATCGAGGCCCAAAAAGCTCCCAAGTAATAGAATTTGTCAGAAATAGCTCCTATCAGTCTCTCCAGGGAAATCACGAACAAATGATGATTCAAGCTCTTTCAGATAAAGCAGACAAAAAAGGAGCATGGGAAGCTTGGTTTTACAGTGGAGGGAATGAAACGGTAGAAAGTTATAGAGATCAAGGAATTATGCCTTATGAGGATGTAGAATGGATTCGATCACTACCTCTATATCTAGACTTAGGAGATATTTGGTTAGTTCATGCAGGGGTAAATCCAAAACTACCTATTCAAAAGCAAACTTATCATGAATATTGTTGGATTCGCAAAGAATTTCATGGTATTGAAAAACCTTACTTTCCCAATAAGTTAATGATTATAGGTCATACTATAACTTTTACTTTTAATAATGTTGAGCCTGGAGAGTTAGTTCGTGGGGCAGGTTGGCTAAATATTGACACGAGTGCGTATCATCCTCGTAGTGGATGGCTAACAGGATTAGATGTTGATAATAATATTGTTTATCAAGTTAATGTTAATAGTAATGAAACTAGGAAAATGCCTCTAGAAGAACTTGTAAAACCTTATGCTTCCAAGCCAACTTTAAAAAAAATAATGCAAGAACCTTTATTAGCTAAAAAAAAGCACAAAGAGAAACTTAAGGTCAAGAACGATTGATAAAAATAGCAGTTTCTCTTTCAACAATTAATAATTAACAATTTCTTGTAAACTAAGAGGATTGGCTAAAAGGATTGTTTTTATTTTTTCTCTATGAATGTAGAGGCTTTATACCTTAATTTTTCGGTAAATATAAATATTTAGATTAATGCTGAATGCAATTAGAAGAAAAACAACAATTAATTACTTATTTAGGTCAATTTGTTACCCATGCTCGTTGGGAAAAAATAGTATCTGTTTTGCAGCAAAGAACCCGTCATATTACTGTTATTTTAGAAGATATTTATCAACCCCACAATGCTAGTGCGGTACTCCGAAGTTGTGACAGTTTTGGGGTACAAGATGTGCATATTATAGAGAACAAAAATATATTCACAATTACTCAAGGTGTTACTGTTGGTTCAGACCGCTGGTTAACATTATACCGCTATAATCAAGAAGGCATAAATAATACTCAAGAATGTTTAAAAAAATTAAGAAGTGAGGGTTATATTATAGCAGCAACAACCCCCCATACAAAACAAATAACTGTTGAACAATTATCTGTAAATACAAAAGTAGCGTTAATGTTTGGTTCGGAAATTAATGGGTTGTCAGAATATGCTCAAAACAATGCAGATGTATCGGTAAAAATTCCAATGCAGGGATTTAGTGAAAGTTTTAATATTTCAGTTAGTGTTGCTTTGTGTTTATATGATATGACAAATCGTTTGCGACGACAGCATAATAATTGGGAATTAACTGAAACAGAAAAATTAGATTTGGAATTAAATTGGCTGCGGAAATCTATTAAAGCTGGGGAACTTATTGAGAAGAAGTTTTTCAGAGATATTTGTAATTGAATAAGGAAGAAGGAAGAAGTAAGAAGCAAGAAGTAAGAAAGTGTTGAGTTATTTAGGAGGTAGCTGTATTTTGGTATCATTATTATCATTTTCTTTGTGGGTTTAATACCCCACCGTCAACGGGGGTGTTCAAAATTACTTGGGGGAGCG
>NZ_RCBY01000465.1 GCF_003838195.1 Okeania hirsuta
TCGCGAAATAAAACCTTAAAGTGAAATGGGAAAATTCTGGTTTTCACTGATTAAATTATCCTGCCATTAAGTAGAAATTCCAGAGTCCAGCCGCAGTGAACATGAAGCGATCGTCGCGCATCTTTAATGTGATTTCGATACAATCCTCTCCCTGCATTATATCTCTTCACGCCAGATATTGTATGTTCACATTTGACGCTAACGCTACTTTTCTCTCTATTGAAAAGTAGCGTTAGCGTCAAATGTGAACATACAATCCTCTCCCTGCATTATATCTCTTCACGCCAGATATTGTATGTTCACATTTGACGCTAACGCTACTTTTCTCTCTATTGAAAAGTTTTTGTTCCTCAGTTAATTCCTTTCCTTTAGGTTTTTTCGTGGGAATTTTGATGTTGACGAATTCCTTCTGTAATCCCTGGAAACCCAAATCTACATGAATTTTCACTTCCAAAAAGCACAAAATCTACCAATTTTTCGCGCGTCCAACTGCCGAAGGCCCATGAACCTTGCCCTCTCTTGCTTTTGATAGGACGAGGACCCTTTTATCTGAGTCTGTCATGATCAGATGTTGACTCCTATGGCACTTTTTTTTACCTGAGTCATGATTTTTCTGCTTTTGCTGGTCTTTTGGACGCTGGATTGGCCGTTCCGTACCATCAATCATCACTTCTTTGGCAGATGGAAACCTGCCAATGAATTCTTCAATGCTTTGTAACTTACGTTCTGGTAAGGCCATTTTTTTCCCTAAAGCACTCTCAGGGCAACGGTTGTAGTCTTAACATCCAATAGTGTGCTCGGCTGCGGTGTAAGTCAAACAATATTCCTGCCACATCAAAGGTAGGGTAACACTTGAAGTAGAACAAGATAAAAAATAGCTTGTCTTTGGCCTCTAACAACCGCGCTTTTCTCCCTCCTCCTAAAGCTCGAACTCTAGGTTTTTGGCAAAAGAGCGTTCGCGGAGGGTGGCGGAGCGCCGTATCGCTTCCGAGTCAAGTTGGACACAAAAAGCTTGTAATAATTCATCCAATGCCTTACGGTTTAGTCCAGTCAATGCCCGCACTGAGGCGGTCTTCTTTTAGCACCCGATTCAGATCTAACATTGTCCCATCTCAAACACCCTATTAACTTTACTTTACCTTATAAAGCGACAAGTCTATTAACCTCCTCACAACCCACTACGAAAATTTAAAAGATGCCAAATCTACTCATGCTGATTCCATCAAAACAAAAATCCCCATTTCTCAAACAGACCGCAAATTCCTAGAAAATCTCATCTACAATAATGCCCTAGAAATTTGTATCGACGGTCTCAATGAATTCACCCCCGACACCCGCACTAAAATTAGTTATTTTGTCGAGCGTCATTTCCGGGGTCATATTCTCCTAGCAACACAACCCCTAGATTGGATTTCACCATTTATTCTCTGGTGAACTAAAGGTAATGCCCAACTACCCTTTTCTTCTGGAATGTAAGCCAAAGTACTGTATCCAAAAACTACCCCTATTGGTTGATTGACTCTTATTCTACCTGGAGTATGTTCATAAGTTCTTTCTTGAAGGGTAACTGCGTCTGGTCGCAACCAACCACTATGGTCTCCTACTAATAATGGTCTTTGATTCAATGTTATCTGTTTGATATAAACTTCCATCAATTTGTATCGTGATGGATAAAAATCTTCTAGAGTTTCGTAAACACTATGCCATCGTCGGCGAAATACTGGTGACAAAGATAATTCTGCTAGAGAATTAGGACTAGGGCTTAATATTGCTGCATCAGTAAGTTCAAACACAGCATCCTTCGCATTTTCCAACAGATGATATACTTAATTACGGAATAATTTTAACTTCAAATCAGGATAATTTTAACTTCAAATCAGGCATTTTGGCCAGATAATTTTTATTTAATGCCTGATTTTACCTGAAATAATTACCGACAAAAGGATTTGACGAGTAGAAGTTAGATAAGTAATACTAATTCGTATTACTTGTGGTTAGAAAATTACTCAGCTTCTCCAAAAGGCTAGACATGAGTATCATCCTTGTCTAGCTATTCAATCATAAAATTTGTACAGACTCAGTTTTAATCTCTAATAAATTTATCAGTTTAGCATCATTTGTCAATAACTTGGCATTCAATAACTGTGCTGTTGCTGCCACAATAGCATCAGGAAGTTTCAACCTGTAACTTTTCCGTAAAGCGATCGCTAAATCTTTAATTTGACTCTCAATACCAACTATTGTTATTTGAGCCAAAAAATTACGAATTTGTATTTCCTCAACTGGAGTCAAACTGGGATAAGAGAGTAACTCTATTTCAGTAATTATAGAAATAAAATATCTACCACCAGGTAGAGGGTTAACTAACCGCCCGCCTAAATAATACAAATGTGGTTTTGTATTTAGCACAATTAAATTTTCTGTCACTACCATTCATCCCTAATTTGTTGTTGATATTCCAAAGGGTCTATACTTAATTTTATTGTGCCTGCATACTCAGCCAAATCTACCTTTTGTTCTTCCACTTTTAACTCACAAGCAGCCAATAACTTTTCAATTTCTTGCCAGTCTTGATAGTCAATCAAAACTGCTACAGGGCGCATAGTTTCATCAGTAACTATTTTCTTCTTAAAATTCCGCATAATTTTCTCCTAATCTATGGATAAACTTTTCAAATAGCTAGGGAGAATGGTATTCGCCCTTTCTATATGTAGAGTCCCTGCGTAAGTCCTGATATCTCCAGGACTTACGCAAAAAA
>NZ_RCBY01000466.1 GCF_003838195.1 Okeania hirsuta
TAGGTCTACGATTGGGCGAATATGAATGGACTGAGAAATTTATTTATGAGTACGAACGCTTCATTCCAGAAGAGTACAGGAAAGGAATCTTCCATTATAATTTAGCCCACTTGTATTTCTACCAAATGAGATATGGAGAAGCTCTTCTCTTGTTACAAGGCGCGGATTTTCTGGTACTTTTCTATCAATTAGGATACAAATGCTTCAACTCAAATTTATATGAGCAAGTCGAAGTTGAATCATTCTTAAACCCTGGCTAAACCTTTCAGACACTTAGGAGACAAAGTGGGATACCGAAGCCCGGAAGGAGCCTATTTTAATTTTGTAACATTTCAAGAAAGTTTTCAGAGTAAAAAATTGTGAAAAACCAATGCTGAAGAAATACTTCTAGAGTTCAAGAAATCCAACCATCATTTGAGAAAGGGTGGCTGGCCAGAAAGTGAATTTAGCTACGCCTGATCTTCCCTTTTACACCTTCCGCCAAAAGAAGGGAGCCCTCAATAAAGAGGGTCTCCCTACCTCAAGAATATAGGTTTATATATTTTGACGGTTTCTTCAGTCTTTACATCACCTCTGAAACGTAAATCTTTCGTATTTGTTATGCATTATAATGATTTCGGTCATCGATGATAGTGTTTAATATTGTTGTTTTTTGTCTCGAAATTTTACCAGTAGTAACGGGGATCATCAGGGAGGTCAAAATAAAGTAATCCTTAGAATAAAAAAGCTCTTTTTTTGCTCCAGTGAACACGAGCATCCAGTCCGTAGATTTCTATTCTACAAATTTTTCGGAAGCTTCTTTGAGTTCCAATTTTTAGTTTTTCTGCCCCGGGATTGGGAAATACATTGATCCAATTCGTCCAGGGGATGCATTTGCCTTGTCCTGCAGGTATTTCTACGTGAGGGGTTTTGGTTGCAACTGAGGAGAATGAATTGATCTGATTCAGAGGTAATAGAGTTCATCAGTTTTTATGATAGTAGCTCCTGTGATGCTAATGGAAAAGAATGCTTGTTCGGAAATTCGCTGTAGTTACCGATGTCATCAACCACAACAATAAGTTTCCCTTTGAGGAACGTTCCTGCTATTTGTTGCGGGAATCCTCTTTTTCTAAAAAGGCCGACATCAACCTGTCTTTGGCCTTCATTATGGACTACGAAAGAATCGGTCTCTGCCGCATCCCAGAACCAGGTATTTTCAAAGTCTAAAATTAAGGGCTTGCTGAGCGGCATATCATACTCCAAACGCACTGCATACAGCACATCTTCAATTAAGTAGGGGGGATATTGTCCAAATCGACTGTAAATTCGTTGTATCACTAATCATTACCTCAGATGCCATGTTGAGGAATATATCCGCCTGTCCCTGGGCTGTTTGTTCCGGGAATATTTGCTTGCTGTAGTTTTTTGCGGATTACTTCAGAGTCTTCTTCAATTCTATCTGACCATTTCCATCTCCATCAGCATGCATATAATTTACTGATTGCCAGCGGATTTAATCCGGGAAATGTCCGTCCAGGAGTAGCACTTTGAGCTTCCCACTCCGTCGAAGGCAGGGCTTGCGGGGCCTGTTTCTGTATCTATTAATCCGGTCATAGATAATCCGTCATATTTACTTCGCCATCTGCATTGGCATTCCTGGCCATACGCACCTTGATTAAGGTTTACATAAAACCATTCACTGTTTCCTTTCCCACAGCCATATTCTACCCGCAATCTGTACCAACCCTCAACATCGATCATCAGAGATTCTCCAACACCGATGAGGTTATAATAGCGATCGTACCAGAAATAGCTGTATAGAGGCGACTGCAAAGGAGCATTCATGACTACGAAAGGCCCGCAATGTACAGTATCATATCAGGGAGATAGGGATCGGGCTGCAGTTCGGCCACAATCGAATAGCTATCCGTCATTCGTACCGTCTGCTTCCAGCAGAATTTCTACAGTATTTCCATCTTCAGGCAATTCGATTTCAGGTGTTTTCTAAATCGGATTCCAGATCTCATTAACATACCTCGATAAGCCTGTGCTTGGGTGGATAAGTTGGGAATGTTTATGTTCCATCCTGGCAGAGATAAAGGTTCTCGAGGCTGAAATAGGCAATAGCATCACAATTGCTATGCAATAAAATTGAATAGATTAAGCCTCCTCCGCTTTTGCACAAATGGATAATGCCGGTACAGGATCCAGGGACGAAACAAGCGGTCCCTGATGGCCTGAGGGTTGGAGTTTTGCTGTTAGATATGAGTAGGCTAAGGCACCCGTTACAACAGGAGCAGCCATCGAGGTCACTATATAACCATAAGAATCATTGGGCAAGTAGATAGATGCCCAGACCGGGTGCGAATAAATCCACTGAGTTTGCCCCTACATTTGAGAGTTGGCGGGTTCATCATGATGATCACTGGCTGCTACCGAGATAACATTATCGTGTGGATAGGAAGCTGGATAAGAGGAGCTACATCAATTTGTTCCAAAAATTTATTGCAGCTGCTGCGACGAGAGGTATGTCCGGCCTGTCGGCTCGGTAATCTTGGCATCTAATAACTGACTGGCTAATCCGCCTCCCCAGCTATTGTTGCTAAGCTGTGCGCCATATTGAAGGCATAATCGAGGCAGCGATTGCATCAGAAGCATATCCGCCTCCGGTTTCATTCAGGATTTTCAGGCCCATAAGCTTCGCATTCCAGGCGACACCGCTGACGCCAATGCCATTATCTCCACGTGCTGCGATCAATCCCGCCACATGGGTTCC
>NZ_RCBY01000467.1 GCF_003838195.1 Okeania hirsuta
AAGGCAGCCCTGCTTGTAGGTAATCAAAGGTTTTATTGGCAAGCGAGTAATAATAGCTTAGGCCTTTGTTTTCCAGTAGGTTCAGGCCCAGGTGTGCCTGTGGGGTAATTCTCCTGAGTTCTTCTGGATCTAGGTACCCCAGAAATTTTACCTGTTTTTGTAAATCAAGCTCCTTAGTTAATCCTCTGCCTTGTGCCGTCCTAAACACACGTCACAGATTTCACATTTCTCCTCATTGTCTTCTCCGAAGTAACGCACCAATTGCTGCTGCCGGCACAGTACCGTCTCCGCATAGGAAATGGCTTTATTGACTCGCTCCAAGTAGCGATTCTTTCTAAAGTGGTAAAGTTGCTGATCAATGAAAAGATCCTCGATGGGTAATCTTTCCTGTAAGAAAATGATCTGTGGATTTTCTTTTTGTGGGACGTAGATCAACGCCATTTACCTTCCTTCCGAAGCAAACAACATAAAGGCGCGTTTGAAAGCTCCGTGGTCTTAGGGAATAGGATAAAGATTCGAGGCCAACTGGTTTCTCTCAATTAATTATAGTTCCTGAAAGCACCTTTGTAGGATCGAAGTATCACTTTCAGTCTTATCCAACTTCGGATTGCGCAATTGAAAATTCATATAAGGTATCTTTATGACCTTAATCGGCAGATTGCTGGGATGAACCACTGCTTTCAGTCAATATGATTCAATCCCCTTACCTTGTCTAGCGCCTTTTCAAACTATTGAACACCTTTACCGGATGGAATTTTGAAACTTCTGGAGCAAAAATCCTTATTTGATGTCAAAATCGGAAGAACTCTGCCCTTCCTTCCAAAAAACCCCCTTCCATAATGGGCTAATTGTAAAAGCTGCCTAAGGGCTGATAGTCTATTGTTTGATCTCAGCGATATCCAAGGGAAAGGCTAATTCTAGGTTTTCTTCCAGTTGTTCCTTATCCTGCTGGTTAATAAAGGAGAACAGCATATGCCTTTTGTCCATCTCTTCCTGCTCTTTCCTGCTTCCTTGGAAATAAGCTTTCACAGTTATCCGGTAGATCCATGTTGTACCCGCTCGAACATCCGGCTTATCAATTCCCCATTCCAAAGGCATTCGGGTACTAACCATACCCTAGTCCGGTTTTCTGGTCCAGGCCTCTTGGTTTCAGATCTCGTGTTGCAGTGGGCAAGCCTGCGTTGATAATTTAATCGGCAGCGATTTTTCTTTTACCTAGATAGTGGTGCGATTTCTTTGGTTTTACGGCCGATTTCTTTTTAACGTAAACTACTGCGCTTCCACGACATTCTGGTCAGGTTTGTGGCCAAATTGCCAATTTTGGTTTCTCTTGGCAACCGCTGCTGGACAAGTTGGAACGACAAAGCTCTTTTGATCACACCTGTGCTTCCCTGCTCGGAAGCACATTTCTCCGAATAATCCTTCACTTACTCGGAAGTGGCAGTGCAGTTAGGGATAAAGGCCCGCTCGTACAGGAACGAGTTCGCATGGTACAGATTGGTCTCTGAGCTCGCGGAGGCCAAGCTCAGTCGAATAGCCCCACTGTGCGAGATACAGTGTGGCTTTACATATACTGCACAGCACCGTGTTGACTCGCATTTTTCTTGATTCGTTCAATCACACTCGGATTGTTTAAGCCGTGTCAGGGAGAGAGGTAGAGAAACTTTACTTGTCCATACACGCAGTTATCCAAGATGCGATCAATATCACGTAAAGGACTACCAGAAATATGGCCTCGTGCCTTTATAGCTTTCGCTTACGGAGTTTGGCGATTGTCTTTCTAGTGAACGATCAGCGGAGATTACAAACGATTGGCAATCCTTCCATGCTATGGCAGGTACCTTGGAAAGCAGATGGATTTGCCGCACCGGTGGGGAGGAGAGCTAGGGTATCATTGCCTGTTACACGGACGAATGATCTCCTCTTTGCAAGGCCCGTATGACAACCTCAAACCCCAATACTTTTTTGTAATATTGTCGGACGGTTTTAGAGGCGGCATATTTCGAGCGTTAGATGTTCTAGCCGGGTAAGGCTTATATTTAAAAAAGAGCATGAGCCCTGGGGGCCCCGCCTCAAGCCCGACAAAACTCAAATCGTTTATACTTATCACTATCTTTACGGATCCAACTCCTGCCTACGTCGAATCCATTGATATATTCTTTAGGCCGTTTATGTCTTTGCTTGAGGTCTGGTTTGTCCTGTCCTAGATTATAATAGGTACTTCTCGACAGACTTAGGAACGCATGTGATCCCCTGTTGATCTGCCTCTCGCTGCGCTCCCCCCTCCCATGACTCCGCATCTCTCTCTGCCAATCCCCAATGGCTTGTCTGGGTGGGCCTAATATCTGGCGTGCGATTCCTGATCCAGATCTTGCTCAAGCACATCCTTAACCGCCTGTTCGGATAACGGCGCTTCTCAATCAATATCCAAGGGGATTCTAGCATCATAGCTGCTGACAACCCGATCGTAGCCATTGTCTCCATTTAGGCGATGGTTCTTCCTTGCCCGTCCTTGTGGGACATGAGCCGTGACATATCGTTTCAAACATCGAGGTCTTTAAGCCGATAGATGCTGAAGGCAACAAGCCCATAGAACCAGGCAATACACTAGCTTCATCCGATAGAATATCCCCAAACATGTTGGAGGTCAGAATTACGTCAAATTGCTTTGGATATTGGATCAACTGCATAGCGGCATTGTCCACAAACATAAAATCCAATTCAACCTCAGGGTAATGCTTAGCAGCGAACT
>NZ_RCBY01000468.1 GCF_003838195.1 Okeania hirsuta
CCTTCTACCCAGAGTTTTTCTGCTAATAGATGTTCGTATTTGGACTGATAGTTTTCCGGGCCAAATTCAGCCCATGTGCTGAATTCTCCCAAAATGCCTTCGGCATCTTTGAGGATGCTTTCTTTCTCTGCTTCACTGGCAGTATGTGCAGCCATAAAATAAGAGAGCCCGAGGTAGTATTTATAAAAGGCAACATAGGGCGCTCCCATGATTGCTGGCAAACAAGGCAGCATATGAGGTGCCAGCCCCAGGCTTATTTCAGGGCGGTTCATGATGCAGGCGATCATCGTTTTAAGGAAAAAGACGTTAGCTACTCCCGAATAATTTCCTACCTCTGTGTAAAACGCCAATTTCTCTTCTTCGTTAAAGCTCCCCCCGTCAAGGTCAGCACTTCCTCATTTTCACCCATCAGATTTTCTGTCGCCTGAATAAATACTTCCAGGAAACTGGCCGTCATGTACTGACTCATTTGGCGATGGGTATCTATAGCAGAAAATATTTGTCCATGAACCTGACTGAGCGGAGATCCACTTAAGAGAGGATACTGAACACTGAGATTCAGGTTAAAGCCTGCATACTCCACATCGCCCATTCCTTAGATGCCTGGCTACATCTCCGGGTGAGGAGGATAGCTTCATTTAAATGGGCATACCAGTGTTTTACTCCAAACCCCAGACTAAAGAGTGCCCGACTGTTTTCTCGATGTTCCTGAGGATAGCGTTCACTTACCAATTTCTCCACCAATGTTTGTAAACGCTTTGCCGTAGCAAAGTCTCCCATTGTCCCCAAGATGATGATGGGCGTAACTCGATAATGCATACTGCCCACTGGCGACCATCCCATGCTGAAGCAAAAGGCGGATGGACTTAAAAATAACAATCGGGAACAGGTTGGATTGGAGAACAGTACTACACTGATGATTGCTTGCAGTACCTTGATGCTGGCAATCTTTTCTTTATTTTCCATCTCAGGAAGCTCAAAGATTTCTTCGATTTCAATCCCTGCAAATGCCTGCTGCGTTTGCACCATCTCTCCAACAATTTCCTCCTGACCGGAAGCTTCATTTATCTCAATGCCCAGTTTTTCCAGAAGATTCAGGCCTTCCTTCCCTGCCTGAACAAAATCATTTTTGCTGCATACAAATGCCTTACGCGAAGAGGGTACTGTCCACGGTATCCAGGAGATTGTGTGCATTATTCACAATCTGCCCATGATACTCATCCAACTTTTCCCCCAAAACCATAACAGCTGCACACTCCGCCAATGACTGGTACAGAGACAAACTGAAATTGTAATGAGACTCCCAATGTTCCTCGGGAAGGAGCTGTTTGCAAATAGTGAAATATTCATAGGCTTGAGAAAATGCAGTGGCTCTCAAGGCCTTTTTCCCGGCCTGGAAATTCAGACTTAAAAGCTGTTCTTTGCTTACCTCCGTTTCCTCCAGTTGAATACTATAATTATCTGATTTAACCAGGTCAAACAAGCGCTCTCTTTTAAGCTCTCTGAGAGTTCTTCCAACATATACTTTCCGAGGCTCAGGTGATGACGAGCTCTCTTTTCATCGGAACTACTTTCATACACTGCCTGGAGAATGCGGTCATGGACAAATGGAACTTGCGATTGCCTCCGTCCTGTTCCCCCTGTTGGACCAATATAGACTGTTTAGGCCTGATAAAACCGTCCAACAAGGCAGGCCTTAGTAACAAATCAATCTGCGAAGGATCCTGATTCAGGATCAGGGAAAGGGGCTTGACTTCAAAATCTGTCCCATCGCAAGAAGCCAATTGTAAGACTGCCAGGTTTCCTCGGGCAATTGCATCAATTGCTCACTCATCAACTCTATCACATTTTCCGTCGCATCACTGAGTCGGATGGCATCCAGGTCCATTCCCAGTAGGACTTTATTGCACTAAATTCAGCTGCTTGTTTTCATAGAGAGCTCCCAGAAATCTTTTGGTATAGAAAGCATTTCCATGGGTCTTTTTGTAAATGAGCCCAGCCAGCTCTTCAACTTCTTTTCGTGTCCGACCCAAAATATCCATACACAGGCTTTGGATATCAGATTCAGCGAGGTCCTTTAATTCTATTTTTACGTTCTCCAACAGATCATCTCTCCCCAAAAAATTGCTCGCCATTTCTTTATCCAGATCCGTCAGCATCTGGCTAAAGACATGATCGCGCTCCCACTTCATTGGAGCGATACGCAGCAATGAGCATAAGGCAATGATCGTCCGTATCTGCCATGAGGTTCTTGATGAGGTCCATAGATGCGGAATCTCCCCACTGGCAATCGTCCAGAAAAATGACCATGGATGCCGGGGGCTTGCCATGGCTTTGATGAATTGCCGCATAGCATAGGCAAACTGACTACCGGCTTCCTGGGAATTGCTTTGCAGGATTTCCCCTGATCCCCCAGTATCCGTGCAAATCGAGGCACCATATTGACCAGAACCCCAAGCACGGTCCCATCTCTTTCAGAATCTTATTCCTCCAACTTTCCAAAACCTCTTCACTTTCTGAGAGCAAAAGATCAGCCAATTGATTAAAAGCCTGTACCCAGGCAAAATGCGGAACATTCTTCTGGAGGAGCTCAAATTTACCCTGCAGGAAGAATCCTCGGCTCTGTGCCAGAGGTTTATACAATTCTCCAATCAAGGCTGATTTGCCTACGCCAGAGGGACCGGCTACCATGACCAGTCGCTGCCTTTCGGAACAGACTTTTTCGAAGCTTCCTTTCA
>NZ_RCBY01000469.1 GCF_003838195.1 Okeania hirsuta
GGCTTTATTCACTCATTGAGATGCACCCTAATTTTCTGGATTTGTAATTTCTCCCATAAATAGAATAGTGCCAGAATCATTCTCTGTAATTGTCAAAAAGAAGGGACGATCGACTAACATATCAACAGGTATCTCTGCACTTCTTACTCCCATAGTTATACTGGTCGCTGCTCCTGCTTCTGTTCCTGCTTCATTAACTTCCACAAATGTTTTATGTTTAATTTCATCTATATATAACTCTGGTGGAATAGGACGCATCCCAGAAAAATCAGCATTATTTTTGTTAAAAGCTATCTCCATTCCTAAAGATTTCAACGCATCATTGAGGGTAATTTCATATTCGGTTTTAAATTTTGGCAAGCCTAGATTTACTTTACAATAGTCAAATTGCAGCATCCAATTTTCCCAGTTTTCCTCATTTAAAATTTGATAAAATCTGTCTAATCCTACTTTTTCTTTGGGAAGGAATATATACATACTTACTCCTCCTTCTCCATAGGGTAAACTTACTGCCTGAAATTCTTCATCTTCGTAATATAAATATCTAGATGATTGAAACATTATTGGATGTTGTTTTTTTGTGCCATTCGGTAGATAAAAAGGTTGTTCTTTTGTGGAATATTCTGCAAATTCTTGCTCCCAATTGCCTTGAAAATAAATAGCATTTAACAAAACCATCACTGTATTAGGTTCGAGTTTTTCGATGATTTTATCAATTTTGCCCTTAGTAATATCGTTGACCCAATTGTTGATAATTTCAGGACTTCTAGGATGCTCGAAGTCTATTTGACTTACCTTGCTCTGATAAAAATTTTGATTTCTTTGCATAAATGTTGGCTCAAAAGACATCCCTTTTTTGGTCCATATTGAGTTGGCAATATCTAATTTAATGTCTGGATTTAAACTATTTAATAAAATGCCTAATTCTTTGTTTGCTTGATTAACTTCTTCTAAACTCATTCCCTGAAAATTTAATGCTTTAGTCATAGCATCTCTGGTTTTTCCTTCGGCACCGTTGTAGGTCATTGATAGAGCGATCGCTATACTGCTCGGAGAGATAAAAATATTTTTATTTGATTGTGATTTTTGAATTTCTGAAAATAGTTGAAAGGCAAATCTATTATTAGCGGAAACTAATTTCATACTGATGTCCATATCTTCTATTTTAGCGAATATATTCTGTCGGGAATTTGTCTGATTATCAGTATGAAATTCCCGATTCCTTAACTTTATTGCAACTCCAGGCAAATTATAGATACTAATAATGATAATTATAGCCATCGTCCCTAGAGACATTTTTGCCGAAATGGCATAACATTTATTTAAAAGTTCTTTCAACATTTTCTTACCCCTACTGGAGTCAATAACTAACAATGACAATCGATCTAATTTTCAACGGTGCTAACTTATTTGTATTACCATTTTGGACATTAATAATATTTTTGCCTAACTGGAAAGTTACTCGCAAAATCATGGAATCTTTTATTCCGTTTGTATTATTAGCCGTCCTTTATCTTTACCTACTTATTAGTAGTATTACCCCTGAATCTGCTGCTGCTTTATCCAACCCTACTTTGCCAGATATTGCTAAATTCTTTGGAGAAGAATCTGCTGCAGCAACAGGATGGATTCATTTTCTGGTCATGGATTTATTTGTCGGTCGTTGGATTTATTGGGAAGGACAACGTACTGGTGTTTGGACTATCCACTCAATAATTCTTTGTTTATTTGCCGGACCTTTTGGCTTATTATCTCATATTTTAACCTATTGGATTAGTCAGAAATTCTTCGGTAATTTTACAGAGGGTACAACTAAAACACCCACTGTAGAACAAGTTTCAACAATTAATAATTAATAATTAATAATTAATAATTAATAATTACCTCTCCTTGAAAACGGATAGGATTGACTAATAATGAAAATTTTTTCTCTCTTGGTCGATTGGATATGGCGAGGAGACCTCGCCATCCCTCGACCGCTTGTTTCTCCTTGAAAGGAGAGGCTTTAAACCTTAATTATTCAGTAAAATTCAGGGGGTGTATTTAATAGACATCTCTAATAATCAAAAATCAAATAAATTGTCGTACAGAAATTATCAATTATTTCTCCCTACTCCCTACTCTCTCTTTTCTCGAGAAGTCTAATAGTTTGTTAATTTTATAGATTCTTAATTAATCTTCAGTAGTTTCTCATACCTGACTAATATTTTGAGAGTTAAATAAATAATGTAAGCATTTCCTGCGGAATGCTTACTAAATAATTATTGGATTTGAGATTTGAAGTGGTAGTTCATTAATGGATAATGGATAATTACCTCTCCCTAAAAGGGAGAGGATTGACCAATAAGGAAAAAATTTATTTTTTTCCCCTTTCAAGGGGAAGCTAATAAAGCTGAATTGTTTAATTATTTAATTATTTAATTATTAATTATTCGGTAATTTATGAGTTCTTGAATACTGGGAATAGTGGGGGGGGAAGGTTTGAAGATGCGGAGTTGATATTCTGGGATATTCCCCACTAATTAATACTATTAAATATCGTATTTTTTTGATATTAAAGCTATTTATTAATCTACTTTTAGTAGTAAGCAATTTTTCCTTCTGCCTTCTGCCTTCTTCTGTTTAGGGCGATCAAACACGAAGTGGCCGATAGTTGACTATCCATCAGCAATTTTCCCTTCTTCCTTCTTCCTTCTTCCTTCTTCCTTCTTCCTTCTTCCTTCTTCCTTCT
>NZ_RCBY01000047.1 GCF_003838195.1 Okeania hirsuta
ACACTTCCCACACTTCCCACACTTCCCACACTTCCCACACTTCCCACACTTCCCACACTCCCCCGCTCCCCCACTACTGAAAAGCAAACTCTATTTAGTTAAGACATAAGCGATCGCCTCCTCTAAATCTTCTTGAGTTAAGCTAGTTAACATAAACACTTCTTGAACAGTTTTTCCTTGTCTAGCAATAAGTTTAAAACCACCTCTAATAGGCACTGAAACTTTTAACTTCATGTGGGGAATATGACTTTTGGACCTGCTGATAACTCCTGGAGTAACAGTTTCAATACCCTGACGTTGAGTTAATTTCTCTAAAATAGGAATCAACCCTTCAATATGAGTAGAATGATTCCAAACTAGACGACCTTTAGATTTTGATGATTTTTTCATAGGACTTTCTCCATCTGTATATCCTCAGTCTACTGAAAGGGAGAGACTAGAGGCAAAAAAAAATGGCCCGATACATAATTTGGTTGTGGTGCATAGTAATGGTAGATAGAGTGTGGGGGGATGGGGAGATGGGGAGATTGAGTAAAGATGCTGAGGATATAGAGGGAAATATTTTTCTCACTGTTGTCTTTTCCTGACTATAAATAGTAAATTTCACCACAGCTAAAGATGAAGAGAAAGAAAGGAGCGATCGCAACTTGACTTGAGAAAAAAGTCAAACTCCCTGTTTACTTTCTTACACAATGCTGGGCAAACAAGGAAGCATCATATTCGGACAACTTGTTTACTCTTTATTTGGATTTAGACTTAGACCTGGACTGGGACTAACTCATATGTACTCCGCAATGTCTTGAGCCTATTTTTTGATTTTGAACAGGTAATGAACATTTTGAACAGGTAAGTGAACATTTTGAATAAGTAAATGAACGGATAGGTGAGCAGAAAAATGAACGATTAGGCTAGAATTTTTGTGGTATTATTAATGAGGAAGCCAAACTAATTTATACAAGACTTACGCGTCAGGTAGGAAAAACTAGGATTTGAGATTGCTGTCCGTTGCGGACTGCTCCACAAACCCTGTTGGTCACTTTGGAGGGAAATACCTTGTACTGTGTAAGTCCTATGTATATATCAAGTTTATTGAGGCCTCACAAAATCATAAAATTACATGATCAGGATATTTACTTATGATTAAACAAATCATGTATCACAATGAAGTATTAGCGATGATTATTCCGGCTGATTTTAGAGAGCCTGGAATTCATTTTTTCACCCCAGATAGCTATTCTCAACAGCTAGCTTACATGAGACACCCTCAAGGCAAAGAAATTCAACCTCATCGTCATAATATGGTAAGGCGAGAAGTTTTTTATACTCAAGAAGTTTTACTAATCAAGGAAGGAAAATTACTAGTAGATTTTTACAATGACCAACAGGAATATCTTGAAAGCCACATTTTAAATAAAGGAGACGTTATTTTACTAATCAAAGGTGGACACGGCTTCAAGATGTTAGAAGAAGTAGAAATGATTGAAGTAAAACAAGGCCCTTATGTAGGAAATCTTGATAAAACCCGCTTTGAACGAAGCGATAATAGTCGAGAACAAGTTCTAGCATAATACCAAAATCCGGTGATTATAGACTGATTGCCTAAATTACTTAATCCGCTTTATACAAATGTTTTGAATATTTTTAATATAGTTATATTAAAGCGGATTTCGTATAAATTTAAATTGTAAGGTAAAGAAAAATGACAGAATTTATTCCTGTGAATGAGCCTTTACTAAAGGGAAAAGAAAAGCAATATTTGAATGAATGTATTGATACTGGTTGGATTTCTTCTGAAGGCTCTTTTGTTAAACAATTTGAACAAGCTTTTGCGAATCGTGTAGGTAGAAAATATGGTATTGCTGTTTGTAATGGTTCAATGGCAATTGATGCGGCAATTACTGCTTTAGGTATTGGTGAAGGAGATGAGGTTATTCTACCTACTTTTACTATTATTTCTTGTGCGGCAGCAATTGTTAGAGCAGGTGCAATTCCTGTTGTAGTAGATTGTGATTCTACTACTTGGAATATTGATATTAAGCAATTGGAAACTAAAATTACTCCGAAAACTAAAGCTATTATGGTGGTTCATATTTATGGATTACCAGTAGATATGAATCCAGTATTAGAAATAGCTGCAAAATATGGTTTAAAAATTCTTGAAGATGCAGCAGAAATGCACGGACAAACTTATTTTGGTAAACCTTGTGGTAGCTTTGGAGAATTGAGTACCTTTAGTTTTTATCCTAATAAACACATTACCACTGGTGAAGGAGGAATGATTGTTACTGATGATGAAATACTAGCTGAAAAATGTCGGTCTTTGAGAAATCTTTGTTTTCAACCACAACAACGTTTTATCCATGAAGAATTAGGTTGGAATTTACGCATGACTAACCTACAAGCAGCATTAGGTTTGGCACAATTAGAAAGGTTAGATGAATTTATCCAGCGTAAGCGAAATATGGGTAAACTTTATACTGAACTTTTAGCAGATGTTTCTGAATTAGAATTACCTCTGACAAAAACAGAATATGCTGATAATATTTACTGGGTTTATGGGGTTGTACTCAAAGATTCTGTTTCTTTTGATGCTAAAGAAGCAATGAAAAAATTGCGCGAACAAAAAATAGGTACTCGTCCTTTTTTCTGGTGTATGCACGAACAACCAGTATTCCAAAAAATGGGATTATTTAAGCAAGAATCTTGCCCTGTAGCTGAAAATATAGCAAGACGTGGATTTTATCTTCCTAGTGGTTTAGCTTTAAGTAACCAACAAATACAAACAGTTGTAAAATCATTAAAAACAATTTTTGCTTAATTATATTAATAGGTATTTAGGTGTTATATTATGTCCGGTTGAATAGTTATAAATAATAAAGGAGGAAGACCGAGTCAGGAAGACCGAGTCAGGAGGGAAAAAGAGGAGAAAGTTTTTTCATCACTAATTATCCGGACACGATATTATACCATTTATCAAGAGTAATGCTATATTTGGAAAGTGTCAAAATAAGCCTCAAAATAGCAAAGATGATTAAAGGCTTACATCACGTCAATAAATAGTATTTAGAAATAGAAATTTCAAGTAGAGCAAAGTTTTTGAGAATTGGTATTAGGTTTTCAAGTCGTAGGTTTTATACCAATTTAAAAAAAGAATTATACAAAATGGAAAGGTAGAGATTTATGCTTAAATTTTTAACCATTCAGTCGCTAGCATTCTGCCATGAAATTTCATCATTTATTGTATTTAAACGAGGAATTAAAATTAAGATTGAGCGATAATTAAAAGCCTGGGAAAAGGATTAATCATCAGCTAACTTTAGCTATTTATGTTTATTTTCATTGCTGATAACCCAGTTCCTCTGCAGGAGGCTATCTGACCGCTAATAGCTGTTTGCACAGCATTCCGCAGGAAATGCTTACTTTAAAATTAGCTCTCTCCAATGGTAGAAGCTACCTCTTTATATAATTTCCCCACCCTTTTTTTTCTTCTTTATTTCTTCCTTCTTCCTTCTTCCTTATTTTATAAATGGATGACAAATTTATGATAATTATCAAAGAACAATTATCTTGGCTAATAATATTAGCAGGAATTATTTATTCCTTGTATTTATTTTCTCAAGTCGCTTATGGTGCATTTTTTAATGGTGATTCTGGACTAAAAGCTTTATTAGCAAAACAATTAAGTAGTGGTAAATTGCGTTTTGACTTAATTCCATCTGAAGAAAAATGGGTGAAAGAACTTTGGAATCAAGGACTTTATCCCTATGAAAAACCGTTTGTTTTTTGTTTAAATAATCGCTACTACATTTCTTTCCCCTTTACTTTTTCTTTAATTACTGCGCCTTTCTATAAACTTTTTGGTTATAGAGGTTTATATCTGATTCCTGTAGTTTCTACCTGGGTTGTTTGGATAACTTTTAATTTAATTTGTCAATCTTTGAACTTTAACGTTATTAATACAAATCTAGGATTAATTGCTCTAATTTTTGCTTCAAATCTAACTTTATATAGTGCGATGTATTGGGAACATACATTAGCTATTGCCCTTTGTTTTGCGGGAATGAGTTTTTTCTTTATCCCTCAAATGTCTATATTTAATGTCATCATCACTGGATGTTTAGTTGGATTATCAGTTTGGGTTAGATCTGAATTTTTCGCTATGGTTGGTGCTTTGACAATAGTTGTTATTTTACAAGCATTTTCTCAAAATAATTTACTAGCAGCTTTAACAAATTCCAATAATTTCAACTGGCAGGATCTATATCTGAATTTGCAAGTACCAGTTTTCTACTTAATCAGTATGTTTTTGGTGGTCGGTGCTTTTTTAGTAACGAACAAAATTATTTATGGATATTTTTTAGGTCTTCATTCTCTGTTAGTGCTGGAAGAATTTTCCCTATCAAGAAGAATCGAAGAATTTAAAATAATTATTCAATTTTTAACTAAGTCTTTAATAGAATATTTTCCTCTAACCATTTTTCCTATATTTTACATTCTGTTATTTGGCATAGAAAATTCTCCTGATTTATTGAATGTTAATTTAATGATTGCTGCCCTTGTGTCAATAGGCATAATAATAACAGGATTTCAATTCATCAAAGGAGGTGTAAGAGAACTAAAAAATCAAATAAAAAAATGGTTGATTCCTTTGATAGCAACAATTTTATGGTTTTATTTCATGGGTCAAACAAGTGTAGAAGTGAATAATCAGATAACAATTATTTATTTGATATGTTTATTTTTTGTGGTAGGAGTATCTCTTTTAGTTGATATAGCACCTGATGAATTTACAGTTGGAGGAAAACAATGGGGACCAAGATATTTATTAATCCTTCTCCCCCTTATTTCTTTGATGGTGATTGAACAATTACAATACTTTCAAAATTTATCATCAACTATATTCTATTATGTTGCTTTATTTACTGTTTTGACTTTTGTAGCTTTAGGCATATACAAAAACCTATATTTAGGAACAATATACATAAATAAAAACAGCAAAGATATTGAGCCGACAATTCAGTTTTTAGCTAAAAATACTGACCCTGTGGTTGCTGTTTCTCATCAACACGCAGCCCAAGCATTAGAGTTTTCTTTGCCGTCAAAAACTTTATTATTTCGTGCTGAAGAAAGCAAAGATTTATTAAATTTAGCTCAAGCATTGTTACAAAAAAGCTTAGATAAATTCACTTACATTTGTTATCCCCATCGTGTCTGTCGTCCATTAACAGAAGCCACTGAAAAACTTCAATTTAGTCAAAATAATCAATTATTTCAGGTGAAGTTAAATAATTTAGGAACCCATGGTAAATATCCTATTTATCAAGGAGAAATTGTTGAAATAAGTTAAGATAGCAATTCTAATATTGGTGAGGTACAAAATTCGTTTGTTTTAGGGAGTAGGGAGTAGTAATTCGATAAACAGGGGATATAAAAAAACAAGGTAGTGGTGCATTGTAATGGTGGTCTATTGTAATTATGTTGGTCAAGGAAACGGTAGTGGGAGCATTTTGCTCCCATGAAGCAGCGCTATTCATCCTCATCTACCATTACTATGTAGGACTACCAAAAAGAAAAACAACTGTATCTCACTAATTTAAGAAACGCTATATACATTTATTTTGGAAATAGTAAATATGAAGTTTAAAGGGAACATAAAATAGGGAAAATAGGGAAATAAAGGAGATGATATAAGACACAGAAATGAAAAATTTTATTATGCCTAATTAATGAGACTTGACCAGAACACTCTTTTTAAAATCTATATCTATAATTTCCAATTTAAATGCGCAACAGCTTAAAGCAATTAAGTTTTTCAAAATAGGTAAGAATTTAGCTATTAGCTGCCAGCTCTCAGCTCTTATAAGGGGAATTTAATATATAGACTTTAAAAGCTGCTTTTATAGTAAAATTTAATTCTCATTCAATTAGTAAAGCTTTTATCTAGAACTAAAAAGAAGCAATAGCTGATGGCTGAATGCTGACGGCTGTTTGCGCAGCATTCCGGAGGAAATGCTTACCAAAATAGTAAAAAAATAAAAAAAAAATTATGTCTAATCAATTAGTTTGCACTGTTTTACCTACTTTCAATGAAAAAGATAATATTCGTCCTTTAATTGAAACTTTAATAGCTAGCGTGCCTCATCCTTATCTCATTTTAGTCGTAGATGATAATTCTCCAGATGGTACTTGGAAAATAGTCGAAGAAATTGCCCATAATTACCCCCTTTCTCTTCAAGATGACAGTTTTAAATCTGGTGTAGAATTAATTAAACGTATTGACGAAAAAGGTTTAACTTCAGCAATTCAAAGAGGAATAAATGAAGCGATCGCTACTTATGATGCTAAAATTATTACCTGGATGGATTGTGATTTATCTATGCCACCAGAAGATGTACCTAAGTTAGTCAAAGTAATAAGAGAAGGGAATGCAGATGTGGCAGTAGGTTCTCGTTGGATAAAAGGTGGAAAAGATATTGCTCATGGTATGATGGCTCGTATCTTAAGCTGGATTATCAATAATTATGCGATGTTATTTCTGGGTAATCAAGTACATGATTATACCAGTGGTTTTATTGCAGCACGAAGTGAAGTATTAAAGAAAATTCCTTTAAAAGGTGATTATGGAGAATATTGTATTGATTTATTATGTCGTTCTTTTCGTTTAGGTTATCATTTGGTAGAAGTACCTTATGTTTGTGTACCTCGCACTACAGGAGAAAGTAAAACAGGGATTAATTTGTTAGATTATTTAGATAAAGGACGTGATTATGTAACAACAGTTTGGCGACTTTGGCGGCAAAAAGAAGCTTAACGAAGTCAAAATTCAACAGTCAAAAGTCAAAAATAAAAAGTTAGAAGTTACAGTATATTTCGGGGAAATAAAGTCAGAAGTTACAGTATATTTCGGGCAAATGAGGTACAGGTTAATTAATTGATAATTACCTCTCGTTAAAACCGTCCTTCCAATAAGAGCGCGAACAAAAAACTTTCTCCTTTTACTACTCTTTCTTCTTCTTTCTTCTCTCCTGACTCCTAAATAATTAAGATTAATATCATACACTAATTCACCAACGCCAAAATAGGTAGTTTTGCTAATCTGTCTTGTACAAAACTTCTTGATAATTAATCGCTTAATAAACCATAATTATTGCTCTGCTGATTAAATATAAAAGCATTGACAAATAAAAAAAAGTTGGGTGCATCTCAATGCGTGAATAAAGCCAAAAATTTATCGCTTTTAGGGAACAGGGAACAGGGAATATATAGGAAAAAAGTATTTTTTTTTGCACATATTAAAGATACACCCTATTAATCCCTATTTATTGAGTACAATTACTTATCGCTTAATTGAGATGCACCCAAAAAGTTCCTTTTTGGAATCGAAAAAAGTGCAAATTTATCAGCTATTCATGCTCAAAAAGGAGCGTATTTTAGGCAAAAGTTGGGCAGAAAAATCATTCTTACAATTCTTACTTCTACCTCCTCGCTCCCGAACCATTTCTCCTGTCTCCTGTCTCCTGTCTCCTGTCTCCTACCCCCTACTAAAAGACTTTTTCAGCAAACCCATAATTAATAATTCGGTAAATTATGAGCAAACCCAATTTTTTTTCTCTTTTAAAATTAGATGAAATTATCGGTTTAGATTTACGATCGCTTGCCATATTTCGGATTGGTTTAGCGTTAATGACCCTTACGGATATAATTATTCGTTCTCAAGCTTTAAATGCTCATTATACTGATAATGGACTTTTACCACGTTCTGCTCTAATCGATATGCTTAATCCTTGGGATTGGTCAATTAATTTAATTAGCGGTCATCCCTTCATACAAGGATTAATATTTGCAGTAGCTATATTCTTTGCTTTAGCTATGTTATTCGGTTATCGTACCAGACTAGCAACTATTGCTACTTGGGCATTAATAATCTCTCTAAATAATCGTAATCCAGTATTAATTTTTGCCGCAGATCATGTGTTGCGGGCAATGCTTTTTTGGTCAATGTTTTTACCATTAGGTGCTTGTTATTCAATAGATAGTGCCCTTAATTCTGCCCGTAATCCTTTACCTAAAAGAGTATGCAGTGGAGCAACTTTAGCTTTTTTAATTCAACTTTGTTATATCTATATTTGGTCGGCAGCTTTTAAAACCAAAAGTGACATTTGGTGGCCTGATGGAGACGCTGTTTATTACTCATTAAGTTTTGACCAATATTCCACAGCATTTGGTCAATTTTTATTGAGTTTTCCTCAAGAAATTTTAAAATTACTGACTATTTCTGCACTGATTTTTGAGTGGGTTGGTCCGTTAATCATATTTATCCCTTTTCGGAATGCTTTATTTCGTTGTATAGCAATAGTTTCTTTTGTCTTATTACATATTGGTTTTGAACTATGTTTTCACATCGGCATTTTAAGTTATCTAAGTATTGTTAATTGGTTAGCATTAACACCTAGTGTAATTTGGGATAAAGCAGAACAAAAAATAGAAAATCAACAACGTCAAGGATTAACCATTTATTACGATGCTGATTGTGGTTTTTGTAAAAAAGTAGTTTATTTATTGCGTACCTTCTTAATTTTGCCGAAAACCCCTATATTAATGGCACAAGATTATCCATCTATTTATGAGGATATGTTAGCCGAAAATTCTTGGGTAGTAGAAGATTGGCAACAAAATCGTTACTTCAAATGGGAAGGAATAATTTATGTAGTGAGTTTATCTCCTTTATTTAGTTTTCTTGTACCTATCTTAAAATGGCAACCTTTAAAATCTTTAGGTACTAAAATTTATGAAACAATTGCTTCTAATCGTCAATTTGCAGGCAAGTTTACTGCACCTTTAAAATTTCGACCAATTGAAGTTTGCCCTTCCTTAATTTTAAACCTTATTACTATTACTTTACTTCTACTTACTACGATGTGGAATTTTAGAAGTTTTGTCAAACAAACCTATGCTTCGCGTCAAGAGCAGAAAAATGATTGGATTACAGCTAGTCATAAACTACTAAATAGACGAACTCTTCAATATATTCATCCTATTGGTTACATGACTCGTTTAGATCAAACATGGAGTATTTTTGCTCCGGCGCCCCCCAGAGATGATGGTTGGCACGTCATTGAAGGTAAGTTAAAAGATGGAAGTACAGTTAATGTTTTAGCAGAAGAACAACCAATTAGTTGGGATAAACCAAATATTAAACAGCGCCAAGAACTTTATGAAACAATTCAATGGCGAGTTTATTTTATTACTCTTAACCGTGCAGTAGGAAAAAAATTATATCCTGATTATGCAGCTTATCTTTGTCGTCAATGGAATTCTACTCATAAAGGTCAAAAACAATTAGATGGTTTAATTATTTACTATATGGATGAAAGAACTGTACCTCCTAATGAAATACAAACAGTTGAAAAAACAGTTCATTATGAAAAATCTTGTTCAAATAAGAGCGAATAGTTAGGGTTTGCGCTCAAAAGTCTTTTAGTAGAGGTAGGAGACAGGAGACAGGAGACAGGAGAAATGGGAATGAGCGAGGAGGTAGGAGTAAGAATTGTCCCTCAATTTTTCTGTCCGAAGGTTTGCCTTTTATGCTAACTTTTTGAGGGTTTTAGACTAAAACCAGCGCACTTTTTGGGGATTAAAGAAGGCTCAAACCTTTAGTTGTCAATGCTTTGAGATTATAACGGTAAGCCCTAGTTATATCATGTCCGGATAATCAGTTATAAAAAAGCCTTCTGCCTTCCTAAATTGCTTCATTCTCCATTTGTGACAAAATCTGCAAACTCCTTTCATCTGATAACTCCTGTTGACGACTTTCCCTGGCAACTTGCTGCAAAAATTTGAGATAATTCTCTAAACCAGTCTGACTATTAGGATGTTCTTGTCCTAGTTGTGAAAACAAAATAGCTAAAGCTTGCAGATATAATGGTTTTGCTTCCGAGTATTTCCCTTGAGATTCATATAATCCTGCTAAGTTGTTGAGGTCTCTGGCAATATCTGGATGATTAGGAGGCAGGGCGATTTTGTCGATTTCTATGGCTTGTTGATACAATGGTTCCGCTGCTTGGTATTTCCCTTGAGAATAATATAATTTTGCCAAGTTGTTGAGACTGGTGGCAATATCTGGATGATTAGGAGGCAGGGCGATTTTGTCGATTTCTATGGCTTGTTGGTACAATGGTTCCGCTGCTTGGTATTTCCCTTGAGAATAATATAATTTTGCCAAGTTGTTGAGACTGGTGGCAATATCTGGATGATTAGGAGGCAGGGCGATTTTGTCGATTTCTATGGCTTGTTGGTACAATGGTTCCGCTGCTTGGTATTTCCCTTGAGAATAATATAATTTTGCCAAGTTGTTGAGACTGGTGGCAATATCTGGATGATTAGGAGGCAGGGCGATTTTGTCGATTTCTATGGCTTGTTGGTACAATGGTTCCGCTGCTTGGTATTTCCCTTGAGAATAATATAATTTTGCCAAGTTGTTGAGACTGGTGGCAATATCTGGATGATTAGGAGGCAGGGCGATTTTGTCGATTTCTATGGCTTGTTGGTACAATGGTTCCGCTGCTTGGTATTTCCCTTGAGATTTATATAAACCTGCTAGGTTGTTGTATAGAGTCGCAACATCAGCATTATCTTTGTCTAAACATTTTTCAGCTATTTCCCTACACTTGACTAACCAAGTTTCTGCCTGTGAGTAAAATCCTTGATATTCATAAAAGCTACCCAATTTAATAAAAGGAACAATCAAATCATCATCGCTCAAATACTCAGTCAAATGTTTTGCCACTTCCTCAATATGGGGAATACCAACTTCAACTTCCTTTACTTGCTCCCGTGTAATATTCTGGGGAATTTTCCATGCCGCCCCCACCATCCCCACAACAAAACCACGTTTCAACTCATCCACCCCTGGATATTCTCTCAATTTCATCTGCAAAAATTTCCGCACCAGAGGATGCAAACTATAAACCCCAGACTCAACATTCTTAACTAAATGGAGATTTAGCAGATCCCCAAGAGCAATTTCCCACACTTCCAACACTTTATCATCTTCTATCCTATCCAAAAACAAACGAAAAGGTGCCAAAGCATACAACCCCAACAACAAACTTATTACTTGAGTCTGAGCATCCAACCTATCCCAACTCAAAGCGATCGCCTCTGCCACACCATGAGGATAATTAATCAACTCATTAGCAGACATTGCCCGATGTTCCAGACTTTTTCCCTGTAAACGCTGGAGCATTTTTGTCAAAGCTGAATTATCTCTATTCAAAGACTCCCAATACTCATCCAAATACCGCCCCACCAATTCGATCGCCAGAGGCAAATAACCCAACCATTTCAACAACTCCCTTGCCTTTGCTTCCTGGGGTTCCTGCAAAACTCTATCTCTACCCAATATAGACTTTAACAACTGCATCGCTGCCAAAGGTTTCAACACATCCAGAGGCAACTCCCGAAATGCCTTGCCAAAACTTTTACGGGTAGTCAGCAGTACCCGAAACCGAGATAAGTCTGGAGGCAAAAAAGGCTTTACCTGAGATTTGTAGTCAGTCACATCATTATAAATAAGTAACGCCTCCCCCTCAGACCAATTTTGCCAACAGTAGCGCAACTTTAAATCTTCCTCCTCCGGTAGAATAAGTCCGAGATTATTCTCAGCAAACCTGAGTATCTGAATACCCACATTTTCTGTAGGTACTTCCAACCAACAAATACCACCAGGGTAAGCAGACTTATTAGCATGAGCGTATCGACGGGAAAGTTCCGTTTTACCAACACCCCCCATTCCAGAAATAGAAGCAATAGCAACCCGTTGATGATTTTTTAGCAATTCGTGGAGTTGGGCAAGTTCCTTTTCCCTACCCACAAAAACTTTATTATCTAAACCTTCCTCCCCAGGAATATAGTATTTTTGGTTAGGATGTTGAAATTGGGTACTTTTCTTTATCGGTGCCCTTCCCGACGACTGCTGTCAAAAGGTAACTTGACCTTGAAACGTGGGATTTTGAATAACTACATTATTATTATTATCCGTACTTACAGAATTATTATTATTATCCGTATTTACAGAACCCCCAGTAATACTGCTTCCCTGAAACAAAGCACTAATTTTCTGAGCAGTTATCCCTTGAGACTTTATTTCTTCCAACTTCGCCTCAAGATTTTTCACATATTCTGGATATTCCTCTTTAGCAACCGCAACTACATCAATAATATCTTGCTTAAGTTCAGGGTTTTGATTTGCCACTGCCTCCATTTCCCGTATCGCTTGCTCAAAATCTCCAGGAAAAGGATTTTCCCGTGCAGGTTTCAAAGCAGCAAAAGTATTCGCAGGCATTCTTTTTATCCCTTGCCATAACTTACCCAAATTTTCGGTAGTCTTTTCTCCTAAACCTTCCCCTGTTTTTTCCACATATTTAGTTAAAAAGTGGTAGGCGATCGCTACTGCCGTCAGTTCTATCGGTTCCATTTTCCAGAGTCCTTTTTAGATAGTTAAAAGTAGCTTCTTATCCTAAAATATCGATTCCGGAAAATTATAGAGTTTAATAATATTAGCAAATACAAATAGAGGTACTGCATAAGCACTTTCAATAATTAATAATTAATAATTAATAACTAACAATTACCTCTCCTGGAAAAGAAGAGGCTTTAAACCTTAATTATTCGGTAAGTATTAAACCGGACGCGATATAAATATCTTGATAATTAGTTATCATGAAAATTCAATAGTCAATATTCTATATCCTATTTCTACAAATTTGCCATTATTTATAGAAATAGATAGAAATAGAATGAATTTTTTGCAAGATTCTTATTGCGTATTTTTACTGATTTTATAAGTGTTAAACTGAATTATATAAGTTCTCTGTCCTATTCAAATTTCAATCCTGATATTGCCTCAGAGAAATCAAAAAAAGGAGAGTAAATCAATAATGAACATACCTAAACTTTTAACAACCTTAGTAGCAACTACTACTATCTTATTTGCAGCAACAGAAAACGCCCAAGCTATTACTTTTTCTGGAACATCATCTGGATCTTGGGGTTTACCCGTTGTATCTACTGGTGTAGAATCTCTCTCCGATGAAAACGGTGGGACAAATAACAGATTAACTTGGGGAATTGCTGCCACTACATCGTTCAGAAATTATGTTCAGTATGATGGCTTAAGTTTCAGCACGGATGTAAATACTTTATTTGCTGTTGGTGATTTAACTTATCGTAATGGTGTTACTTACTATGGTTTTAATGGAGACTTTCCTCTAGAGGTTGAACTGTCTTTTACTAATCCTTTCAACAATGCAGAAAGCTTCAACTACACCTTCAATATTTTCAATACTCCTAACATCTACAACGACCCAGTTTTAGATGGAGATATACTTCTTTTTACTGCTAATGGTCTGACAAATGATTCTTTTAACTTTGCTGGAGTAGATTACACGTTGAAATTAGCTGGTTTTTCTAGTGACGGTGGTAATACTTTTCTTGGTGTGTTTAATTCCCCAGAAGATTCAGTAGCAAATGCAATATTATATGCTGAAATTATCAAGGTTGATGTTCCCGAACCCACAACAATAATTGCTCTGGGTTTATTCGGTATTTACTTAACAGGTTCATTACACATCTCTAGAAAAGAGGCAACAGGCAACAGGCAACAGGCAACAGGATACATAATTGACAGTTTATAGATAAGAATTGCTTTTATTTTTGGAGATGTCTATGTTGTCGCTCAAGTGCAACGTCAGGAGGATATCAATCAATTGTTATTAGCAGTGTCAGTCTAGTAGGGTGTGAAGTTACACACCCTACAAAATTAATTATCTCTTCACCAACTTCTTACTCACCTTCCGCAACCGAACTGACTCAGGAGTAATCTCCACCAACTCATCCGGTCCGATATATTCCAAAGCTCGCTCCAAACTCATATCCACAGGCGTTTGCAACTGCACCAATTCATCCCCAGTTGCAGAACGATGGTTAGTCAACTGCTTAGTTTTGCACACATTCAAATCCAAATCTTGAGGACGGTTATGCTCCCCTACAATCATACCCTTATAAACCTTAGTACCAGGAGTAATGAAAAACACTCCACGGTCTTCAGCATTTTTCAACGCATAAAAAGTTGCCACACCTTCCTCAAATACAATAATCACCCCATTGCGTCGCGCCTCAATTTCACCAATAAACGGACGATAATCTAAGAAACTGTGGTTCATAATACCTTCCCCGCGAGTCAAACGCATAAACTCACCCCGGAAACCAATCAAACCACGAGCAGGAACAGAAAAATCTAACTGAGTACGACCATTTGTACCCACCTGCATATTCTGCATTTCACCTTTGCGTTGACCTATTCTTTCAATACAACCACCAACAGCATCTTCAGGAACATCCATTACTAAAAGTTCAAATGGTTCGCATGGTTGACCATTTACTTCTCGATAAATAACTTGAGGTTGGGAAACTTGAAACTCATAACCTTCTCGACGCATGGTTTCAATCAAAATACCTAAGTGTAGTTCCCCACGACCAGAAACAGAAAATTTCTCTGGAGAGTCAGTTTCCTCTACTCGCAATGCAACATTAGTTTCTAACTCTCGCATCAAGCGATCGCGCACTTGTCGAGAAGTTACAAATTTTCCTTCCTTACCAGCAAATGGAGAGTCATTTACAGAGAAAGTCATTTGCAGAGTAGGTTCATCTACTTTAATTAAAGGTAGTGCTTGAGGTTCGTTAGGACAAGTAATAGTTTCACCAATATTAGCATCACTAAATCCAGCAACTGCCACAAGATTACCAGCAGCAGCTTCTTCAATGTCAATGCGTGCCAAACCTTCAAATCCCATTAGTTTGGAAATTTTTGATTTGACAATACTCCCATCTTCTTTGACAATTGCTGCTTGTTGCCCAGACCTAATCACACCATTATGAATGCGACCTACAACTATTCTGCCCAAATATTCTGAATAGTCGAGAGTTGTTACCTGCAACTGTAGAGGTTTTTCAGGGTCTCCCACTGGTGGTGGGACATGGTCTAAAATAGCATCGAACAAACATTGCATATCTGTTGACTCTACATCCAGTTCTTTTTTGGCGTAACCTGCCAAACCAGAGGCAAATAAATATGGAAAATCACATTGATCGTCATCTGCTCCCAGTTCTATAAATAGGTCTAGAACTTTATCCACCGCAGCGTGGGGGTCAGCTCGGGGACGGTCAATTTTGTTAACAATAACTATTGGCCGTAATCCTTTTTCCAGAGCTTTTTTGAGGACGAAGCGAGTTTGAGGCATTGGGCCTTCATTAGCATCAACAATGAGCAAACAACCGTCCACCATACCAAGGACTCGTTCTACTTCTCCTCCAAAGTCAGCGTGACCGGGGGTATCAACAATATTAATTAGAGTATCCTTGTATCTTACGGCAGTATTTTTGGAAAGAATTGTAATCCCACGTTCCCTTTCCAAGTCGTTGGAGTCCATTACACAATCAGGAACCTCTTCCCCTTCGCGGAAGATACCGGATTGTTTGAGGAGTGAGTCAACTAGGGTTGTTTTGCCATGGTCAACGTGGGCGATGATGGCTACGTTGCGAATAGGAAGAGACATAAGAAGTTTTGATTACAACTATTAGTGTTAAGTTTATTTAACTATTGTACCTGACAGAAGACAAAGATGGGCTAAGTGTAATCTTCAAATTATTTTCAAGTCTCACTATTACTATTACTATATTGGTAATAATTTCATTAGCATTCATACTTACTTATTTTCATTTATAAGTATTTTCATATTAAGTATAAACTTTAGTTCACAAATAAAAAGTGATGTAATTTACTTTTGATAGCTTCTTTGAGTTGATAGTTATTTTTATACCTTTTATAGATAAAAATTGGCATCTAATCTAAATAGCAAGTTCATTTATTTATTCATTCCTTAAGCTTGTATTTTTTGCCAATAAATCTGATATTTAATTAAAGATTTATTTAAGATTTTCTACAATTTACTTCGCACAAAAAATCTGTTATAATTAATTGATTACACAATTACTTTTATTTGTTTGAGTGCTATCTATGGCTTTACCACCATCATTAGAACGTATTGTTAAAAAATTCCAACGGGCATCTTCTAATAAGTTGCGCTATGAACAACTGCTTTGGTACGCAAAAAAATTACCTGATTTTCCAGAAGCTGAAAAGATACCAGAAAACAAGGTTTATGGTTGCCAATCTCAGGTATATATTACTGCCAATTTAAATGATGGTAAGGTTTGGTATCAAGGTGATTCTGATGCTCAGTTAGTGAAGGGATTAGTGGCCTTATTAATTGAGGGAATTAATGGATTAACTCCTGAAGAAATTGAGCAAATCACTCCAGATTTTATTCAAGAAACAGGTTTAGCAGTAAGTTTGACTCCTTCCCGTGCTAATGGTTTTTATAATATTTTTCAAATGATGAAAAGTCAAGCTAATGTATATTCAAAATAACCTAGTTAAAGATTATCTAATAGACATCTTCATCAAATAGGAAATAGGGAAAAGTAATTGACAATTTCTTGATAAGAATTGATTTTATTTTTAATTTTTGGAGAGGTCTAATATATATAATTGAAAACACAAATAATTGACTTTTTTCTGAAAATATAGTACGTATGCTCTCCGTTCCCACAATATATTAACCGAGAATGGAACAAACCTGCACTTTGTATAGGATGCTATTAATGGGAGAGTAATTCCCATTGACTGAAAAAATGGGTCTCAAGCCTTACCCTTTGAGGACGACTTTTCTATTAATTTTTTAGCATTTTCAATTTCTGTTTCTGGTATAGAGTCTATCCACTCTTCAACAATTTGAGTTAAACTTTTGTCCTCCAAAGATGTGTCAACCTGCCCTGAATCTTTTCAACAACTTAGTTTGTTTGATTGATGGTCGGGGAGGATATTAACCAGACACTATACACTATAAATAATAAATTGAGTCTTTTTTTAAAAAAACCTAGACAATTCTATTTTAACAAGTTTAAAATAAGATAGTTTAATTAATTCTCTAAATTAGTTTTCAAAAAAACTTATACTGTAGATGATTGCTGGAGGAAACATAAAAGATATGGATATGGAAGCCCTGAGAGAACGTGCGGGGCTTACCCGTGCAGAAGTAGCAGATCGACTAGGAATAAGCGAAACCAGTGTTCGTAACTGGGAAACGGGGCGTACAGAACCAACAATGACTCCCCAAAAGTACCTAGAAATTCTGGATATTTTAAAATGTACTCCAGAAGAATTAGCAGTAGCTAGTGACAAGTCCATTAGTCAACGCCACAAGCGCAAACCAGGTAGACCAAGAAAAATGATCGACAATAATAATGGAGCAAGTGAGGTAAAAAGTGCAGAATCAGCAACTGGCCATTAATGAAATTGGTGATTAAAAAATCAGCAAGTGATCGGCACAAATTTTAATTTTGCCTTGAGTAAAGTATGATTTCAGTGAAAGTGCAGGAGTGAAAATTTTGAATAAGCTCGGTCTATTTAAGAAAAAATCTCCAGATGAACCGAAATTGTCAGTAGATGACATTCCAGAAGCTGTAAGAGATGAATACGAAAGTCCAAAACAGCAACCTATTCAGTCTCAGAAAAAATGGCAGATTTGGAAATTATTAGGTATAGGGGCGATCGCTCTGATAATTAGTATTGCCTTGCACTTCCAACTTCATCAAACTCAAGACAAAGCTTTTGTTAGCCAAATCAAACAAAATTTAGGTATAAAATTAGTTGAACCATCTCCAACTCCTACAGTAGTAACTCCCTCACCATCTCCAACTCCTTCTATTGAGCAGAAAGAAAATATTCTTGGACATTTGCCATATAAAGAGGCAACTTGGCAGGAACTAACACCAGTTTTTGGTAATCAAAATGTCAGACTCCGCTCAAATGCAGCAGAAAGATTTAATGCTATGACAGATGCAGCTTGGGCGACAAATATTAATTTAGTTCCTATTTCCGGGTTTAGAACTTTGGCAGATCAAGAGTATTTGTTTTTTGAGCTAAAGGCAAAGCGAGGACAGGCAACATATCAACGAGCCGAAGTTAGTGCCCCTCCCGGTTATAGTGAACATCATACAGGCTATGCCATTGATATTGGAGATGCTAGAGTACCAGATAGTTATCTCAAAGTTAGTTTTGAAAATACAAAAGCTTTCCAATGGTTGCAAGAAAATGCAGGTAACTATGGTTTTGAGTTATCGTTTCCGAGAGATAATCCTCAAGGCATTAGTTATGAACCCTGGCATTGGCGCTTTGTAGGTGATAGTCATAGTTCAGAAACTTTTGAACAAGCTAGGTCACTTGAACAAGATCGACAAACTGAGAATCAGGATTTAAGTAATCTTGAGAATTAAGTAATATCAAAACTTCCTGTCAGAAAGTTGCTTGAAAACTTGATCGCCAGACTCAACTTCTGGCAACTTTAAGCGTTGGTAAAGTGCGTGTATGATATTCATCTTAATTCTTTAGGAGTCAACCCACCCGCGCGCCCCTCCCTGGAGGGGAAGTCAGTCGGACTTCCTTAGGAGGGAAGAAATAATCAGAAACCCCGAATAGAAGGAGAAAGTTTTTTGGTCGCGTAAAGGTCACGGAGTTCTATCGCGCTCTTATCCGGACATGATATCATACCTCTTTTCACCAACGCCCAACTTTAAATCATCCTTTAAATTAATTTATCAAGAAATATTGATTTATTTTAAATTTTTGGGCGTTGGTGAATCAAGCGATGAAAGCTAAATTTATAAGGTATAAAATGCTTTTTAATTAGTATTTAGGCGATTGCCATTTAAAAAAATCATAGCCAAAATCACCAACGCCAATTTTTGTTCATAATCAGTTATTAGCAAATAATTTTGAGCTAAAACTTAATTTATAGCACTACGCAAATACCTTAGGACGTTTATATAGTAATAAGCGCTGGTATATTTGCAAATTGCAGGAAGGGCAAAATAGCTAAAATCTTATATGATCGGCAATTTATTCCCCCTTCCGGAGCTGTTGCCTGTTGCCTGCGCACAGCGCTATAAATGCTCAAACGAGCGTCAGGGATTACTTCTGACTTTTATACGGGCGTTTTGATCCGCAACATGTAAAGCAGCAGCTCTACGTTAGCAAATGGCCATTAGCTAGCGCACAACTACATTAACGCCCCTACTAACTTCTGTACGTCGCCAATCCGACGGCTCCCCTATGCGCGTAGCGCTGTAAACGGTTCTCTTAGTGGTCTGTCAGCTTTGAATTGATGGGTTGAGACGAGCAGGGGGAGCAGAAAGGATAGAGACTGCAGAGGAAAATTAACCCATCAAAACTAACTTTACAAAATACTAGCGGGCAGGTTCCGGATATTCTCTTCAACTTCAGAAAATATAACTATCCTGAGTTCGGACTGTCGGTTGATAGAAACTTGAGCTTCTATCGATCTCAAAAATGCGGTTGGCTTGACTGTAAATTTCTATGGACAAGATACCGCTGACAGCATCGGTTGCAGCAGGAAGTAAGCATTAAAAATTCACTTGATGTGAAGCTTTATATCAGTTTTATGGAACAGTAAATCATGCTGAGTAATTTGCAAAAAAGAACAGCCCAAGCTATCATCAATATCTTTGAAACTAGCAGGGTTGTGGGAGATTATTCTTTAGTTGTTTGTGCTCCAGGAGACCCTGGTGGATTAACCTATGGAAAATCCCAGACCACGATCAATAGTGGTAATCTCTACTTGTTAATCAAAGCTTATACAGAAGCAGATGGAGCAAAGTTTGCTGATGAATTGTCTCCCTATCTAAAAAGTTTAAAACAACAGGATAGAACTCTCTGTGACGATAGAAATTTACATAGAATTTTGCGTCAAGCAGGCAAACAAGACGATGTGATGATAGACACACAAGATGCTTTCTTTGATCGGGTTTATTGGACTTCTGCGATTAACCGAGCGACTTCACTTGGTATTGAAACTGCTTTAGGGACTGCAGTTGTTTATGACAGTACAATTCATGGTTCCTGGGGACGAATGCGCGATCTCACAATTGAAAGGTATGGTCATCCTTCTGAGATTGGAGAGCACCCTTGGATTTCTAACTACATCAATGTTCGACGAGAATGGTTAGCTAATCATTCCATCAGAATTCTAAATAGAACCGTTTATCGAATGGATGCTTTCCGGAAAATAATTGACATAGGAAACTGGAGCTTAAACTTACCTTTGAATGTGAGGAGTTTAGTAATCAGTGAAGAAACATTAATTCCAGATATTATTGTTGCTCCTGTAGTAAGTGGACTTCTGTTATTTTTAACAGAACCTTATATGAGAGGAGGAGATGTTAGAGAAGTACAACAGGCGTTAGTTGATCGCGGTTTCTATCTAGAAGATGGAATTGATAGCGTTTTCGGTCCTCAAACAGATGCAGCCATTAAAAAGTTTCAACAACAAAATTGGTTGGTAGTTGATGGAATTGTTGGTTCAGCAACCCGTTCAGCACTAGGTATAGATAATGATTAAACTTGGATTAAGTAAGGAGAAAAACTAATGGGAATTTTATCAATGGGTTCATCAGGTGAAGGTGTAAAACGTCTTCAAGAAAGACTCAAAGAATTTTCTTTCTATCAAGGAGAAATTACTGGTAATTTTGATGCAGCAACAGAAGTAGCTGTTAAATCTTTTCAAGATGCTGATGGGTTAGCGGCTGACGGAGTTGTTAGTTTAATGGCCTTGCACGCATTAGGTTTATTACACTTAGAAACAATTGAATAAAGGAAAAACACAAAATGCAAATGCTAAAAAACGTTACGCCTTGTCTATGAACAAAAATTGCTTATGAGTTATCCCGTCAAATTCTGGCTGAAGTGAATAACGTTGTCCCAGGAACTCTCGTAGATTTTTCAGACCTTAATATTTCCATTTATCCAAAGCAATTTCCTTTATTACAGCCAGCTGCCAAAAATGCACTAAGAAGAGCAATCCAAAACCGAGGCACCACAATGGGGATTAACTCAGCCTATCGCACTTGTGCTCAACAATATCTATTGCGTTACTGGTTTGAATATGGAAATCCCTGCGGTTTTTAAGCTGTTGCACAACCAGGAAGTAGTAGTCATGAAAGTGGTTTAGCTTTAGATGTTGCTGACTGGAGTGGTTGGAGACCTTATTTAGAAGCTCAAGGCTGGACTTGCTATGGTCAGGGGAATGTAGTTCATTTTAGTTTTCCTGGAATTCCCATCGGGAATATAGAAATTAAAGCCTTTCAAACTCTTTGGAACAAGAACCATCTCAACGATCAAATTGATGCTGATGGCTTATATGGACTGGAAACGGCAAGTAAACTCAGTATTTCTCCCTCAGAAGGTTTTGGAGGAGACCCAGGACTGCGAATTCTGCGATTAGCTAGTCCTTTTATGAGGGGTGGAGACGTTCGTCGAGTTCAGAAGAAATTGAAAGAAGGTGGTTATCTTAATAATGATAGTGACGTTGAGGGTATCTATGGACCAATAACAGAAGCTGCTGTCAGGAAATTTCAAACCAATGAAGGAATTACAGTTGATGGGGTTGTTGGTCCTGAAACTTATAGAAAATTAGGGATTGAGTAGTTTGAATTGAACATTGAGGTAGAGGGCAAACCTTGGTTAGTTGTCATTAAAAATTTACTCTGAAAACCTAATTCTTGTTGATTTTATAGTATTTAAAAAATATAGAATATAACTTAAATGTTGTTTTATAATAATGAGAAATAACTACTATAAATTCAATATATGAGACAAACTTCCCTGAATATTATTGCGATTAGTATTTTTATAATGACAATGTCTGCTTTACTAGGACCAATTTTTAATATATCCCCAGTAATACCAGCGATCGCTACTTTTTCTGTGATGGTACTAGCTGCTATAGATACATTAGGATGGCAAGGTCAGGCAAGTATGATTATTGTAGACTTAGTGGAAGGTACATCCTCAGAAAGACGCGACCGGATTATTAGTCACGAAGCTGGACATTTTTTGGTAGCTTATTTGTTAGATATCCCTGTTAGTGGGTATGCTCTCAGTGCATGGGAGGCATTTCGGCAAGGTCAGTCTGCTCAGGGTGGGGTTAGGTTTAATGACGAAAAGTTGGCTGCCCAGTTACAGAGGGGTATGGTTTCTGAACAAGCTATAGACCAATATTTTACGGTCTGGATGGCGGGTATTGCTGCAGAAGATTTAGTTTATGGTAACGCTGAGGGTGGGGCAGAAGACCGGGCAAAAATTACAGTAATCTTAACACAATTAAAGCGCTCTACAGAATCTAAACTTAAACAAAGTTGGGCATCCTTGCAAGCACGAAGTTTAATCGAAAATCATCAATCTGCTTATCAAGCATTAGTGACTGCGATGACACAAAAAGCTTCTGTATCTGAATGTTATCAAGCAATTGAGCAAAATATTTCTGCAGATCGGACATGAGACTTATAGCCTTTTTATCTGCAGAAATATTTTGCTCAATTGCTTGATAACATTCAGATACAGAAGCTTATCAAGCAATTGAGCAAAATATTTCTGCAGATCGGACATGAGACTTATAGCCTTTTTATCTGGGATATGGAAACCAAGTACTATTAAATAGGGAATAGTAAAGGTGGGAAAACATCAGGATATAGGGTACTGGAACAGTGCGCTTTTTTGATCAGAAAAACCTCAATCTAGATTTACATCTCAAATAAAAACACTATCAGGAGTTATGCATGAGGTACGAAAAACTATGATTTGAAATTGCTGCCCTGTAGGTTGCTTAAGACAAAAATACGCTGCAGGTCTGTAAGTCCTGACTATATTATATTATGTCCGCTTAATAGCGCGATTAAAAACTTTCTTCTTCTGTTCCTTGTTTTTTCCTCCTGACTCCTGACTCCCCCTCCTGGGAGGGGGAGGGGCGAGGGGTGGGTTGACTCCTGACTCCTTAGTTAGTACCTAGGAAAAATCAAATCTACATCTATTAAGTTTCCACCATAAATTCTTCTGGATCAACCCCCCAGTTTACCCAAGCAATAGCCTCCCTCGCTTTACTAATATCTGGAGGCACTCTTGTGGCATGAATATAATTTGTACTAGGGCAAATCATTTTTAATAGATAAATTGGTTCAACATCAATATAATTATCTATTCTCAACAGAGTATACTCTCGCCAACTATCTAATTCTACTGCTTGCAATTCCTGACAAATTCTACTGTAACCTATTCCCTGAATTAATACTCGTCGTAGTTCGGCATTTTCTTCTTCCAGTAACCACCGTACTTGCCATCGTTCGGGATATAATAATCCATATTTTTCTGGCAGCTTTACCCCATGATAAGCATAGATCCGATAACCATCAATAAATCTAATTGCCGATCCCCCTTCAGCATGAAAACGGTTTTGTTCGTCCAGAGATAGCTTAATTGGGCGGTCACATACCAAACAGATATTCTCTAATTGTAACACAAACCCGCATTCTTTGACCAACTCTTGAAGTGCCTGCCATTTTTTTTGGTTGCAACTACACTCAAGTACAGAGATACAGAAATCGATCATTTCAATGGAACTTGCCATCAAATTTTGGCTAATATTTGAGACTAACCCGATTGCATCGCCTATTTGTTGCAGGGGTTGCTTAATCTGTTCCTCCCACTCTCGTATCAGGGGTTGACTAGACAGATGCTCCCATATATTCACTTCTATATGTTGTGATAGGGGTTGTCCAACTTGTTGCCAAATTAAATCTCCGAATCGAATTAAAGGATTTCCTCCAGGAAACTCTATTAGTTGTTGTCGCAACTGTTTTTGCTGCTGTTCCCAGATTTGCCTAATAATGCCACCTTGCCATTGTACCCACAGCTCCTCTAATAATTCTGCGTGTTCAGCTAAGGTATCTTGCCAGATAAACATTAGCTGTAGTAATTCTTCATTGGGCAAATCATTTTCCAGTTTCAGCCAGAGTTGTTCATCAATTTGGCTTTCTATTTCTTCTGAGAGTTGAACTTGTAAGGAAGTTAGTAAGGGAGTGCCCAACATTTGCACTAAACGTTGGGGCGATCGCGATCCTACTATCTCTTTTATAGTATCTGGACTACTGATAAATAGAATCTCTGGCTCCCGTTTTCCCATCGCAGAATAAGCTGCGTTTACTGCATTTGTTGCCCTTTCCCTATCTATCGGGTCAGTTGACACTATATTCTTGTGCCACTTTTCCTGATACATTGGTATTAATGTTTTTTGTTCTGCTGTGAGGTTTTCAATTTTAGTCTGCCACATAGCGCCACCCAAGAGGTTCATATTCTCGCTGAATGCGTACCATCCAATTTCCTTGAGGAATCTCGATGGCTTTATGTTCTTCGTGGGTTAAAGTTACTTTTTCTGACAAAACTTTCAGGTACAGAGTGCCATCTTTTTCGCGTAGCTCTGCATCTCCACGAGTAATCCTATGAGAGTGTCCAGTGACCTCTCCTTCTGCTAAAGTCAGGTGAGATAGTTTTTTACCTAAAGCTAGCTTAACTGATTGTAATATTACATCACCTTGTCGAATTGGCTGCATCCTTATTTTTCCTTAGCCCTAATACTAACTGCACAACAAATATTTATGCCACCCTGTAATTTACATCGTACATCATGGCACATTTGTCAATCAACTTTAATATAAGTAGGTAAACGTTAAAATTTTTCGTTAGAGAAAGGCAGTAGGCAGAGAGCAGAAAGCCGAAGGAAAGAGGCTTCTGAGCTACTTGAATTTTTGTTACATACTTTGTTTTTTTTCGTGTTTACCTACTTAATCTATTAATTTCTATCTTTATATATTTTTGTAAAAATTATGATATACATTTATCTAGTCATTTTTATATGTAATTATGGATTCCCGTGATTTTATTTGTCGCTTTACTAAAGTAAAATTTTGATAAATGCAGTTTAGATCGCGTCTTTTATATTATTTTTATAATTTTTACAATTATTTAATATTTTTTACTTATAGTAAAGAAAGAATTGCTGAGGACATAGATAGATTGATATCATGTCTGATTACAGCAGTTTTCATTTGAATCGACCATAGTAGGGACGTTCCATGGAACGTCCCTACAAGTATTATTGTTTTGAATATGTAGTTCACCAATCTGAAAAGCGCTGTAAACCACTGTAATGATCATTGCTTCTGAGAAACCATAGGGAGGAGTCAGGAGGAAAAAACAAGGAAGAGGAGAAGAAAGTTTTTGTTTAGCTGGCGCACAACGCATCCTATCTCCTTGGTCGGAGCTGCGCTAAGGTCATGCTACTGCTTTCCGTTAACGCTCTTGGTCACCGAATGCGAATCGCAAACTGCGACATCTAACACGGAGCATCCAACGGAGTTCTATCGCGCTATTAAAGGGACATGATATTATCCCAATTTCATAAAATATTGCTACATTGTACGCAGGAGTAGAAGAAGAGAAGCATAAAAAAAAAGAAAAAAAAAGATTCAATATTTACAATATCTGCGAGCGATAAAATTTTATACTTAAGGCCAAAAATATAGATTAAGCGGTTGTTAGGGGAGCTTCCCGAAGGGTGGAATGGCGAGGAGACCTTGCTATATCCAATCGACAAAGAGAGATGTAATATCAAGTCCGGTTAAACAGTTATAGAATGGTTAACTCAGGAGGAGTCAGGAGTCAGGAGTCAGGAGTCAGGAGGAGAGAGGATTACAAAGATGGGCCTACTTATGACGATTGGAGAATTTTTTTATGTGCAATTAACCGGATTTGGTATAATATCATGTTCCCCCTCCGGGGGAGCTACGCTAACGGTTGAATACTTATAAATAACTGTTGTGAGTCCTCAGGAGTCAACCCACCCCTCGCCCCTCCCCCTCCCAGGAGGGGAAGTCACCTCCTCAGGAGGGAAGAAAGGAGAAAAAGAGGAAATATTGGTATTGGGGGTATTGATAATTTCAGTATTTCTTTGGTACTTTCGGTACTGTCAGTCCTTAAATTTTATTTATAACTGACCCGTCCGCAATTCGTAGCTCCCTCAGAGGGGGAACATGATATAACTACCTTTGCGTGGATTTGGTATTGCAAAATTTTAACACAAATATAGTCATTCATGTTAATCTATAGACATGAAACTCTCAGACTATGTGAAAAAAGTAGGAATAAGTTATTAACAGTCTGGAGGTGGTGGAAACAAGGGAATTTAACAGGTGATCAATTGCCTTTTCGTACAATTATCATCACGGATGACTACAATTCCAAACCAGATGTGATAGCTTGCATTTATGCAAGAGTTTCCAGTGCACAAAACAAAGATAATTCTAGATAGACAAGCTGAACGGTTAAAAAAATTATGCCATTGCAAGAGGCTATAAAATCTTAAAAATTGGCTAAGATTCTAGTTTATCCTAACTATTACTATACCCTACCATATGTGTTGCCACCTACTAATTAGACTGTAATTGTGCATTCAAAGTTTTCACAATTCGATCGCGTATTTCCTCCAAATGCGCTATGGTATACTCATCCATTTTCTTACCTCGCTTTTTAATTATCTTCTCCAAATCTTTATCCAGTTGTCGCAATTCATACCAAGCTAAACTTCGAGCATCTTCAGGTACAGTACGATTACGCAATACCATTGAAATAAGTAAATTTAGATGTTCCCGTTGCAAAGAGCGACGCATACTAGAAATCTCAACTTCTCCACCACTAGACTCTAAAACTTCCGTCCAGATACTATTTTGCAGAATCTCAAAAAGTTCCGGTAGTTTCAACGCATTATCTGGGGTTGTCTTCAACTCCAAATCTCGTAGACGAGTCAAACGAATATCAGAAAGGAGCGATCGTAAAACTATCCTTTGCAGAAACAAAATATTATCTTGAATGGGATAATCTAAAGGAAAAACTAAAACAGAGCTTCCCCAATGTCGCCAACGTGATGGTGCTAACTTATTAAGTAAATCTGGTGCAAACTGAAACGCATCTTCAGCAAAAATATATTTATCTATAATTTCTAATGCTTGGCGTTGTTGCTCTACAGATATAGCTTCAAATGGTAATCGCCCATTAGTATTTTTTGTACTCTCCCGATTAAATGACTGACCGCCTACATACAAAGTAGTATCCATTATTTGCTGGATATAATAGAAGAATACCGTATCAAACATTACCCTGATTTCGCTATAACTTTCATCATTTTGAGGAACGCGCTTTTCTAGACTTTTCCAAATATTCCGGGCGTTATCCAGTTGCCACTGGGAATAAATTAATGTATTGCTACTAAGGTCAAATGTATTTGCTGCTGGATCGAGAATATCATAAGAATCTTCATCTGTGGCATAAGATAATTCTGGTTGAGACGCTCGTCTAGCAATCTCTTGTAAGAATCCTTTTTCACTTATATAGCTAGTGGTGCCACTGGGTTTATAACCGTATTCAATTGCCCAATCATCATAAGGACCAACTATAGTGGGAAAATAGTCTCCTTGTATTGTTCCCTGTGGAGCTATATTAACTGGTACATAATCCATTACAGATGCTACTAACCCTTTTGTTTGAGTAATAGTTGTATCGTTTAACTGTTCTGGTTCGAGCATTGTACTACCGTGGAAATTATGTCTCAGACCAAGAGTATGTCCAACTTCGTGAGCAGTAAGATATTTTAAATATTGATTTACATACCTATCCATTTCTTTACTGTGGGGTCTGATGTTTTGCAAAGCATCCATTGCCACCGCCCCTATTGCCAACTGCTGAGATGACTCCCAATCAAAACAAAGATGTTCTGATGAGTGAGAGTTTGATAATGACGACTTCCGAAAAGATTGATATTTTGCTTGTAGAGATTGAGGAATAATGGATTCTATACTGTTATTTGAAGTATTAGGTTCCGTCTCAGTTTTTAGATTTCCTAAATAGCGAGAATACATATCTAATACGCAGGGATTGTAACTTTTTCCATCCTTGGTTTGAAAAGCTTCAGGCAGAGATTGATTTTGTAAAATTATACTGCCTACTCCGCCATATTTAATACTTCTAATAATACCTGCATTGAGAATAATATCTGCATCTAAAATTTGCCCTGTTAATGGATTGACACGGGAAGGTCCAATACCTGCAAGCCAAGAGTCAAAAATAGTAGACCAACGAATTGTGTTGTAACGAATATCGGCCGGGTCCCAAGTAGCATCATCAGGCATTTGTTTGGCTTGAATCGCATTAATAAATCCTGCTTTTTCAAAAGCTTTATTCCACATTAATATTCCTTCTCGAATGGCATCACGATATTCGATTGGTACTGTATTTTCTATCCAGAAAGTTATTGGTTCTAGGGGAGGTGATAAAGGTGCGCTAGGAATTTGTTTTTCTAGATGCCATCTCTTAATGTAACGAACATAAGGTTCTCTACGATTATTATCAGAAAGATCTTTATAAGCACTAATAAAATAACCTACTCTTTCATCTGCTAATCGAGGAATATAAGCATTATTTATTGGCAATTCAGAAAAACTGTAGCGAACTTTGAGGTTAAAAGCACGGCTATCTGCCAAAGATTCTAAATATGCTGTATTATCTTTATTTAAAATACTATAAACTGACTCCAATTCTATATTTAAAGGAAATGCTTTAGCATCACTAATGTAAGACTTTGTTAAATCTATTGAGTAGTCATTAGGTAAAGCATTTTCTAATGATGGTAAATTCATTTCTCCTATTAATAAATTTTCCAAATCAATCAACAATGTTTTTCTTTGAGGATGAGTTGCTTCAATGGGCAAAGAATATAAAATTGAGTCACTAAAAGAACGTTGAATTGAACGAGCTTGAGGGTCTAATTCGTTAGTCCGAAAATTAAGATTGGGCAGGACAAATTGAATATTATCTTGATGTTGGCGCAACTGAAATACAAAATCTCTGATTGGTATACCACTAATTAAACCTGCCTCGCCAATACCTGATTCTAAAGTAATTATAGAAAGGAAGTTTTTATTAAGTTGCTCTGGTTTAACTTCCATTAATGTTTTACCTGTTTCTTCATCCCTATAAATGGTAAACATCCCTTCTCGTTTCTCCAATCCATCAATTAATTTTTCATAAGAATCATCTATTTCTGTGGCAGTAATAATTTGTTGTGGGTTTGCTGAAATATTGGTTGTTGAAGCTCTAGTTGTAGGAAGGATAAATATAACCAGTAAAAATGATAAACAAAATAATAGTAATATGCTCGTAATTTGAGTAATTTTTTGCGAAATTATTTTGCCTATACAGTTTTTCTGTTTATGAGTTTTATTTTGACCGATAGTCCACATAATTAATTAAAGAATAAGGAAAAAGTATAATACAATTAGCAAATATTAAGTTATATCATGTCCGGTTGAATACTGATAAATAACGACGGAGGAGTAAGTCCTTAGGTCGGGGAAGCCGTCGGATTGGCGACGTACAGAAGGTAAGAAGAAGGAAGAGGATAGGAAAGTTTTTTATCGCGCGATTAAACGGATTTGATATTATTCATAACTAATAGTAAGTTTTGTAATTTTTATCCACCTTACCTAGTTTGATGAATTCAAGTTTCTTTTTTCTCTATGATAATCCGAAAATTTATCGACTGCCAATAGTGCGGATAAGTATAGTCGTCTGGGCAAAGACTGTCGATATGTTGTGTTATCTTACAAATCCTTGTCACTTATTTAGATACTCTTAAAGATTATTTAAAGCCTGGAAAAACTCTAATTAAAATTATTGATAAACTCAAGTAATAATTAGCAATTTATCAAAAATAAGAAGGATAAAATTGATGATAGTTTAATTCAGTCAGTCATACCAAATATCACGCATTTTTGCTACCAAATAATTGCTAAAAACATTACTGAACCTGACTTATTACTTAATAACTGAAGTCTTCAAGAAGAAGAGCATTATTTTGAGGAATTTGTAAAAGAATACTTGATTTTGTAGTTTAGACTATAAAAAAGTTGCAAAAATTTCATATTTGGCAATAAAATTTATCGTTGTCACCCTTCCGTTGCATGTTAAATCTTGGGTTTTATAGCACGACACAAATAGGTGAGGAAATCCCTCTATTTCTCTATTTCCTACTCCCTTTTCACTCAAATTGATTGTCCTAACCAAAGAACGTACTGCTATAGTAAACATATTTTTCAACAGCACTATTGCACTATTAGAGATAGATAGCAAACCTTGTGAAAAACCCTAAATTCATGGGCAGTCTCTACAAACTTATAGCGCTGTGCGCAGGGAACAGGCAACAGGGAACAGGGAACAGGGGGAATAAATTGCCGATAATATAAGACTTCTAGCTCTTTTGCCCCTACTACAATTTGTAAATATACCAGCGCTCATTGCTATATTAGGGATTTATAGCAGTCTCAGGAAAGTTAGGACATCTCAAAAGCTTAAAACTCAGATAATGCAAGATTTTTCCTTATTTCTTCTTCCTTCTGCTATAATACTAATTTGAAAAAATAATGTTACGAATAATAAGTGCGATCAAAAGATTTTGCAACAAATGTCCCTTTGACGAAAAATAGAATTTACGACCTAAAAACTGGTATTGAAGCAATTCCCGTGGGACTCGGTCCGACTGAGTTACCCTCCTGGGAGGGGTTAGAGGTAGGTTGACTCCTAAGAAATAGCCTAACTATTTGTAGCAAACATTTATCAAATTGGTATAATTCTAATAAAATTCCACCTAAAACCTAAAACCCCAAACCTAAAACCTAAATTTTAAGGTTCTGACCAAGGGATAATATTATCCTCAGCTAACTGTTGAGAAACAGCGATCGCTCCATAAAGATTCAAATGACTAGGGTCAGAAAATTTGTCATAAGCATCTGGCCATGCACCACCTAAATCTCGGAATAAAAAGTTTGAATATTCTAGAGATAACTGCTGCATATATTCCTGAAATTTTTGTTCATAGGTAGTTCGCGCCTCATCTAAATATGCTGTAGTTAAAGGCATATTCACAAATACAAAATTAATCCCTATTGACTGAGTATACTGTAGTAAATTCTTCAGTGCAGTTATTTGTTTTCCTGGCAACTGGAAGTTAGCATAATCTGCATCATATTTACCTGAAACTTTAGCATAGTTTTGATAGTAATTTTCTGGCTCAAACTTAATTGAAATTGGTAGAAAACCGTTAGATTGAAATTGGTCTAATTTATCAATATCTTCTACTGCTAAATCTTTGTCTTTTTGTTGCTGCAAAAAATTCCAATTTTTCGGATTATTTATGATTGAATTTATTAAACTTTTGAGGCGGTCGCGCTGTTGATAAGTCACCGATATTTCCTCAATTTTTCCCTGGATATTTTTAAATATTTGCTGGTATTTTTTAATGTCAAAATTAACAGATGTTTCTGATGTATTTGTCTCAATAGTAAATGTGCCAGCATCTACTTCCTCATAGCCTTCAGAACTCGCAATAATATCAAAAGTTCGATCCACTCTGCCACTATTAAGAGCGCGAACTCCATCAGCAAATATAATTAATTGCGGCAGTTGTTCTGCTGGTAAAACCTGACGTACAATTAAATCTACCACCTGAGCTGTTGCCCCATTTATGCCAAAATTATAAACTCTTAAATCTGGATATCCTGCTGTTGCTAAACTTTCCTCAAGTACTGTAGGATTAACCCCTCTCAATGCTCTAGAACTACCAACTATTAAAATATCTGGTAGTTTTTTTTCTACTTGTAAATATTGTTGATAACGAACTAACTGTTCATCTAATTGCGGACTATTAAAACTAGGATAAGTAGAAAATTCAGGAGCTTCCACAGCATCTTCATTCACTTCTGTAGGAGTTTGACAATTCGGACCATGACAAATACTTCCAGACCGGGAAATATCTGGAAGTTGCTGTAATATTGCACCTAATTTTAGATCGGTTTGAACTGTCAACAAAATACCCATAGCAGCACAAGCAAAAGCAGTAACCCATTTACCGGAATTAAAAGTATTATATGTCAATGAATTACCCATTTGTGTAGAGTATTCTTCATTAGGAATGAACAAACGAGAAGTAATAAGTAACTGTTGAATAGCCGTAAAAAGTTGTGTTGTAACTGTGTAATTATTATGAGGAGTTAACAGCTTTGAGTCAAATTTTTCAGTTTTCTGTGGTGTTAACTTGAGAAAAACACGATCTGCTCTTTTTCCTAATAACAAATCCATTTCTGCAGAAGCAGCAAACTCCGGAGGTTGTTCCGAATACTGACGACTTCTGGCAGTAAAATTAATACCATAGCGCCACAAAGGCAATTTTTGACCAGCACGACGTCCATACACCCTGACCCCACTAATTCCAGGAACTTGAAGTTGACGCAAAAACTGAGCGATGGGTGGTCCTACTTGAGATTGAGAAGGACAAGTAGGAGCTTCACTCATAACGTGCAATAATTCCTGCTTAGGTAATATTAGTACTCGAATACCACCTGTTTGTAATTTTTGATCGAGGTCTGGATTAAGTAATTTGTTTAACAGAAAACTAATAGCTTCATAGTTTCCCTGACTTGCCAAAACTTTAGCACTTGCTGCCATCTCTGAATTTTCTGATGCTGGTAAATTCAACCAGTCGATCCAAAGAGGTGACTCCGATTTTTGTTTCGGTTCATTAATAATACAACCATAGATAGTAGCAGCTTGGATACCTCTAGGTAGAATAGTAGATAATGTAGAGGCGATCGCTTCTTTTGTCTTCTTTTTATCTGGAGCTTCTTGGTTTGAGTTATTAGTATTAGTACAGAATAAATGTAATGTAGATTCTTTGAGAGTAGCTCGAATCTTGATTTCAAGAGTAGTAAATTGTTGTTGTAGCAAACGTTCAATTGCTGCCACATCTCCCCAACTTGCCCATTCTTGTAGCATCAGATCGGGTGGAGTTAGATCCACCCGCAGCATCCAGTCCGGTGCAGTTTCACCCTGAACAAGTAGAGAAATTAAAGCTTCATGGAAATCTTTGAGCTTTAAGTCTCGTAGCTTTTGGGCGATCGGTTCTGCCAATAGAGATGGAGCTGGACTATAAGCTGCTTCACAAGAGACCCATAGAATTTTTTGGGTTTTCAATTCAGGACTTTTGGCAGAATCTTCTGATTGTTGGGTAGTTTCTGTTAATTTTTCCTTAAGTTGTCTTTCTCGAATACTGACATTTACAGAAACCCCTAACTCACCTAAAACTTCACTAAGATAACTAGCAATTGCATCTGGATGGCCATATTTGGCCAATCTTTGATAGGAAACCGTCAGGGGAGAATCAAGTAAATATTGGTCTAATTCTTCTGTATTTTCTGAGTCTGCTTCTAATTCATTGGGTTGTGTTGATTCAGTAACAGAGGAATTTTCTGAGTTTAATCTTGGTGATGAAATCAGTTGTGAATGGTCTAATGTGTCATTTGTCAACACAGATGCCTTGTGGGGAGTTGAAAGTAATTCAGAGGCGTTGTGATTAATATCTAGTTTCGGAGATTGTCCAACAGTGACTTTTCTCAGATGTTCTTCCGGTAAAGTTTGACTATCATTTTGATTTTGTGGGTGTTTTGCAGGAACAACATAATTAGACTTCGAGAGAGTATCAACTTTTGAATCAGAGGAACTAGAAGGAGTATTTATCTGTTGACTCTGAGTTCCTACCTTATTACCATCAAGTTTTACTGTCCAGTCAGGTCTCCTGCGACCTAAAGCTCGGCCACATAGAAACATCTGGTAAATTCGAGGTTGATTAGGAGGTAGTAGAGATTCTAGATCGACCTGACCCAGTGCCTGGGAAAACTGGGCTAGTGCAAAGTTCATTTCTGGACATTTTTCGGCTTCACAGAGAATATGTAAATGATTGCCACGCAATCTCACCTGTACTTGCACTTCTGGAAGTCCCAAAGCTTCTTGTGCCCAATCTCCTAAAGGAGAGCGATTTTCCGTCAATATAGTTTTATTCCCTTTCATCTTCTCCTTTTTGTGGGAGACTCCCTTGTTCGGCTTAACTATTCGTTAGTGACATTTTGGACTGTAGCGTATAAACATATATAAAGGAAAGCCTATTGCTAAAATTCATATAATATAGTTGAAAATCATGGGTATATTCGTATATTATTATACTATATGATGATATGAGCGAAAATTTAGAGAGTATTTATCAATTGAAGAAGGCAGAAGGCAGAAGGTCTAATTGCTTATGGATTTAAACTCCAAACAATTTTAAGCACCCCCGTTGACGGTGGGGTATTAAATCAGCCACAGAAAAGATAAATATTAAATCGCGTAGGGTGCAAAGCGTGTTACGTAACGCACGCTTCCCAAGCACGCGGTGCGTGAGGTTTAAAACTGACCATTATTCCAGAAATGGTAAGTATTTAGTCACAGGCCCTATTTTTACTTTTGTTGGCAAACAGTCTCTGAGGAGCCACGGACTAATAAATTAAGAAAAATTTCTATTGATTTTAGCTTTGAATGATAAAAAATGCTATATCATCATATCAAACTTATTAATTATTTCTCACTTTTAGCTGTCTTGCCATCTTAACAATTAATATTCAACCAAACTTTAATATTATCGAAATTTGTTGAGTGGCTGAATATGCTTGAGTCTTGTTAAGCTTGCTATATTAAGTTCTAGCGTATAAACTTACTAAGGTAAAATCAATGCAATCCTTTCGAGAAAATTCCTCTGAAAATCCTACAATAAAAGCTCCCAGTTGGAAAATTTCCTCAGATATTTTACTTAGCTTGGCCACTGGTCCTGTTTTATTAGGATTATTGGGTAATAAAGCCATTAATGAATTATTACCAGAAATTGGCCTCTATAGTGAGGAAATATTTCGGGGCGATCGTCTACCAATGCTTAATTTTCCCCAAAATTCATCAGATTCCTAATTTTATTTGTTATTTGACTATTTATAGTTTCTTTCAACAAATTCCTAAGATTTTTTAAACTTAAGATTAAGGGTGCAACAACTCCCATCCTTTTCTATAGGTTAGCTCAAAGCCTCTACTACTATGTGATTAATTAACAAAAAACATTGCTGAAAGCCTAGCTCTCAAAGGCCTACTTTACTCTCAGGTGTATGATACAGTAATGTTAGTTGAAATATGCAACCCCCTACTAAATATAGGTAAAGTGTTCTCAGAAGGTCAAAATATCCGAACTTGCGGTGGCGAAAAAACAGCAAAAAACTAGAGCAAACCAAAGTATCTAATAAAATAAGATTCAGTGAATAAAACAGTAGCGGACGGTAGCGGACGGCATCCGCCAACTGAGGTTAACCACCTGAATGACAGGGGACAGCACAACCTATACAATACTACCGCAATATTAGAGCATAGTTAAGCGGTCTCGCGGGAGCCATGATCCCTACTCCTTGAAGCAAGTGGAATATGTCAAAAAAGCACATTTATTCCATGATGCTTGTTTAGTATTTGGCATTTTTCTGATTAACGATTGGGAAAATAACCAAAATGTTATAAAAACATTAACAAAAACAAAATTACCAGATAGTTGGTTTAGTGATGTAGAACTTAGAAGTATTTTAACACTAGACCTATGACTAAATGTAAGCTACTGAATAGCCTACAAAAATTTTGGCAGATAAGAGCTAGGGGGTTTAACTTGTAGATGAAAAATGACTCACGAAATTTATAGAGAAAGATTAATGACTCTCGCTTCCTTTTAATAGTGGGAAGCAAAAAGTTATTTATTGTTAAAAGAAAGGGTGGAAAAAGAGGTATTTAATGAGGAATATATATTTTTTTAATAAACGGCGTTGGTAATTGATGGGATAATTTATATTTTGGGGTACCGCTCTGTAACCTACCCCGGTTAATCATTGGGGGATTGCCCCTACAAATTTTATCCTGTAATTTACCAATGCCTAATAAACCAACAATAGTTGAAAAATCCCCTATTAGCAATAGCTATTTTGATAATTTGGTACTACTAAATCTCATTGAACGAGTATAAAAGTATCAAACAATATATTGATTTTGATATCAGTATCTACTAAGGAATAGGTAATATGAGTTCACTACTAAAGTCAGAACAGACAACGCTAGAACAAGGGGTTAATAATCCCCCGACTAAAGTTTCAGGTATGTTTCTGGGTAATCGAATTAAAATAATTGAAGATTTATGGGAATTAGTGCTAAGGCAAGAGTGTGGCCAAGAATTGGTAAGTATACTCCAGAAAATGCGCTCGGTTAATTCTCCAGAAGGACAAGCTTTTAACTTTCTAGATTCAGAAATTGTACAACTTATTGAACAGTTAGAACTCAAAGATGCAATTCGGGCCGCCCGAGCTTTTGCTTTATATTTTCAGCTAATCAATATTGTTGAACAACATTATGAACAAAGGATTCAACAACTAGCCTACTCTAACAACAAAGGTCTGGGAAAACTAATCTTTAAAGATGATGAAGTTAAGGATGGTGAAGCTTGTTCATTGCGGATGGGAAGTATTCCTGTCTGGAGCGATAACAGAAATAAACCTGAAGGAGAGGGGACATTTCATTATCTATTTCCCCTATTGCGGACTCTGAATGTGCCATCTCAATTAATTCAACGATTAATTGATCAATTAGATATCCGTCTAGTGTTTACAGCACATCCTACAGAAATTGTACGTCATACAATTAGAACAAAACAGCGACGCATTGCCAAAATTTTCCAACAGCTCGATCTAGTAGAAGAAAGTTTTTCAGAATTGTCTGTAGATGGAGAACAGGAAAATTCAATGGTTTCATCCTGGGAAACAGAATCTCTCAAGGAACAGTTAACAGAAGAAATTCGTTTGTGGTGGCGTACAGACGAACTACACCAATTTAAACCTACTGTACTTGATGAAGTAGAAACGACTCTTCATTACTTTGAAGAAGTGTTGTTTGAAGCTACTCCCAAACTATATCAAAGGTTTAAGCAAGCTCTGCATAGTTCTTTCCCTTACTTAAAACCACCTACTTTCAATTTCTGTAAGTTTGGCTCTTGGGTGGGAGCTGACCGGGATGGTAATCCTTTTTGTACACCAGAGGTGACTTGGCAAACAGCTTGCTATCAACGGAAGATAGCGTTAGATAAGTATATTGATATTATTGATTCCCTGATCGAACTTTTAAGTTTGTCGTTGCATTGGAGTGATGTTTTACCAGAACTGCTGGACTCGTTAGACCGCGACCAATTGCAAATGCCCGAAGTATATGACCAATGGGCAATTCGTTATCGGCGAGAACCATATAGGTTGAAGTTGTCTTATGTGAGAAAGCGTTTGGAAAATACTCGCGATCGCAACTGGCGCTTGTATAATGGTGATTCTCTCCAAAGAGAAATGGAAGTTCTCTCCCAACGTCGAGAAACAGCAGCAGTTTATCGTTCTGGTGGCGAATTTCTAGAAGAGTTACAACTAATTCAACGTAACTTGAGCGAAACTGGTTTAAGCTGTAGTGACTTGGAAAATCTCATTTGCCAGGTAGAAATTTTTGGCTTCAATTTAGCACGACTAGATATCCGCCAGGAATCTTCTGTCCATGAGGCTGTGATTAATGAAGTTACTGAATATTTACAAATTCTGCCTAAACCCTATATTGAAATGTCAGAGGCAGAACGAACTGAGTGGCTATCAACAGAATTGCCTACTCGTCGCCCACTAATTCCTACAGAACTACCTTTTTCTGAGAGGACTTGCGAAATCATTAACACTTTCCGAATGCTGCGACAGTTACAGGTAGAGTTTGGCCCAGAAATTTGCCAAACTTACATTATCAGTATGAGTCGTGATGTCAGCGATCTATTGGAAGTGTTGTTGCTAGCTCAAGAAGCAGGACTGTATGACCCGGCAACTGGAAAAAGTGAGATTCAGGTGGTTCCTCTGTTTGAGACAGTGGAAGACTTGAGAAATGCTCCCAGGGTGATGCGCAATTTATTTGAATTGCCTTTGTATCGGGCAGCACTTGCTGGTGGATATAATCAATTACAAGAACCAGCAGACTCTCAAATGCAATCTGAGTTAAAGACTCTTTATTTGCAAGAAGTGATGCTTGGTTACTCAGATAGTAATAAAGATTCTGGGTTCCTCAGTAGTAACTGGGAAATTCATAAAGCTCAAAAAGCTTTACATAAAATTGGTGAGGAATATGGTATCGCATTACGGATATTTCATGGGCGCGGTGGTTCGGTAGGACGTGGTGGCGGTCCTGCTTACAAAGCTATTTTAGCTCAACCAGGTAAGAGTATTAGTGGGCGGATTAAGATTACTGAACAAGGTGAGGTGCTAGCTTCTAAATATTCTTTGCCTCAGTTGGCAATGTATAACTTAGAAAATGTTACTACTGCAGTTATTCAAGCTAGTTTACTACATACAGGGTTTGATGAAATTGACACCTGGAATGACATTATGGAGGAGTTGGCGGTAAGATCGCGCACTCATTACCGACATCTGATTTATGAACAACCGGATTTAGTAGAGTTTTTCTATCAAGTTACCCCGATCCAAGAAATTAGTCAACTACAAATTAGTTCTCGTCCAGCTCGGAGGAAAAATGATAAAAAGAAGACAATTTCTGGTTTACGGGCAATTCCTTGGGTGTTTAGCTGGACTCAGAGTCGCTTCCTGTTACCTGCTTGGTATGGGGTAGGAACAGCTTTACAAGAATTTGTGCAAAAGCAACCAGAAGAACACCTGAAACTTTTGCAGTATTTTTATCTAAAATGGCCATTTTTCACTACTGCAATCTCTAAAGTAGAGATGACTCTAGCGAAGGTAGATTTACAAATGGCTCATTATTATGTCCGAGAATTATCTAATCCAGAAGACCGGGAAAGATTTGAGGCGTTGTTTGAGCAAATTGCTACTGAATATCACCTAACGCGGGATTTAGTTTTACAAATTTCTGGCCATCAACGACCTTTAGATGGAGAGCCAGATTTGCAGCGTTCTGTGCAGTTGCGGAATGCTAATATTGTTCCTCTAGGTATGTTGCAGGTAGCTTTGTTGAAACGCCTGCGTCAGCATGATACAGGTACGCCAGGAGTAATTCACTCTCGCTATAGTAAGGGTGAGTTGTTACAAGGTGCTTTGTTGACTCTCAATGGTATTGCTGCTGGAATGCGGAATACAGGTTGAGGAAGAGTGAGATGAGGGCGTGGGTGAATTTCAAAACTACCCATGTTCTTTTTATAGCGATCGCAGTTTTCACCCTTGATAGACAACATTAGGGAAGTAGGTAGTAGGCAGTAGGGGCGTTAACGATAGTTATGCGAAGCTAACGGCCGTTTGCTCCTACAGGAGTAGGGGAGTAGGGAACAAAAAATAATTTTGCCTAGCGATCAATCTGACCATAAAATATATAGCAACCGCCAGGTTGGTTAGGACAATTAGTGCGATCATCTTGCTCGCGACATAAATCATCATAGTGACCCGATGTCCTATAGCAATGAGCGCTCAGGTATTTACAACTGAGTAGATCAAAGTGCAGTAAGGGAAAAGGTTGACAAAAAATAATAGAGTTGTCGCTAAATAGAGGGAAAAAATCGCTCCAACCTAGACAGAGCAATAATTTCAAGGCCTTTTTAGCCACCAATAGCTACAATCCTTATATAACAAGGTTTTTGGGGGTTTTTGAAGTTATAAAGCGACAAGTCTAATGTGTAAATATGCCAGAGCACATTGCTATAACTATAATGGCGACTGCTATACAGTTACAGCGCTGTGCGCAGGCAACAGCTCCGGAAGGGGGAATGAAAAACCGATAATATAAGGCTTTTAGCTATTAGACACCTCTTGTAATTTGTAAATATGCCAGCGCACATTGCTATACAGCGTATTTCATATTAGTGAGTACACCAGTCGCGGGCAAGATGCCCGCACTACAAAGACTTTAGCATTTATATTTGTACCTCATCTACCTGTAATCTGCTGTAATTTTGCTTAACCTAATTTACTTATAGATCAGTTAAATTATACTTTCTGAGCAATCTGAAGCGCAGATAGGTAAGAAAGGTTAATGATATTGCCATGATATTTTTTTAAAATTGTACTCAAATTTTCAAATAAAGTATTACGTTGCTTTGCATCCATTGCTATATAAGGTGATAAGGTGCTTAAAAGTGCTAGATAATCATCAATATCATAAGTTACTTCACATATTAACTCTTCAGAAACTAAGTTTTGAAACTTACCAGAGTCAATAACCGCATTTCCTATACTACTAATATTTTGTTGATGAATTGCGATCGCTTCATACCCTTTTAAATCAGATGCGTAGGTCTGATAAACTGAATCTAATAATTCCTGATAAATATCTTGACTTGGTTGGGGTGGAGTATTCCAAAGTAAAACTAAAAAGCCATTAGTTTTTAAAGCTTCAGCAGTTTTAGCATAACGAAATTCAGACGATACCCAGTGAAAAGAAGTAGCAGCAAGCACTACATCAAACTGATTCTTTTCTAATTCCCACTCTTCAAAAGTAGTATTGATGATTTTAACTCTTTGATAGCGATCGCAATTTCTCAGCGCTATTTTATAAGATTCTGAATTTGGTTCTACGCAGACCATAGAAAAACCAAGATCGGCAAAGCTAGTTGTTGCTGTTCCTGTAGCACATCCTATCTCTAAAATCTTAGCATGAGAAGAAAGTTGAGCTATTTCTACGACACGGTTGACTAATATTTGGGGATAACGAGGTCTAGTTCTATCGTAAGCATCTGCTATTTGGTCATACCAATTGGATTTCTGTTCCAGGTTAAAGTCTTGATACCAGTTATTTTTGGGTGAGGAATCAGACATAATTGTTTGAAATATTAATATTAATATTTGTATTTTAGGGTAGCTGTATAATAATCGGTAAGTAATGTCAAGATTTTGTAAAAGTTTGGCTAATGTATATTAGTGAAACATCTTGTTTATAATTTGTTTATAAACATTTTATCTACACCTCAAATCTGTTTAGTCAAATATTAACAATTATCAAAACTTTGTTGTCTTAGTTGTTCTAATCCCATACAAAAAAAAACAGCCAGTTTTGGCCAGGAATTATTAATCAGGGTGCATCTATAAAATTATATTTTTACATACATTAGACAAAATCAAGAAAAGTTGTTAAATAAAAAAACCTCCACCAATTACGGCGGAGGTTATCTATCAGGGTGCATCTACCATTTCTGTTTCCCATACTCCCATACTTAATCCGGAAATTCTCAATTTGATTTTCTATTGTTTTATTGTCAAAAAAAACCTCCACCAATTACGGCGGAGGTTATCTATCAGGGTGCATCTACCATTTCTGTTTCCCATACTCCCATACTTAATCCGGAAAT
>NZ_RCBY01000470.1 GCF_003838195.1 Okeania hirsuta
TTCCTGTAGATATTCACCCTTGGGTTTACACAAACGATATAAACGGACATGATATTATTAATTTTTTTTATTAGTCAAAATTAATATTAGTAATTAAAGTTTAATTTTCACAAAAAAATCAAATTTTTCGGAGGTAGTAAGAATGATTTCTATACGAAAAGCTGAAGCAAGAGGGCACGCAAATTATGGTTGGCTAGATACTCATCATACATTTTCTTTTGCTAACTATTTTGACCGCGAATATATGGGGTTTCGCTCTCTGAGAGTAATTAATGAAGATAGAGTTTCTCCTAGTAATGGTTTCGGAACTCATGGACATCGAGATATGGAAATTATTACTTATGTTTTAGAAGGAGCATTAGAACATCAAGATAGTACAGGAAATGGTGCTGTACTTTATCCTGGAGAAGTACAACACATGAGTACGGGTACAGGAATTATGCACAGTGAATATAACTACTCAAAATCTGAGGAGGTTCACTTTTTACAAATTTGGTTACTACCAAATTATAGAGGTTTAAAACCAACATATAGTCAAGGTTATTTTGATATAGAAAAAAACTCTGGTAAATTAAATTTAATAGTTGCGAAAGATGGTAGAAATGGGGCACTAAAAATTAATCAGGATGTGGATTTATTTGCAGGTGTTTTGAAACAGGGCGATCGCTTTTCTTATTCTTTTGATGCTGAACGTTACGGATGGGTTCAAGTTGCTCGTGGGGAAATAGACCTTAATGATTTATCTTTAAAAGCAGGTGATGGTGCTGCTTTAAGCGAAATTAATGATGTTTATATTACAGCTAAGTCAGATGCAGAAATTCTTTTATTTGATTTAGCATAACTCAGGAGTCAGGAGTCAGGAGTCAGGAGTCAGAATTAATAAGTTGAATACCATTTTTGATGTCGTAAATTATCTTTTTTGTCAAAGAGATATTTCTTGGACGTGTTTTTTAATCACACTTATTATTCATAACATTCTTTTTTTTAAAGTGGTGTAATATCATGTCCGGATAATTAGTGATAAAAAAACTTTCTCCTTCTTCATTCTTTCTACCCTCCTGTCTCCTGTCTCCTGTCTCCTGACTCCTTCGTCGTTTATTTATAACTGTTCAACCGGACATGATATAATGTAATGTCCTGATAATTAGCGACAAAAAAACTTTTTTCTCCTGATATCAAGTCTCATTAATTAACCATAATAAAAATGTTTTCTCTGATAAATTTCTCCTTGTTCCCTGTTCCTTATTCCCTAAATTTTTTATTGTGAATATTCAAAGATATATAATATTATACCTTAAAACTTCTTCTTGTTCCCTCCTGACTCCTGACTCCTGACTCCTGACTTCTCCTGTTAACCAATTTCTCTCCTGTCCTAATAATTTGTCCTGCTAAAATAGCCGCTCCAAAACCATTATCAATATTCACAACACCTATTCCTGGTGCACAAGAATTTAACATTGTTAATAGTGGAGCTAAACCATCAAAATTAGCTCCATAACCTACACTTGTAGGTACTGCAATAACAGGACAATCTGCTAGACCTGCAACTACACTAGGCAAAGCACCTTCCATTCCTGCTACTACAATTAGTACATCTGCTTCTGCAATTAAATGTTTATTGCTTAATAAACGATGTATTCCTGCTACCCCTACATCCCAAAGTCGCTTTACAGAAAAACCACAAAGAGTAGCTGTAACTGCTGCTTCTTCTCCTACTTTTAAATCAGCAGTACCAGCACTGACAATTGTAATAATACCTTGATGTTTTGGAGTAGGAAAATCAGAAATAATTGCACAGATTTTTGCATCTCGATAATAATAAAGACCAGGAATTTTGTCCTGCAACTCTTCATAAATTTCTGGTTCAATTCTTGTTGCCATTACTACAGGATTATTTTTCCTCATTACCTCCATGATTTTCACAATTTGTTCTGGTTTTTTTCCTGGTCCCCAGATGACTTCAGGAAAACCTGTTCTGATATTTCTATGGTGGTCAATTTTGGCAAAATTTTCGACATTTTCAAAGTCAAAATTCTTGAGCTTTTCTAAAGCTGACTCTGGAGTTACATCTCCTGTAGAAATTGCTGTTAATAACTGCTTTAAATCTTCTGATTTCATTAGAATAAATAAATAAATAAGGGAGTAGGGAGTAGGGAGTAGGGGAGAAAGATTGTTGTTGGGTTGATCCTACGGATAAGCTACGAAGATCGTCCCTCAACCAAACCTACATCTATTGCAACATTTAAGATAAAATAGTCTACTACTAGACTGACTTATTGCTTTGAGCATTGTACCTAATAATCTGCAAAGTGCTGTAAATTAATAATTGATATATTAGACATCTCCAAAAATCAAAAATTAAAGCAATTATTATCTATAAATTGTCAATTATTTATCCCTGTTCCCTCTTTTCTTGAGATAATTTGTTTAGCTTTCTATTTCACCGAAAAAGTGGGTTTGAAGTCTCGCCCTTGTAGAGCGACTTTTTATTTGCAAGTGAATTGGGTAGTTGTGCATCGTAATGGTCGTGCATTGTCATTATTTTTGTTAGAAAGCATGACAGTGGGAACATCTTGCTCCCGTGCCAAGTATTCATTGTTTTTGTATACCATTACTATGCAAGACTACCTTTATTTTTAGTTATAGCAGTCGAAGGAAAGGTGAAGACAAATCATATCATGTCCGGTAGCATCGGTCTTGTATAGCAAAGGTAAGGAAGAAGGAAGAAG
>NZ_RCBY01000471.1 GCF_003838195.1 Okeania hirsuta
TCCCAGGCCCAGATAGAGAGATAAAGCCCGCCTCCTGATTTTTTCAGATTCGTCCAGCTTACCGAGAATTTCGTAGCAGCTTCCCATGCGAGATAAAGCGCCTGCGAGCGCGAAGGTGTCTTTTCTGCTTTCAGCAATTTTTTCTGCTTCTTTTGCGTGTTCTATTCCTTTAGCCGGATTAATAAATTGAAGTTGCTCGGCCAGTTGAATCAGGCTTTGCATACGTACAGATTCTTCAGGCTCAGCTGCGAGAACCTTTTCTAAACTGTCTATGAGTTCCGGTTGAGCTTTTACCGATAAAGTACTTCCCCACAGAAGTAAGCTCAGGAGTAAAGAATAGTGTAAGTGCATAGCTATGAATAAGTTAAGCAAATTTGGCATTCTTCTCAGCCTTGCACGATTTAGATTCTGCTAATTAGTGCCATCTTTTCCCCTAAACGTAATCCTTTCGGCTTTTACAGTAAGCCCATTTGTTTGAAGTTGACAAAAGTCATTCTGTTCTCTGAGCTCTCTCATTCATGATATTCCCTTTCTCCTATATGTTTGAGTAAAGAGAGCAAGATGAAAAATACTTCCATACATATCGGCATAGTACTACTGATCGCAGGGCTCCTTTTTACGGCCTTTCGATTTGAAGAAAAACCCACAGGGGCTTTGGAGGAATATGTAGAAAAGATTGAAGGCATTTGGGTAAATGAACATCGTGATACGATATGGGAGAGCCGGATGTTATGTGGATTGAGGTGAAGCGGGAATGGATTTACAGGAATCAGGTTCGCATTAAAATCAGCGAATACTGTAAGCCGGGTTTTGCAGAATACCTGGTATTTGAGCTTGTAGAGAATAAACTCATATACGTTGGAGCCCTGGATAAGGATGAGAGCTTTTGCCTTCTCTACCTCGATTATGCAGAATTAAGCTACGAAATCGAAGAGGGTGAAACGGTCCTTTACTACGAATCTTGTGAATCTGAGATGCAGAATCACCTCAACCGAAACTTGTTAGAATCAACGAATCAACCTTCAACACAAGCTCTATATAATGAATGCATTTAAAAGAATATTACTCGGATGGACCTCTCCAATACGGACTTATACCTATTGGATTATCTGAAGGTCTTTGCCGGGATCCAACAACCAGAAAAAGTCTATTGCACCCATGTGGTGAGAGAATTGGACCTTCCCAGTTTCGTAATGGATGAGTTGGGGAAATGAAGGCCACTCCGCTGGACGAGCGCTTGAAGAAAAGCCTGGAGGAAGAAGTAAAATTGAAACTAAAGCCCGGAGAATTTGAGGTGGATTGCGACGTGCTGGAAGGGAAAGCAGGAGAGAAATTGCTGCACTGGGCTGAGGTAAAAGGAGTAGACCTGGCCATACTGGGAAGAAAGATTCCGAGCCAGGGATCGGGGGTAGCAGCCCGGCGGTATTTGAGGAAAAGCCCCAGTTCGGTCCTCTTTGTTCCCCATCAAAAGCGACAAAGAATTGCCCGGATTGCTTTGGCAACTGATTTTTCGCCCACTTCTACCTACGCATTGAGAAAGGTGCTCGATTGGGCAGAGAAATTACCGGGACAAGTTAAGGTCAGTTTGATTCATGTTATACGATGTGCCTTCTGGCGTAAGGGCTCAGTTGGGAAATCGACCTGATTTAATTCTGAAACGAATTAGGGAAACCCACGAAGAGTTCTTCAAACACTACCTGGAAGTACTGGGCTTTGCCGATAAAGGGATCGAATTGAAGCTGATAGAAAAAATGCACGTAAATCCCGGGCATTATGTATACGAAACCGCAAAAGAAATACAGGCTGATCTCCTGGTTATGGAGCTTTCGGGCACTCATTCTTTGGCAACCTGATCCTGGGGAGCGTCAGTGAGAAAGTGCTCGAACTGAACCTTGATATTCCACTTATGATCCTTCGACCTCTGCACAGTGAGGTAGAAAAAACTTCCATCTTTTAGTATCAAAAAATTTAAAACTCTCGATTATGTCTAAGCTTATAAAAAATATCCTTGTACCTACAGATTTTAGTGATTATTCAGAGTATGCTTTACAAGCTGCTATAAAATTTGCCAGAAAGATCAGCGGTCAGATTTACCTCTACCATCGCATTCACCTCCATCCGGATTGGAACATCTTTACTGATGAAGAAAAAGCCTGTCATCCCAACCTCTTGAAAAAGGAAGAGGAAATGATGGCAGAATTCAGCAAGGTAATTGATAGAAATATGCATTCCGGATTCGTATCAACTCCATTTATTCTTCTGGAGATTTGATGGACAGGGCAGAGCAATTGTCGAAAAGTTTGACATTGACCTGGTTGTTATGGGCTCTGAAGGTGCTGATGGCCTGAAAGAAATGTTCCTGGGATCCAATGCACAGAAGGTGAGCAATATTGTGGATGTGCCTGTATTGATCATCAAGCACGAAATTGGCGATTTCTACCTGAAAGATGTGGTCTTTGCGTCCGACTTTAATGACGATGCCAAGAAGCCCTTTACCGATCTGATTCGCCTGGTACAGAACTTTGGTTCTACCATCCACTTGCTGTACATCGCTTCTGTAGAAGAATTTGTTGTGAAGGAAGAAACCCTGGCAAAAATGAAGGAGTTTGAGAAATTGTGTTGGGCACTTCCTTGTGAGATTCACGGCAAAGCCGATCAATCTGTAGAGTTGGGTGTGCAGCATTATATGACCAACTCAAGGGCGGACCTTTTATGTGTGGTTCATCA
>NZ_RCBY01000472.1 GCF_003838195.1 Okeania hirsuta
TAGAGGAGCTAAAACAATACCAATACAAAAGCAAAGAGATTATTTACAAATAATCCATGATAGTGGCGAACATCTCCTAGAATTAATCAATGATATTCTAGATTTATCTCAAGTAGAAGCTGGCAAAGCAGTTTTAAATATCGGTGATTTTTCTCTCTCTAAATTAAGTTATGAACTTTGGCAAACTTTTAGAGAAAAAGCAGAAAAAAACGAAGTAAAATTAACTTTAGAACAAACAATAAATCCACAACTAGATCTATTTACTGCCGACCAAAGGCGAGTTAAACAAATTCTCTTTAATCTTCTCAGTAATGGAATTAAATTTACTCCTAGTGGGGGGAGTGTCATACTTAAAGTTATCAGAGACAAAAATACAGCAATTTTTCAAGTAGAAGATACCGGTATAGGAATTTCTGAAGAGCAAAAACCATTATTATTTAATAAATTTCAACAACTAGATTCTCCTTATAATCGTCAGCAAAGTGGTACGGGTTTAGGTCTGGCTTTAACAAAACAATTAGTAGAACTTCATGGTGGAATTGTTGAAGTAGAATCTGCTATTGATTTTGGCTCTACTTTTACAGTGAAATTACCAGCACAACCCCTAACATTAAAAAATGAAGAATTAAAACAAAAAGAAGAAAATTCACCTAATATTTTATCCTTGCAAGGTAGTGTAGTGTTGATTGAGCAAGAAGAAGATGTTGCCACAGTAATTTGTGATATTTTGACAGCAGCAGGATTAAAAGTTGTATGGATAATAGAAGGTTCTACAGCAGTGGAGCAAACTATTTTGTTGCAACCTCTTGCTGTAATTGTAGATATGCAATTACCAGGAATGGATGGTGTAGAAATTATCCAGCAGTTACGCACAACAAATAGTAGTGAAAATCCAAAAATTCTGGCATTAACTACTTTTGATCAACAAATAGATATGGAATATTGTTATACTGTTGGTGCAGATGAATGTTTGACTAAACCAATTAATCTCGAATATTTATTGAGTAAAATGATAGACTTGCTGACCAAATAAGAATTCAGTCATAGGTAATTGGTAATATACCTGACCAGTATGGTAATTTCTATAAGTAAGTTTCAAGTATTTAATAACTTTTGTTGTTTTCATAGTTATTTGAAACTTTCAAATATCTTATTACTATTACTTTTAAAATGGTATAATCATATTTTATTTGTGGAGCTTACAGCACTTTTCATTTAAGTAGACTACGAAATTATTTTTGCTTAAGGAGTGGGGAGCAGAAAAATGCTTTAGCCACTATAGTCTATCTATGTGAAAATTCCTATAATATCAAATTAATATGAAGTTGTATAGAATAATATTTTAATCAGAGTTGATTGTAGATCGGGAGATACAAGTTAATAAATGCAGCTTCACATAAAATTGGTATAACACCTAAAACCTAATATTATATCCGGTTGAATAATTATAAATAACGACGGAGGAGTCAAGAGAGAATAAAAAGGAAGAGGATCAGAAAGTTTTTTATTACTAATTATCCGGACTTGATATAAAGTCTAATACCTAACACCTAACACCTAATTCTGTACAGCCTCATATAAAATTGGTATAATTCCTGATACTGACTACATGAATTTATCTCTACTTATAATCTATAAATCAGCTCTAACATCTATACAAAATAATTATTTAACCATGACTAATAAATACTCCGATCTATCATTACCACAAGGTTTAATCATTTCTTGTCAAGCTCCCACTGACTCCCCTTTAAATCATCCAGAAGTTATTGCAGCTATGGCACAAGCATCTATAAATCAGGGAGCTTCAGCAGTGAGAATAGATACACCATCCCATATTCGAGCAGTGCGACAGAGAATTACTCAACCAATTATTGGTTTGTGGAAGCAACAAATACCAGGATTTGAAGTTTATATTACGCCCCAATTTTCAGATGCAGAAGCGATCGCCAAAGCAGGAGCAGATATTATTGCTGTTGATGCTACTGCCAGAAAACGTCCGGGAGGAGAAACTTTAGCAACATTAATTACTCGTATTCATAATGAATTAGGAAAATCAGTAATGGCCGATGTAGATACTATAGAAGCAGCACAACTAGCTGTAGAAGAAGGTGCGGATTTTGTCGCCACTACTCTGTATGGTTATACTGAGCAAACAATCACAAAATCTCCTCCTGGTTTTGAGCTGTTAAAACAGATAGTAAAAAACTTAGAAGTGCCAGCAATTTGTGAAGGAGGTATTGCTTCTCCCACAATGGCAAAAAAAGCTATGAATTTAGGAGCTAATGCTGTAGTTGTCGGGACAGATATTACAGGAATTGATAGTAAAGTCAAAGCTTACAAAATGGAGATGATTTCTTAAATTAGCTAAATACGCTAATTATTTAATGCGCTTTTATATCATGTCCGGTTGAATACTTATAAATAAATAACGGATGAGTCATAATTCAGGAGGAAAGAAAGAATAAAGAAGCAAGAAAGAAGAAGAAAGGGCGTTGCACAGAGACAAATGATTTTAGATTTTTGATGAACAATATTTTGGATTTGAGAATTGCTAAAATGATTAATATTAGGTTTTTTACTCAAAATCTAAACTAATTTTTGGCAATATCATTCCATAATGTGCAAACCCCAATATTAAATCGGACCATCTCCCCTAACTATATAATATCATGTCCGTTTATATCGTTTGTGTAAACCCAAGGGTGAATATCTACAGGAA
>NZ_RCBY01000473.1 GCF_003838195.1 Okeania hirsuta
AGAACTATCGTATTATGTCGATAAATTGCGCAAATTGTTAACTAAGTCGAAACTCTCCAAAATTCCCAATAACTGTGCTTCACTCAACTGGTCGATCCCCAACTTTTCGGCCTTCTGTAACTTAGAACCTGGATCTTTTCCTACCACAACAAAATCAGTCTTAGAACTCACCGTACTTGTCACCTTACCACCAGCAGTTTCAATCAAACTCTTTGCCTCATCCCGCTTCAAGGTTGGTAAAGTTCCCGTTAACACAAAAGTTTTGCCTGCTAAAAATGCACTTTGCTCTTTTGCCACATTGCCCGTATCTGTTCTTACATCCATCACCACTCCAGCATTACTCAGACGTTCTACCAACTTCTGATTAGCTGAAACCTGAAACCACTGTTCAACTGATTGAGCAATTTCTGGACCAATTCCATAGACTGCTTCGATATCTGTCGCCTTTGCCTGTGCCAACTGTCCTACATTGGAAAACTTCTGAGTTAATAACTCTGCATTTACGCTACCCACATGACGAATACCCAAACCATAAAGCACCCGTGGCCAAGATTTGCTTTTGGAACTAGCGATCGCATCCACCAATTTACTGGCCGACTTTTGTCCCATGCGTTCGAGGGAAGTCAAACTTTTGACAGTTAAATCATATAGATCGGCCACCGACTCAACTAAACCACTATTGACCATCTGCTGTACTAATTTTTCCCCCAAACCATGAATATCCAGAGCACCTCTAGATGCCCAATGTACCAAAGAACCCCGAAGAATAGCAGGACATGAAGAGTTGATACATCTCATTATTGCCTCATCGGTAGGTTTGACCGCAGGTTGACTGCATTCTGGACAGTGAGTAGGCATTTGAAATAGTTGAGCATTTGTGGGACGTAGTTCTGGCAAAACTCGTACTACTTCTGGAATAATTTCTCCTGCTTTGCGGACTATTGCAGTATCTCCAATATGTAGATTTAGTTCCGCCAGGCGATCGCTATTATGTAGAGACGCCCTTTGTACTGTTGTACCTGCTAACTGGACAGATTTTAATTCTGCCACAGGGGTAAGTGCCCCAGTACGGCCCACTTGAATTGTGACTGCTTCGACAATGGTCGGGACTTCTTCAGCAGGATATTTAAGAGCGATCGCCCACCGAGGAAATTTTTGAGTAAATCCTAATTTTTTTTGTAGTGGTAAAGAATTAAGTTTAACTACAACTCCATCGGTTAAATAGGGCAAATTTTTTCGTTCGGTATCCCAATATTTATAGTATTTTTGAATGTCATCTAAAGATGAGCAAATTTGACGATGAGGATTAACTTTAAAACCTAATTTTTGTAGTAATTCTAAATATTGCCATTGAGTAGAAAGTTGAGATAATTTTGAGTTAATTTCAGATTTTATATAAAGTGTATAAGCGAAAAAATCTAGTCGGCGTCGAGCAACTATTTTTGAATCTAATTGTCGCAAAGTACCTGCTGCTGAATTACGGGGATTAGCAAATAGTGGTTCTCCTATTTTTTCTCTTTCTGCGTTGATACTTTCAAATACATTAATTGATAAAAAAGCTTCACCTCGAACTTCTATTATTGAGGGTGGATTATCTATTTTTAGTTTTAAGGGAATACTTTTAATTGTTTTGACATTTTGAGTAATATCTTCTCCTGTAATTCCATCTCCACGAGTAGCTCCTCTGACTAACAAACCATTTTCATAAGTTAGAGCTAAAGCAGAACCGTCAATTTTTAGTTCACAAACATAATCTACCGTATCAGGATGGGGATCGATTTCTATTTGACGTTGCCAACGTTCTTGCCAATTTTTTAATTCCTCAATATTAAAAGCATTTTCCAGACTATAAAGAGGAATATTATGTTCAATTGATATAAATTTAGTTGCTGGTTTTTCTCCCACTCTTTGGGTAGGACTATCTGGAACAATTAATTGAGGATATTGGGTTTCTAATTCTTGTAATTCTCGAATTAGGCGGTCGTAAACAGTATCTTCCATAATAGGGTTATCAAGCACATAGTAAGCATAGCCAGCTTCTTGAAGTTTCTGCCTCAATTGTTGAGCATGCTGCTCTAATTCTGGTGTTAACTTTGCCATGTTTTTTTCTCCTTAGACCCAATATTTTGATCGTATTCTCAATACCGATATTTATTTGATTTTTTTTGTTATAGCAGAAGGAAAAAAGAAAAATCTTACGTTGTCTGAGTTTTAAGCTTTTGATATGTCCGCACCCTTTCCTTTGACTGCTATATACCAAGAGGAATAAACGAGTGCATAGAAGTGTTGCGGAAGTTCTCCCCCTACAATTAGTTGATACAAAAATTGATGTATAGTATTAATCCACAAGAAATGGTTTTACTCCTGAAAATCAAATAAGTAGAAGAACCTATATTGAGTTAAAAATTTATCTAACTTTGACGATATAATTCCTCTTTAGACATAAAGTAAAAGTGCTTTTTTACATCTTTAAATAAATCTCATCAATAAATTTAAAGTGTTTTAGCTCTTCAGTTTTGCTGCTTTAAAATAGCTATCAGATACAAGCTAAAAAGCATAATTAGGGTTTGCGCTCAAAAGTATTTTAGTAGGGGTAGGAGACAGGAGACAGGAGACAGGAGACAGGAGAAATGG
>NZ_RCBY01000474.1 GCF_003838195.1 Okeania hirsuta
CCCATGTAATTTTCCTCCTGTCTCCTGTCTCCTGTCTCCTGTCTCCTTCTTCAAACCAATTTCATAAAATATTGCTACAGTCATGGCACAGAGAATAGGGAATAGGGAATAGGGAAAGAAAAACAGAAATATTAAAGAGGAAAAAAGGTTGAATTGCTAGAATTTATGGAATTTATATTTTTTTATTGTAGGAAGAAATCATCAACTAAGATGTAACTACCTTTTTTTAATTTGGTATTATCTCTATTCCCTCTGTCTTTTATGCTAAGTTATTGAGGGTTTTCAACTAGGACTTATGCTGATGATGAACCTCAGACAGAGGAATGTTTTCCCTCCTGTTCCCTGTTCCCTGTTCCCTGTTCCCTGCTATAGATAAAGAAATTAGTGAGGGATTATTTTCTCCTGAGCTAACAGTTATAGTAATAATTTTTGCCTCAATTAATCGTACTTCTTTTGGTGGTTTATCTATGCCAGGATTAATTAAATACGCAGGAAAACAAGCTGCACTTAAACTCAGTCGAATAGCATTACCTTTCTCAATTTTTATACAAGTTGGCTGTAAATATATTTTCACTGGTAAATCCTTAGAAACAACCTTGATATAACCTTGGGTAAAATTATAAACATTGCCGTTTGGTTTAACTTCAGATAACACAGCCGAAATGTCAAAACTACTGGTATCTGCTGTACAATAAACTTCTACATAAACATCTCCAGATATGTGTAAATCTTCTGTTAAAAATTCAGAAGTATAAGTCAAAATATCGGTACGACAATCTAATTCTGAACGTTCAAAAGAACCTGCTGGAAATGTGGCATGACCACCTAATGCTGGAACGGGTCGCCAAGGGTCATGTACGAATATATCATCAGTAGAAATGTCAGGATAATTATCGTTGAGTGTTCCTGAGTCTTCTCTCATATTTGCAAGTCCTGTACTAGCTAAATAATAAAACTGATAATTATTACTCGGCCAGGAATTAAAATTACGCCATTCGTTACTTCCCATCTCAAATAAAGAAACAGGCGATCGCTCTAATATTCCTGTATTTATTCCTTTGAGAAATTGGTCGAACCATAATATTTGTATATCATCTATGGGGTTAGAAGCTGCTAAACCATAATTTATAGCTCCTAGTTTTCTTCCCCAAGGAATATGAGACCAAGGACCTACTATTAATTTTTGCAAGAATTTACTACGACAAAATATTTTTTTATATAAATTAATTGTGCCTCGTAAATAGGTATCAAACCAACCACCAATATGTAACATTGGTAGGTCTATGTTTTCTAAATTTGGTGATAGATTTTGCCAATATTCACCAGGTTTATAATTTTCTAACCATTGATGGTAAAAAGAATCTAGCCCATACTTATTCATTACTTCCGATAAAGCAGGAATTGGAGTAGAAAAAGAAAATTTTTTAGCAGCTTGATAAAGTTCTTGATAAGCTTGTTCATCTTCTTGTAAACGAGCAGTTTCTGTTGCTAGTTGAATTGCCCAACCTAAGTTTGTTTGTAAACAAAATGCTCCTCCTTCGTAAGCCCATTCTGAATATAAATTATCGGCAATCATAGCAGGACAAATTGTTTTTAAAGCGGGAGGTTTAGCACTAGCAGCATATAGTTGAGTCATGCCTTGATAAGAGAATCCATACATCCCTATTTTGCCAGTGCTACCTGGTAAATTTGCTGCCCAATTAATAGTATCAATTCCATCTTCAATTTCATGGGCAAATAGTTGAAATTCTCCTTCAGATGTACCTCTACCTCGTACATCTTGAATAATCACAATATAACCATGGGAAGCATACCATTTTGGATGAGCGTAGACTACTGTAGAAGCGATCGCTCTGCCATAAGGTTGTCGCATTAATAGTACTGGAAATTCACCTTCTGCATCAGGGCGATAAATATCAGCGTCTAAACGTACTTCATCTCTGGTAAATATTGAAGCTGTTTCTTTGGGTAAAACTTTCATTTTAATATTGAGGCTGAATAAATGTATGATTTTACAGGAATTAGGAGGTAGCTCCATCAAGTATTGATGCTTAATTTATTGTCTAGTAGTGCACTGACACAGCTTAAATGGTGCATTAGAAAATGGGGGGATGGGGTGATGGGGAGATGGGGTGATGGGGTGATGATGAAAAAAGCTAATGCACTACTTTAGGTGTGTCGGTCCAGTAGGGTGCGTTAATGAAATGTAACGCACCATCTAGATTTTAATTTTCTTAGTAATTAACAATTAATACCAAATCCGGTTTAGCACTTACCAAAAATAAATTAACTATAATTCATATATATCAAGCTTTTCTCAATCATAAATTGTGGTCTATAGTAATCGAATTTGGTATAATAACTACTTCTATTGAAAAATAAGAGAATTGAAAAAAATATTTTTATTATTTTTTATCTTTTATTCTGTAAAGTTGACTGTAGATCAAGACAGACAAGTAATAAATTTCATAATTCTGTGTAGCTTCACACACAATTGATATAACGGAGGATAGAAATCAAAATATTTTTGAGTGCTAATTAAGCAGATATAATATCAATTTTTATCATTTTCTTTGTGGGTTTAATACCCCACCGTCTACACGGTGTTCAAAATTACTTGGGGGAGCG
>NZ_RCBY01000475.1 GCF_003838195.1 Okeania hirsuta
AAAGAAGAACAACAGGAGAAGAAGGAGAAAGTTTTTTTATAACTAATTATCCGGAAATGATATTAATTATAAAAAAATATGGCGTTGGTAAAGCGCGTGTATGATATTAATCTTAATTACTGAGGAGTCAACCCACCCACGCCCCTCCCAGGAGGGGAGGGAGGAGGGGAAGTCAGAACTCAGAACTCAGGAGAGAAGAAAGAAGAAGAAAGAGGAATAGAAGGAGAAAGTTTTTTGGTCGCGTAAACGGAATGGAGTTCGATCGCGCTCTGATCCAGACATGATATCATACCTCAAATTACCAACGCCAAAAATATAAATAATACATCTTAACATATCTACATTAATTAGCAACAAATCTAAAAATTTAGATGAGGTAAATTTCTATATTATGGATGTGTTAGTTGCTGAGGAATTGGCTATAAATCACCAAAAAACTATCTAATGAAGACTATTTCTAATAGTTTATCCATTAGACTTATCCAAAAACTAGATTTTGGCCTTTGATATCATGTCCGGTAGCATCGGAGCGTGTATAAAATTAAGGTGACAATAGGATAAAACCTTCTGCCTCCTGCCTCCAGCATAGCTGCCTTCCTTCCAGCAAAGTCTAATTATTCAAACAGACATGATATGATTCATAATTGAGGGTCATTTGCAGCAGATATGTCTTCTATAAAGAGAAAAAACCATGGTCAAGATTGAAGATACACAAGAAAGAAAAAGACTGATTGAAGATCGTAACTCATTAAAACCTAAAAAATGGCGGGAGGAAGTTAGCCAGGGTGATTTATCCCCTGGTTGAATAACGACGCGCGGGTTTTAACCCGGTGTTACTTTCCGGTTTGGTTTTCAATGTACTTCCTAACAGTCTCCGTTGAAGCATTTCCGGTTGTAGCACAGAAAAAGCTAGGGGTCCAAAGTGTGGGCAATTTTAGCAATAAGCGGAAATTCTTTTCTCAAATGATGAGAAGCTCTACCTTTGACTCGTTTGATAATGACAGAGGCTGCAAAAGTTGGATCAACTTCTAAAAATAAATGTACATGGTCTGGCATTATTTCTAATGCTATTAGTCTCCAATCATGCGAGCGTACATAACTCAAAAATAATCTGTTGCAACCGTTGTTTTACGTCATTTGGTGAAAAACCCGAAAGGTGGGAGCCATCAGGAAAGCGTGTTAATCGTGGTTTGTACCGTTCAGCAACAGGTAAATTGATTAATGCCGATGCTAATGGTGCTGGAAATATTATCAAAAAAGTAGCAACACAGCTAAGTTTAGATTTAGCCAAGGTTGGTAGGGAAGTTTTGATGCTTCCACAACGATATAAGTTGGACGATCTAACTAGAAAATATCGTAAGCAGTGTGTCGCGTGGCTTTAGCCCGCGTAAGCATATCCGCTTAGAATCCAGGGTGTTTTAACCCCTGGAGACATCAAATTTAGACTCTGATTTCAAAAAGAGAGCTGATTGGTTCTTGCAAAACCGTCAGGATTTGACAAAAGGGGAGAATGTTTACTTTGATAATACAGACAGTAATCTCATGGAAGGAGGAGTAGCTTTCTCTCTAGTTAACCCTACCAGACTCCGATTAGTTCTGAAAAGAATGCTTGATGAATCTGAATTTTTCGGACCTTATGGTATTCGAGGATTATCTAAATCTCATGAGCCACCTAATTCCTATAAATTACCTTTTAGCATCAGAACAAAGAGTGGCAACTACATTCAACCTGAAGTAGAATATGAGCCAGCAGAATCGAGATTTGGTCTGTTTGGAGGTAATTCTAATTGGCGTGGTCCGGTTTGGATGCCTGTTAACTTTTTGATTATTGAATCCCTGCGAAAATACCATTACTGTTTAGGAGATGATTTCAAAGTAGAATGTCCTACAGGTTCAGGAAATATGATGAATCTTTCGGAGGTAGCTGCAGAAATTTCTCATCGTTTGATCAAAATTTTCTTGCCAAAAGATGGTCAAACTCAACGACCTGTTTATGGCGCAACGGAAAAGTTTCAAACTGACCCCAATTGGAATAATTACATTCTGTTCTATGAGTATTTTCATGGGGATAATGGTGCAGGTATTGGAGCTAGTCATCAAACTGGTTGGACAGGAGTAGTAGCAGAACTAATCCAACAACATGGTGCTTATATTGCTAGAGGAAAACGCCCTGAGTAGAAATTAGTACAAACTAACACAATTCCCTCCGTGGCAATCTCCTAAAATAGAGATTGCTGTGGCTAGTATATCGCGATCAAGACAAGTACAGCGAGGCCGAACCACAGCAATCTCCTAAAATAGAGATTGCTGTGGCTAGTATATCGCGATCAAGACAAGTACAGCGAGGCCGAACCACTTTACTAACCTGCTTTAGCCATCTATGAAAAAGCATATGGTGGTGATGAAGGAGTCAGTCCTCAGTCCTCAGGAGTCAGGAGGGAAGAAGAAAGAGGAGTATAAGGAGAAAGTTTTTTGGTCGCGTAAGCGGAAAGGAGTTCTATAAATCACCAACGCCAAAAATCAAATCAATTATTGCACAGAGACTATCGATTCTTTCCCCCTACTCCCTACTCCCTACTCCCTACTCCCTACTCCCTACTCCCTCTTTTCTGGAGATG
>NZ_RCBY01000476.1 GCF_003838195.1 Okeania hirsuta
AATTGGCCTGTGGCATAGCCCTGTTCTTTCAAGATTTCAGCCAGAGTAATATCTTAGCCCGCTTTTTGTCTGTTAATTTGGGAATGACGCGATCGGCCAACATCTTGCCAATTGCTTGCTGTAAAGGCTGATTTTCATAGTCTGGGGTATTTTTAGCACGTAGTTTTTTCATCTCTCGACTCCTGTTGTAAAAATGGATAAATAAAATTGAATGCAATGGAAGTTGAACAAGGGTTTCAGGGTTCGGGCAGTAGTTTCGGCTATTGCCGATCAAGTGGCAGTGTTAAGCAAGAGAGAGATTGCCACCGCCAACACCGCCAACATCCTCAAATCTGCTTCAAAAGACCATTGAAAAACATTCCTTAAACCTCATTAAAGGGGTTAACAACATTTCAGTTTGTCAAGAAAAATAGGAGGATCTATTTTCAACAATAGTCTTCAAAAGATCCTCCTAAATTCTACTTATGTGTACACCTTAGTGTAATCAGGTAATAGACTTAGTTTAGTCCTCAAGATTCATGTTCTCAAGATCGTCTAACAGCTCTTGCAATTGCCCATCAATGGTAAAGGAAGCCGGAACCTGACGGGGAGGATAGTCCCGAAACGTGTCCAGGAATTTGCCAACGTAATATTGGCTTGGTGGAATGACGAACGCATGATTGGTCTTCCAAATGTCATAATATGATGATTCTCCTGGGGCACGCTCAAAAGGATCGCGACGCAGGTTCAGGACAATAGGAATCCTCAATTTAATAAAAGGCTCAGACCACACCTTGGCACCTTTTTCCCGTTGCTCGCTAAAGATCAGTTTCCAATCATCATAGCGCAAAGCTGAGGGATAAGCATCATCCGTGAGATAGAACATCTCGTGACGGGGTGCTTCTACTGGCAACTCAGCAATTGCTGGGTTTTTACGTCGTAATTTTTCTAATTTAGAGGGGTTGATCCTGTCAAGGTAATCCAGGCGAGGTAAGAAGTTGTACCCATCTAGGTGCAGCGGATGGAAATCCCGACCGTTGGCTTCATAAACCACGGGGAGTTCAGTCCCATCGCAGGTACCGTCTGTTGGAGCCTCTTCTTCAAGACAAGGGTTGAGCAATTGAGTCTTAACATCTTGAAGTTCTTCAGCTCCAGTTGCCGAAGCTAGAGTTGGTAACCAATCCGTCATAGAAATGATATCGTTGGACACGACACCACCTTTCCAACGGGCAGGCCAGCGCACCAAAAAGGGAACCCGGAAACCACCTTCCCAGTTGGTGTTCTTTTCCCCATGGAATGGAATAGTCCCACCATCAGGCCACTTATAGAATTGCGCTCCATTATCTGCGGTGTAGATAACGATCGTGTTGTCTGCAACACCCAACTCATCAAGTTCATCGAGCAGCTCACCCACCATAAGATCGTTTTCTACCATACCATCAGCAAAGAGTCCTTGACCGGTGACGCCTTCCGACTCTGGCTTCAAATGGGTATATACGTGCATCCGACTGGGGTTCAACCAGACGAAGAAGGGCTTGTTATTATGGACTGCCTTTTCCATAAAGTCTACGGCTGCATCTTGAAACTCCTCATCCACTGTAGGCATCCGAGAACTACTGAGCGCTCCTGTGTTGCAAATCACTTGGTGACCTACGGGGCCTTTTGTTAGAATTTTACTTTTAGGACCATCTTCATCTACAACATAAGAAACTTGTTTCTTATAACGTGGAAGTGATTCATCATAAATACAGGGATGCTCTGGAACTAGAGAATCATGACGTTCCTTCGCTTCTGCCACTGTCTTAGGCGCTCCTTCCACCCTCGTATCATAAGAATGGAGAACGCCCTTGGGACCATACTTTTTAACGTAGTCACCGTCTGGTCCGCCGGGATAATCAGCGTTTTCTGGCTCTTCCTCAGAGTTGAGGTGATAGAGATTGCCATAAAACTCTTCAAAACCATGATTGGTGGGAAGAAACTCATCGCGATCGCCCAGGTGGTTTTTGCCAAATTGGCCTGTGGCATAGCCCTGTTCTTTCAAGATTTCAGCCAGAGTAATATCTTCGGTGCTGAGTCCCAAACCAGACCCTGGGAGACCTACTTTAGTCAAACCAGTACGTCCAGGGCTTTGACCCGTGATGAATGCTGCCCGTCCAGCGGTACAGCTATTTTCTGCATAAGCATCGGTAAAGCGAATGCCCCCTTCAGCAATGCTATCGATATTTGGGGTACGGTAGCCCATCATGCCGTCGTTGTAGGCACTGAGGTTAAACCAACCCACATCGTCAGTCATAATGACCAGAATGTTAGGTGGGCTGGTGGTCTCCTGGGGCAACGTCTGTTCAGAGGCATCTACAGCCCCCTCAATTGTGTCACTTGAAATGCTAGGTGTGCTAGCTTCCTGGGGCCACCTTTGTTGAAAGGCATCTAAAGCCTTGATCATTAAGTCACCTGAAAGCCCCATTTTTTCCTTGGGCAGCTCAAAATTAAAGTTTTGATGAGCAAAAGCAGGAGCGGTCGGGAGCCAGGGTAGCATCCCCGATAGGAATAGTAGAAGGGAGGTCGCGATCGCTCCTGCTTGGGCAGCTCAAAATTAAAGTTTTGATGAGCAAAAGCAGGAGCGGTCGGGAGC
>NZ_RCBY01000477.1 GCF_003838195.1 Okeania hirsuta
AAGAAATAATATTTCCTTATATTCAATTCCGTAACGGTTTTAACCAGAGGTAATTATCAATTATCCATTATAAATTATCAATTAATTAAGCAGCATTTCGCAGGAAATACTTACGTTTTTACTAATCTACTTTTAGTTGTTCTTGGTAAACCAATAACTGTATTTTGAGCAAAGAAAAATATATCTACTCCTAAAGGATAATTATTAAAGTTAACTTCCCATTCTGACCAGAAAAATTCCGGTAATTTCGGAATTGAAATTGCTATTTCTTCTAAAATTCCCGGTCCTTTCAATATAACTTTATCGCCAGATTCTAAATTCGATCCTTGCACAAATAAAGTAGTTGAATTTTCTGGTTCTTCTGCCGTACCATGATGAAAGTTTGATAGCTTGGGAATAGTTTGAATATTCTTTATTACAGCAAAGTCAGCAATTTGAGAATTTTCGGTAAAATGACAACCTGTGTGAAACAATAACCAAGCTTTTACATCTTGATGAAAATCTGAACTTAACCATACTTTTGTTTCCAAATCTAACATTGTCAAACAGGCAGCAGCACAAGCTATATTCAAGTCAGATGGTGGTGTTAATTTAGCATCTATTTTTTGCTGCTTTCCTGGATAAGATAAGGCATTTAGTAGATGGGTAAAAGTTCTTTGAGAATTATGTACAATATCAGGCAATCCTGGTAGTTTAGTAATCATAAAAAAAGCTTTGAAGCTAACAAGTACCTGTGACAATTAGTTGATTGATTTATTATTAGAAATATAGCGTTTATCAGCCTAATGAGGTACACTTATCTTTATTGTTCTTCTATTCCCTGTTCCCTTTTCCCTCTCTTGGTGCGCGTTCCCTCTCTTGGTCAGCATTCCCTCTCTTGGTCGGCATTCCCTTGCGACTGGCATCGTCGCGGGGTCTGACCGCTTGTGTCTGTCGCCGACGCGGGGTCGCACCGCTGTTTCCTAAAACTAACGAATTGGCGTTGCTGAGTGGTAATAATTTTGAGATTAACTTTGGGCGCAAAACATCAGTTTTTCAATTTTACCTTCAGCTAATAGACATCTCCAAGAATCAAAAATCAATATCTATATCCCAAAGGAATTATCAATTCTTTACCCCTATAGCAAAGCTGCCTACTCCCTACTCCCTATGGGTGGAGTAGATGTCTAATTATCATTACATTTAAGCAACGCCAACGAATTTTGTACCTCACGCTTCTTGGGAATTGCTATAACACTAATAATACACCTCACACAAAAATTGATTAATCCCCTCTGGCAATAGTAAAAAAATTAACTTTCGTAGCTTCTGTTTGTAGTTGTTCAATTTCCTTTTGGTGATTAACTTCTGCTTCAATAAATTCAAGAACGACAGACTTTACAACATCATGCCATTCAGGCAGTTGCATTAAACCATCGCACAAAGCAGCAAGTTCAGCATGACGATGCGATCGCCCTGCCACATAACCAAAACCCATAACATCCTCTATCTTGACTGCACAACGAGTAATAGTTATTTCCCCTAGATTAAATATTTGTCCCGTTCCACCAGCGCGGCCTCGTACCATTGTCAGACCTATTTCTGGTGGCCTTATAAAGTTGTATGCAGGCAATTTGCCTATCTCTGCAACTTTTGTCTCTAACTGCTTCAAATTAGATTTAGCTAAGGTTTTTATCCATCCCTGTCGCATTTCTGTTTGAATGTCCATAGATTGGTTTTCTAGTCCAATTAACCAGAGCAATATTTGTATATACAAATTCCAATATATACAATATATAATAGATATATACCTTTTATTCAAAAAAAACTAACTGCTACATTGCGGTTGTCATAATGGTCAAAATATTAGTATTCAATTATCGAGTAAACGCCCATTTCTCAAAGTAATATCTGGCAATTTAGGGGGTGGGGGTGATCTCTATGACTAATATCAATTCACTTTAAAGATGTCACAAATAGTTTCAAACCCAATATCTGAAATAATTTCCTGAAATTACTGTGGCATCAAAGTTTGGAGTCTATAAAATTTAACTTTTAACTTTTGATTTTTGACTGTCTTGAGTGCGTCTTACATCCTGAGGGTGCCTCAGAATTTCGCACTCGCTTTTGACTTCCGTGAAACGGTATAAGAGTCAATCTTCCAACTCAATTATCAATTCTCTGGAACTCATGACTTTTTGCAGATAACTGGCCAAGTTAGGCATATTTTTTTCTAATTCTGGAAAAAACTCAAAACTTTGTTCAATACCATTAGTATATTTAACTTTGACTGCTCCCCAGACTCAAGTCACGGGGATTCTAAGCAGATACTACGCAACAGGATAAATCCGTGTTGCTCCGTTTCTTCTTAGCTGACCAAAGATATACTCTTTGGGGACAAGTCAAAGTGCCCCTACACAGTTGGCTTAAGTTTAACCCTAGCTTTCTGCTTACTTTTGTGATTATATTTGCAGCTCCATTACAGTCTGCATTAATACACCAATTATTACCTGTTCTATACAAACCACGCTGTCTTGATGCAGTCGCTCATGGGGGAAACCCCCAAGACCGCGCTGCATCGCTTTATTCTCTTTCCTGACGGTTTCCAATTATTGGGTTTCTCAC
>NZ_RCBY01000478.1 GCF_003838195.1 Okeania hirsuta
CCCACCCTGTGGAGGAGTGGGGAAACCAGCACCCCCTTACCAACCCCCTTATGGTTGTTCAGTAATCAGGGTGAAAGTCCCTCCCGTCAGAGGATGACGTTATACCAAACCTACCCACATAGAGGTTAATCACCACTCTGGAAGCTGGGATTAGAGAAGAATCAGAGATATACTTACTACATCACACTGCTGCTAGGTAGGTCGTCATAGTTAGCAGAAAGCGAAATCAGCTGAAAAAGTGTCCAAGCCACAGTAAGGAAAGTCAGGAATTGGACTTTGGACAAAAATTGTGTCCGACGAGAATAATTTTCCGGTCCATTGTCTTGGTTTATAACCAATGTCTTAACTAGGGGAAATCGGCGTTGGTAAATTACAGGATGAAATTTGTAGGGGCAATCCCCCAATGATTAACCGGGGTAGGTTACACAGCCCTACCCCAAAATATAAATCATCCCATCAATTACCAACACCAATTTATTGACTGTGGTACAAACTTGTCGTCGTCAGGGGCGTTCTGTCATTGAATTCTTTGAGCAGTCCCTGGTGGCTAGGGTTTTAAGCGATCGCTCATCAAGTCTTTCTCTTATTCCTATTTTGCATACCTGAATCCTTACTATTTAAGTTTACAACTCAACATAATCTACATAATTTTTTTTTGCCCTTTGTTAAAGTCAATTGTTAATATTATTCTATAATGTATTTTTAATAGAACTGATATTATGGATTAAGATTCTCCTCTAGAACTGGAAATAGGTATAGTCAAATTTTGCCGACGTTTAGTAGCAGCTTCAGTTAAAAGAGATTCTGCAAAAGCTATAGCTTCTTGAGCTGGCCTACCACTAGCTAATTGTGCCAACTCTTCCCGCCGTTGATAATTATTTAGATTTTTAACTCTTACTATAGTCCGTACTTCAGAGTTTTGATTATTTAAGTTTAAGTCCATAGTAGATATTTCCTCGACTACTTGTTTACTGACATTAAAGTGATTATCAGCCATTGCAGCTACTATCGGTTGATGGGTTACACAGAGGACTTGATGTTTCCTACTAAGTTGATGTAGTTTTTCTGAAATGGCTCCTGCTACTCTTCCTGAGACTCCAACATCTATTTCATCAAATACTAGAGTACCAGATCCTTCTATTTGAGAAAAACAAGCCTTTAATGCCAATAAAAATCGACTCATTTCCCCACCAGAAGCTATTGAATTTAGAGGTTGTAGTGGTTCACCAGGGTTAGGACTGAAGCAGAATGTAATCTGGTCAGCTCCTGTGATTGTTGGGGTAGTGGGAGTAATCTCTACCTGAAATTTCACTTTTTCCATAGCGAGGGGTTTTAATTCCTCTACCAAATTTGTCTCTAATTTAGCAGCCGCACTATGACGTTTTAAGCTAAGTTCGCTACATTTATCTTGTAATTGTTTTTGAGTTTCTAGGTATACTTTTTCTAGTGCTTCAACAGACTCTCCACCATCTTGTAGTTCTTTGAGTTCTGCTTGTATTTTGTAATAATAATTAATAGCTTCTTCTAGGGTTGGACCATACTTGCGACAAATTTGTTTAAGTTCTTGAATTCTTTCTTCTACATCTTCTAATCTTTGGGGATCTGCTTCTAATTCTTCGCCATAACTACTAATTTGTCGGCTAGCTTCAACAACTTGAGATAAAGCTTCATTAATCATTTCCAATATAGGTTTTAATGTGGAGTCGTAGTTTACCATATCGTTTAAGATGGTTTCTGCTTCTCCAAGGAGGTCTGCTGCTGCTGAATTATCTCCTTCATTTTGATATAAAGCTTGATATATTTGATAGCTTTGATGTTGAAGTTCAACTGCATGACTAAGGCGTTGACTTTCTTGTGCTAGTTGTTCTAATTCTTGAGGTTCGGTAAGATTAGATTTATCTAATTCTTGTACTTGGTATTCTAATAAATCTATTCTTTGTAAACGTTTCTGCTCTGACTGGCGACGATTTTCTAATGTTGCTTTGGCTTTTTGAGCTTTTTGATAGGCAATACTTACTGCTTCTCGGCATTGTACTAGGGGATGACTACCATATAAATCTAGCCATTCCCTTTGGAGATTGGGATTTCCTAATTGTAGAGTTTGGCCTTGGGCTGTAATTTCTAATAGGCGGTCACGCAGTTGGTCCATTATTTTGCGATTGACCAGAATACCATTGAGACGAGACCTAGTACGGAGAGAGGTTTGAGCGCAAGTAATTTCACGACTACAGACTACTAATGTACCATCTACTGGATCTATTTCTTGATTTCCTAACCATTCGGCCAGGGATGAGTTTAGCTCAAAGGTTGCTTCTAAGATAGCTCGTTTAGTTCCTGTTCGGATTACACGACGGTCTACTTTTCCGCCTAGAGTTGCATCGAGAGCATCTAGGATAATGGACTTACCAGCACCTGTCTCTCCTGTGAAGACATTTAGACCAGGACTTAATTCTAGGTCTAGATGATCTATAAGGGCAAAGTTATTAATGCGAAGAGATATAAGCATTTATTCAAGGAGGTAATTAAGAAGGAAGAAGGAAGAAGGAAAAAGTGAAGATTAAATGTTTGCACTTTACTTTTATCCTGCTTCGGTCAAACATAAT
>NZ_RCBY01000479.1 GCF_003838195.1 Okeania hirsuta
GGCGGTTTTCAGTGGAGGTAAAGACCAAGTATGGCCAATGGCAATCGCTACGTGCGGATGGGGAACCTCAGAATGCTTTGGGAGTGGCAGTTCGGACAGAGCCATTGTGTCTCCTACGTCCCGGTATGTATGATGTACAAGTGCTAGCCTGGGGACAAAATTGTGCTACCCCCGTTGTGAAGTCTGTGCAAACGGCCGTCATCATTCCAGATTGATCGCTTGATTAATAATCCTCCGGTGGTCTCCGCTCCAAGTACGCAAGTACCCGTGGAAGAAGGAGTATAAAAATTGCCAGATACTTGTGAAGTAAGCGCCAGCGCGACGGTGCAGGAAGTATCATCAGAGGTACGGTAGAATTAAATAGAACTTCTCCTTGCGGCGACATGGATGCCGTATGCGTGGTTAAATATGTACATCCAGGCTATAAGAGATATAACCTTAGATTAAAGTGGTGTTGATTCCAGGCTCCATTGTGCCTTTTGAGTTTCCACTTGATGCAAGGGATATGCAGCGTGGTATTCATACCATTCAAGTTCAGACCTATGTCAAATCTGATGTAACCAAGAAGAGGTGCCTATGAGTTCCTTCTGGGTCAAGGCTGAGTTGCCAGGACAAAGGATAGAGACTATCTGGCTGCTAGAAATGGATCAGCGATCCCACAGCCAGCAGAAACGAGTCGAAGACTCCACGATATACGGATGCAGAATTGCAAGCCGGCGAAAGAGATCCTTATGAATCTAGTGTTGATGCTACCCTAATGGAAGAGACTTTTAATACGGTAAATGTGACTGCTTCGGATCCCAATTGTACACCCATCCAAGATCTCAACCTGGTATTTGATGGCCCGAGATCTACCATACCATTATACATCGCTTGGTTGAATCCCGCTGTTGCCAGGAGGAAGGGTGTGATTACACGGTTTGGGCAGGGGCAGGTCTAACAACTGCGACTATTGGTGATGGAAGGAGAAAGGAGCCATGATCCGGGAATTTTTGACCCAACTTCATCCGGATGATCAATTACTATGAAGTGTAGTGAAAACTGAAATGGACAAAGAAAAGCAGCCTATGTATCGGGTACAGGCCCATTGTATGGCGTAGAAGATATCATTGCCTATCACGATGAGGTTAACCCTACTACAATAGAACAACCTGACGATGGATTTCACCTCTGTGCAAGTTGTTCCTGAAGGAGCGGTGGAGGAGCATTGGCTTCTCGAGCTCCAGGTGCCGTGCCAAAACGGGTAGCAAGCCTTTATATGATACGCCTTCTGCTCCATCACTAAATTTGAAGCTTGTAAGTACAAGCGAGACCTAGTGGTTCGGGCAGAGCAACCCATCCAGGTGGAGATATAGTAGATATATCGTATGGATTTAAAGCCAAAGGATATCAATATACCCTGTACTTCAACCAAAGGGCTCATCTCAATGGTAATTGCTCCAGGCCGAAAAGAAGGGCAGTCTAGTCCTGACTTTGAGCTTGAAATGACGGAAATATCATACGGGCAAGTATCTGTTACTGTCCAGAAAGAGTCCAGTAATTGGGGTGCCTATCCTCCTCACAGAATGAAGCTGTTGAACTGAATGTAATTGAATAAAGCCTGGATGGCTTTCCAAAAACCAGAAGACCTTGGATCTGCATAGAATAGAATGATCCAAGGTCTTCTTTACCTCCCGCCCTGAGAAAAGCACTTAGAAAAGGACGTCGGTTCCGCTTGTAGTTAGTTAATATTCTCCAACCGAGCTTCGAGCATAAGGCTAGTGGGGTTCCACTAGTGATGCCGAAAGCAACTTTCATCCCTATTGCCCTATAACAGTTAGCGTGTGGTTTTTATCGCGCGACCATAACCCGTAGTCTCTAAACCTAAATTATGAAACGAACCGTACAGAGTTACTATGCTTATTGCTCTGCTGTCTGGGATGGTCTGATGGGACAAGATATTACTGTCCGGGGGCTGATTTCATCTGCTGAGACGGGAGATCCACTCCCAAATGTGCAAATCGAATTGCAAGGTACTCCCCGAAAAACATCCTCCGACACACAAGGCTTTTTTGAAATTAATGTCCCACGCCTAATATCTTTTATGCTCGTCGGAATGCGATCCTTATCTTTTCGCTGGTTAGGTCATGAAAACCATCGAGGTAGACGTTGGCCGTAGAAAAGAATTCAATCTTTCCATGAAGCGAAAGTTGGACAATCAAGAAATCGAGGTGGCTGAAAGTTGTCCTCACCGGAACGGCCGATGGGCAAACGCCGAAGGGGTTATGCTTTAGTGTAGATTTGTTTGCAATGATGATGCTTTTCATCCTGTACCCCCTTCCTACCTAGGCCAAGTTTACAGGAAAAGTTGCGGGCTTGCGTGTTAGCCAGCTGGGGCGACAACCTGGCCAAGGGCCTATTTACAACTGCGTTCTGCCAATTCCATCGCCAACGGGCAGCAGCCATTGATCTTGTTGGATGGAATTTACCTGAATGGCTCCAGTCTCGCCGATATCAATCCAGAAGATATCGAAAAGGTCGAAGTCCTGAAAGGGGCGGCAGGAGCCTCTCTTTTTGGCTCACAAGCTGCCAATGGCGTCATTCA
>NZ_RCBY01000048.1 GCF_003838195.1 Okeania hirsuta
CTTCTTCCTTCTTCCTTCTTCCTTACCTTTGCTATACAAGACCGATGCTACCGGACATGATATTATACTATCGGTCTTTTATTCCTCCTGTTGCCTGTTGCCTGCGCACAGCGCTATATAAAATCCGGGTAATTAGTCACTGCATTCGTCATTGCGACTGGAACGGAGTGGAAGGAAACAATCTCGTTTGACCATGAGATTGCTTCCCTTCGGTCGCAATGACAACTGTTGCCACTTTGCAAAGATACCAAATGGCTATCTATAGATAATCATAGGTTTCTCAGAACGGCATAATCATACCCATAATCAGCAACGGTAATCAATAAATCTTGCTTTGATAAATCCCTTATAATTCAGTTTTCCATGCTTTAGCTAGACAAAATTTAAGTTTTTCAGCTAATACCATTACGTGAGGTTCACTCAACATGGTAATATGATTTCCAGGAACCACATGAACCTCTACAGGTTGACTAGAAAACTGGTTCCATCCCCAAGTTGTATCTGTGGGAATGTCACCAAGCATTCCCAATTCATCCCGATCAACTTTACTTGTACGGAACAGGGTAATCGCACCTTGATAGCTTCTTTGTGGGAGATAACTCATAAAAGCCAATTCCTCAGCTTTAATAGTTTGGACAATCCCACGCACTCGTTCAATTCCTGAGTTAGGTGGCAATAAACTGACGATTTCCATCTGCCGTTTGAGATAGTTTAATTGTGCTTCAGGAGTTAAAGGTTTGAGGGTTTCATAAGAAATGTCGAAATTTTTCCCAGATAAAATTTCTAGCATATGGGCAATATTGGACAACCATCGGGTATCATCCCAATCTAGCTGTTTTGGGGTGGTACCTTGAAGTGGGGCGGGAAAGTCAAATAGGGCGAGTAGGGCGACTGTTTCTCCCTTCTGTTGTAGCTGTTGTGCCATTTCAAAAGTAACTAGACCCCCAAAGGAATGACCGCCGAGGAAGTACGGACTAGAGGGTTGAAGGGTTTGGATGGCTTGGAGGTAGTAGGCAGCTACCTCTTCAAGACTACTAAAGGGTTCTGATACCCCATCTAAGGATGGAGGTTGCAAAGCGTAAAAGGGTTGCTCGTTTCCCAGATGACGGGCAAGTTGGTGGAAGTAGACCACATTGCCACCGGAACCAGGCATACAGAAGAACGGTGGGTGGTTTCCTTGGGGTTGAATAGCAACTAAGGGAGACCAAGAGTGAGTATCAGTTTTTTGAGTGAGCGAAATTTTGGGTTGAATTTCTCTTATAGGCGTCCCCGCGTCCCCGCTTTGGCGCAGTAGAATGGCTAATTTTTCTAGGGTAGGACCTTGGAAAAGGGCTGCTAAAGATATATTTTGGCCAAATTCTTTCTCAATCTCAGCCATGAGACGCACTGCTAACAGAGAATGACCACCGAGGTCAAAGAAGTTATCATGCATTCCCACCTGTTCTATTCCCAACACTTCTTGCCAAATCTCTGCTAATGCTTTCTGTGTCTCTGTTTCAGGAGCAACATACTCCGTTGATACACTACTGATATTATCCGGTATAGGTAATGCCTTACGATCTACCTTACCGTTAGGAGTCAGTGGCAGTTGCGGCAACACTACAAACCCGCTTGGTATCATATACTGCGGCAACCGCTGTTTCAGATACTGTTTCAATTTTCCTATTGCTTCTGTCTGCGATCCTTCTGGAGTTTCACTTTCTAGCACTAGATAAGCGACTAGACTTTTATTACCAGAGTTATCTTCTGTTGCTAATACTACTGCTTGTTTAACACTGGGATGTTGAGTGAGAGTCGATTCTATTTCTCCTGTTTCAATACGGTATCCTCGCACTTTTACCTGGTTGTCGATGCGACCGATAAATTCTATATTGCCATCGGGTAAATATCTACCTAAGTCTCCTGTCTTATATAGTTTAGAGTTGTGAAGATCGAAAGGGTTAGGTATGAATCTTTCTGCTGTTAATTCTGGTCTGTTTAGATATCCTCGTGCTAAACCTGCACCACCAATATGTAGTTCTCCTGTTACTCCTATGGGTACTGGTTGTAAATCACGATCAAGGATATAAATTTTCAGATCGCCTAAAGCTTTTCCAATTGGACTACTGACCTGTTCTATGTTGTCTGTGCTTAAGATTTTGTATGTTACATGGACTGTTGTCTCCGTGATACCATACATATTGATTAACTGAGGGAATCGATCGCCATGCCGCTCAAACCAGGGGACAAGAGTTTTTATCTGTAGAACTTCCCCCCCGAAGATGACATATCGTAGTTTGAGAGCATCAACACTATAGTCTTGATCGACTTCAATTAGTTGAGTGAATGCAGATGGAGTTTGATTCAGGACAGTCACCTGATGTTGGACTAACAGATCGTAGAATTCTTTTGGAGAACGACTAACCCAGTACGGCACAATTACAAGGCGACCACCATACAGCAGAGCGCTCCACAGTTCCCACACAGATAAATCGAAGGCGTAGGAATGGAATAATGTCGAGCAGTCGTTAGTGTTAAAATTGTAAATTGATTCAGTTGTGCGAAATAAACGGGTGACATTTTGATGGGAAATTAAGACTCCCTTTGGTTGTCCTGTTGAACCTGAAGTATAAATTACATAAGCCAAATTGTCAGGAGTTACTGCCATAGCAGGATTATCTGTACTTTCTTGAGATGAGGGGAGTGTTTCTAAATCTCTATCCAAACAAACCACTTTGGCTTGATGTTGTGGCAAATTTGATAAAACTGATTTAGTTGCTACTAATATTGGTACTGCTGCATCTTCCAAGATATAACTCAAACGTTCTGCTGGGTAACTGGGATCTAATGGCAAATAAGCTCCACCAGCTTTAAGAATCCCCAACAATCCCACTATCATCTCCAGAGAACGTTCGACACAGATACCCACTAATACCTCTGGTGCAACCCCCAGAGTTTGCAAATAATGCGCTAGTTGATTAGCTTGACAATTTAACTGGTGATAAGTTAATTGTCGGTCTTCAAATACTACCGCCACTGCATCCGGTGTTCTTTCTACTTGTTCTTCAAACAACTGATGAATACATTTATCTTTTGGATATTCAGCTTGAGTATTATTCCACTCCACTAATAGTTGATGACGCTCTTTGTCCGTTAACAGAGGTAATTCAGAAATGCTTATGTGGGGATTGGTAACGATTCCCTCTAGCAAAGTACTCAAATGCCCACTCATCCCCTTAATTGTAGTGGCATCAAACAAATCACTGTTGTATTCACTCACAATAACCATTCCCTCCGCTCCTTCTTCTAAGAGAGAGAAAGTGAGGTTAAACTTAGAAATCCCAGGATCTACCTTGTAGTGAAACGCCTTCCATCCTAACTTGTCTTCGGTGGGAGACCAAGACTGAGTATCAGCTTTTTGAGTGAGCGAAATTTTGGGTGGAATTTCTCTTATAGGCGTCCCCGCGTCCCCGCGTCCCCGCGTCTGTGCGTCCCCTACTAGAGGTGGATTGATCGTCAAAGCCACCTGAAACATGGGATTTTGGTTAACTTGTTGATTGGGGCGAAAGGCTTCTACCACCTTCTGGAACGGCACATCTTGATGGGAATAAGCTGATAAACAAACATTCCGGACTCGCTTTAACAGTTCGCAGAAACTAGGGTTGCCGCCCAGGTCACTACGCAAAACTAAAGTATTGATAAAGTTTCCCATCATTCCTTCTAACTCTGGTCTGGTGCGTTGGGAGATGACAGTACCTAGAACAATATCTTCCTGATTTGAATAGCGATAAAGCAAAACTTTGATTGCTGTCGCGAAGGTCACAAATAAGGTAACACTTTCTTTGTTGCTAAGAGTTTTGAGCTTTTCGATTAAGTCAAATGAGAGTCGGTGACGAACAAATGAACCAGCAAAAGTCGTTTGTGCAGTGCGAGGACGGTCAGTGGGAAGTTTTAATTGGGGTAAGTTTTCGAGTTGTCTTTGCCAGTAGGTAAGCTGATGAGAAAGTATTTCTCCTTTTAGGCGCTGGCGTTGCCAAACCGTAAAATCGGCATATTGTATAGTTAATTCTGGCAGAGGTGATGGTAAACCTTGACAAAATGCCGTATAAATAATTTCTAATTCTTGTACTATTTGGCTCAACGATTCGGCATCTACCAGAATATGGTGAATAGCGAAGTAGAGTCGATAGCTGTCTGAAGTAAGCTGAATTAGAGTAGCTCGCAGTAGGGGTCCTTGATTGAAGTCAAATCTCTGACGAAGTTGTTCAGTGGCAATACGCAGTGCTTCTGTTTCTCTTGCGGTTTCTGACCATTGCCGCAAATCGACTATTGGTAAAGTAAATGTAGATGGTGGCTGAATTTCCTGGCAGGGTTGACCGTTAACCAGTGGATAGGTAGTTCGGAGAATTTCGTGGCGACGGATGATTTCTGTGAGACCTTTTTCCAAGGCAGGAATATCGATCTCTCCACCTAGATGAATGGTCAAGCTTTCATTGCAGACTGGTTCTTCTGGTGTTAACTGATTGAGAAACCACATTTGTTCTTGACTAAATGATATTGGCATCATTGGTTCTCGTGGAATTGGTTGTAGGGATGCTCCAACATCTAATCCCTCAAGGGGAATAACCTCCTGGGCTAACTCAGCAACTGTGGGACACTCGAATAGGAGATTTAGAGGTAATTCTACTTGCAGGCGTACCCGCACTAGCCCGATAATTTTGGTGGCTAACAAGGAATGTCCGCCTAATTCAATAAAGTTGTCGTGGACTCCGATGGGAGAAACACCCAGAATCTCTGACCAGATTTGCGCTAGTTGCTGTTCCATTGCATCCCGGGGGGCAACAAAACTGGTTTCACGAAGCAAATTTGAAGCATCGGGAATGGGTAGATCCTTGCGATCGACTTTGCCACTGGGTGTTAAGGGTAAAGCTTCCAGCATTATAAACGTTCCAGGCATCATGTAGTCTGGTAACTTTTCTGATAGAAAGTGGCGCAGTTGACCCGAAGTCGGGATTTGCCCCTGATTTGGACAAACGTAGGCGACTAAGCGTTTATCCCCTGGTTGGTCTTCTCGGACAATCACCGCAGTCTGCCGCAGGTTGGGGTGTTGGGCGAGTATTGCTTCAATTTCTACGAGTTCGATCCGGAAACCCCGCACCTTGACCTGATTATCAATGCGACCGAGATATTCGATATTTCCATCAGGTAAATAACGAGCTAAATCTCCAGTTTTGTAAAGACGAGACCCCTCTTCTTGACTAAAGGGATTGGCAATAAATCGTTCTGCACTCAATTCGGGACGGTTGAGATAGCCTATAGCTAGGCAAACTCCCCCGATGTACAACTCGCCGGGAATCCCCACAGGTACAGGTTTTGCGAATTCATCTAATAGGTAAATCTGAGTGTTAGCAATGGGACGACCAATAGGTGGTAGTGCTGACCAATTCTCAGTAGAACCGGTTAAGGTGAATGATGTCACTACATGAGTTTCTGATGGTCCATAATGATTATGAAGGGAACAATCTTTTAGCTGGTCGAAAAAGCTGGCGATCGCCGGAGTTATTTGCAACTGTTCCCCTGCTGTTATTACTTCCCGCAAACTGGTGGGAATCAATCCTAAAGTTTGAGCGGTCTGTGCTAACTGCTGTAAAGCAACGAAAGGAAGAAACAGTCTTTCTATTTGTTTTTCTCTTAATAGATGTAGTAAAGCAACAGGGTCTCGTCGCACTTGTTCTGAGATTAAGACTAAAGTTCCACCCCCACACCAAGTTGAAAATATTTCTTGAAAGGAGACATCAAAGCTAATTGGTGCAAATTGCAGAGTTTTTGCTTTTGGTGAAACTCTTGTGTTTTCTAGTTGCCAGAAAATCAGATTACTCAAGGCAATATGCTTCATCGCTACACCTTTCGGCTGACCTGTAGAACCAGAAGTATAGATTACATAAGCCAAGTTTTCTTCAGAAGCAGTACAGTTTAGATTGAATTGATTTTCTTGATTAACTACATCCCACTCACCATCTAAACAAATGATTTGCGCTCTTATTTTCGGTAATCCAGCTAACAAGTTTTTTTGAGTTAATAGCACTGAAGCTTGAGAATTTTCCAGCATATAGGCAATGCGCTCAATCGGATAAGTTGGGTCTATAGGAACATAAGCACCACCTGCTTTGAGAATACCCAAGAGACTGATCACCATCTCTAGCGATCGCTCAAGGCAAATTCCTACTAATACGTTTGGACCTATCCCCAGATGCTGCAAGTAATGAGCTAGTTGATTGGCTTTTTGATTTAAACTTTCATAAGTTAGTTGGTTCCCCTCAAACACAACAGCTACAGAATTGGGAGTTCGTTCTACTTGCGCTTCAAACAACTGATGCAGACAAATATCCGGAGGGTAATTTACGGCAGTCTTGTTCCACTCTCTTAAAAACTTATAATTTTCTTGATCTTGAATCAATGCCACATCCCCTCGTTTTTATTGTTAAAATAGCAATATTCTTTTGAGATTATAATGGACTTTGAGTTTTTTACCGAATAATTAATTAAGATTTAATGCCTCTCCTTTAAAGGATAAAAAATAAGTCAAAAGTAAGAAATAAGAAATAAGAAATAAGAAGTAAGAAGAAAATTATAGTGGTCAATAGGGGTCAAGGATTCAGCAAGTATTTATGCTTAATATTTAACTGATAATTTGACTCCCGATCAAGGTAAATGAAGATAATTTATTTGAAGAAGGAGACAGGAGACAGGAGACAGGAGACAGGAGGAAAATTACATGGGGATTCTCACCCCAAGTAATTTTGAACACCGTGTAGACGGTGGGGTATTAAACCCACAAAGAAAATGATAATATAAATACCTAAGCAAGCTACGGATTTTATACTAATTTTTATGTTAAAAATTGAAGTGCGGAATGTGGGTTTTAAGCTTCATTTTTCAGCGCTTGGTCAACCGTTTTACCGCAATTATGAATCATTTATCAACACAATTAAAACAGATAAACAGTTTCAAAATCTTACCCATATTGTTTTTTCTAGGATATTTTCTACAGAACCCCAAGAGGACTGATTTATGTTATCTAAATATACTTATCAAAATAATATGGGTTTAAAACCCCGCCTTGACTGGCGAAATATTTTTGGAGCGAAGCTCAAATCCCCGTTACAAAAATAACTTCTGACTTCTGACTTCTAACTTCGTTAAACTCTAGCCCAATATCACTATGGAAACATTTAAAAATAGCCTAGCTTTTTATGTTAACATGAAAAGCACATTACCTCTAGGGATATAACTAAATCTATATTCAGATCGGGCAATTTAATTTATTTAGAGGTTGAATAAAATAAATCTTGACATATCGTTATATATTGTGATGTATTGTTGACAACAACCAGAGCAATTATTACAATCATACATAAATAAAATAGACAATATATATTCTTTCAGATTCTTAGTAGCCCAATTAACTAATCAGAGTTAGTTGTTCTGGCAATTAGCCAACTTTTAAATCTGTTTGAGAAGTCAAAGTATTAGTCTATTTTTTTTAGAAAAAATAGTTTTTAATCAAAAAGTGTTTCAGTCCGGAATGCTGTTTGCGGAGCATTCCGGTACGGAAAATGCTAATAGTTAGTTAAACCATATCGAGTCATAATTATGGCAAATAAACCAGAAACAAAACAAGCCTACGAAGCTAAAATCAAAGCTCAAATTGATAAACTTAATGCTCAAATTGATGAAATGAAAGCCAAAGCAAAACAAGCTAAAGCTGATGCTGCAATTAATTATCACAAAAAAATAGAAGAATTGTCTACTAAGCGTGATGCAGTCAAAACCAAATTTCAGGAACTACAAAACTCAAGCGAACAAGCATGGGGAGATGTAAAAGTTGGTTTTGAAAAGGCTTGGAATGATTTGCACAACGCCTTTGATAGTGCAGTTTCTAAGTTTAAATAACTGATATTTAGCTACAACTAATTACAGAGTATTTTTGACTATCCCCAGGACTAAAGTCACGGGGATTTTTAATGTGGCGTTGATGAATCAAGCTATGAAACCTAAATTTCGCCAAATATAAAATGCTTTTCAGTTAATAGTTAGATATAGCAATGAGCGCTGGTATATTTACAAATTGCAGGAGGGGTTAAATAGCTAAAAGTCTTATATTATCGGCAATTTATTCCCCCTTCCGGAGCTGTTGCTTTCCGGAGCTGTTGCCTGCGCACAGCGCTATAATTTTTCCTACCCACTTAATTAATTACGAAAAGTTGAAAACTCCTGAGTTAAAACCCAGGAGAATAAAAATGACATATTTGCAAACCTCCCAATCTATTCGGTGGAGAATTAAACTATTTAACAGCATTACTTATTAGTTGTATAGGTGCATCTCTCCAGAGTTGGTCTAATCTATTAGCTGGCATCGTTAAGTACAAAACATCACCAGAATTCAGAGTCGCATTTAGCAATTCCCAACCATGAATTTCTTTACCGTTGCTTTCTATATACAAAGGTACAAAATCAGCACTGCTAGCTGCTTGTTGAACAATTTTTCCACAAAAAGGATGTCCCGGTGTAATTAAAGTGGCTAACGCTACCCACAAACTATCTGTTGTAATCCCATTACCAAGAATTCTACCGCCGATAGCTGCTGCTGCAAAAGCAGGGGAAGCTAATTCTGTGGGACTAAGTACAGACTCAAACTCAAAAACCTGTTGCACCATTAGAGCTAAGTGCGGGTCTTGACTTCTCACCACAACTGTGATTTTAGGAACAAGTCCCTTGGCACTCAGAGCAATTTCTAAATTAACAATATCATTACCAGTTACAGCTAAAAGTGCTTCAGCTTTTTCAATATTGGCAACTTCTAGAGTCGTAGATAAACTTGCATCTCCCTCAATTACAGGAATTTTCATAGACCTGGCAGTACTGAGAAATCTACAGCTAGGGTTACGCTCTACCACTACTACTTCATACCCACTACCAATCAGTTGCTCGGCAATATGTAAACCAATGCCACCAAACCCACAAATAATGTAATGTTGTTTTAGTGGTATGCGGGCAGCATCCCAATACTCTTGGAAGCGAGTACCTAATACAAAATCATTCAGGAGCGCATAACAAATACCAACGATCGCCGTTCCCACAAGCATCATTATCGAAGTAAATATTTTGATACTGCCTGGTGCTTGTTCGGCTATTTTTTCATTTCCCCCTGCTCCCGTAATCATCCCAACTGTAAAATAGAGAGAATCAACAAAGCTGTTATTCAGATTTATACTAATATAAGTAATAGTGCAGAATAACACAGTTACTAAAAGAGCCAAGTTGAGAATTACTGCTGATTTACTGTGTCGCTGAAATTGCCTGAGTCTGCCAAATATTTTGAATAAGTAATAAACTAAATTTTGTCTGCGAGTTCGCAGCTTTGGTTTGCTAGAAAGAATCAGACGATCTCCTACCTGTAACTCCCGCTCTTCTACTACAGCAGAGACTAAATCTATTGGATCTGCCACTGGTATATAGTAGATCAACATTAGAGAGCGGTCGTCCCACAAAGAACTCAGTTTACGACCTTTCCAAGGATGATTATGACCGATTAATTCTTCTCGCATTGGCCAGGTCTGATTGTATATGTGTAACTGGCCAATAGCATGATTTCCTAAAGCTGCAAAAGCAAACACTGGAGCTGCTAAAGCTGACACACTCATTGTTGTATGATCGGTTAGAGTGTGGTCTAAGCGATCGCCCAAACTTGTATTAAATAGGCGATTGATAATCCGAATTTTCGGATTGAGAATTCTTGCTAACATTAAGACGGCCAAATTAACAGACTCATCTTTCCCTGCTAAAACCAGAGTATGAGCGCTTTGAATGCCTGCTGCTAATAAGGTAGATGCTGAACGAAAGTTGCCGACAATAATCTCTGTACCCTCTCCACGGAGTGGGCGATCGCTTATACCTACAACTGTTGCACCCTGCTGTCTTAATAAACGGAATACTTTGTAGCCGGTACGACCCAAGCCACAGACTATTATTCTAGGTTTCATTAGATCGGGAAACTTATTAAAGTAATATTAAGAAGTCATCTTTTAGTTTGTACTATAAACTATCATTTATTATTTATACTAAAAAAAATGTAACTTACAACACTGTTTTTTTGCTAATATTTATCTTTGTTTTTTGTCAATAGTCATTCTTTTTATTGATTTATCTTGATTTTTTGACACAAAAATTAATGTTGTTTTTTAATTTTTATCAATCATTCTTTTTAGTGAGTTACAAAAATCAGTTTAAATTCAGCTATTTTTCAAACTAATCAATCTCCTTAATAATTCATATTCTAACAAAAAAAGCACAAATATGTCAAAGTAATATTGATTTTTCATCGAGAAAAAAAACTTTTGAATGATTATATTTTTTGAAGAATATAGTGTATAATTACTATCAAAATTATGCACATGATTGAAAGTATATAAGTAGCTGATATAAAGCCTTTTTATGTTACTTACAAAATATTCTGGGAAAAGGCAATAGAAGCTAATAATTCAAAATTGCTATCTGAAATCTATTTTCAGATAGAGGGAGCAAAACTTATTGTTTAATCTAACTTTTAGTTTCTAGAAATTTAGATAAATAACTATAGATTTAATACACTTTATTTTACTATTTCTCAATTCTGGAGAAATAGACTTAGATCCTCTCTTTATTCTTGACAACCTTGATTTAGGTAAAACTTGTAAATTAACTACAGATACTGATGATACTGATGATTTAAAGAGTAAGTTTGCAGATAATTACTGAATACATATTCTCCTATAGCTAAAAACAAAGTATTTTTCGATCAGTAATTATCCAAGCATGATATAAAAACAAATAATTGAGAAATTTTAGACTTTCAAAAGTAATTAGATATGTAGGTTTGAATTCTAAATATAACTGCAGTATAGTATAGATTGTCATGACCACAGTTAAAGATATTAGTGAACAAGGACTTTTAAAGGTATTACACCGTTTTTGCCCCACAGAAGTTGTTGGGGATGATGCTGCTATTGTGCCAATTCAACCCCACAAATCATTAGTAGTTACAACAGATACACTCGTTGATGGAGTACATTTTAGCGATCGCACCACTTCCCCTGAAGATGTCGGTTGGCGTAGCGCTGCTGCCAACTTATCCGACCTCGCAGCAATGGGTGCATTCCCTATTGGTATTACGATCGCACTCGGTCTCACTGGCGATACTCCCGTTACTTGGGTTGAAAAACTTTACCAAGGAATTTCTGAATGTCTACAACCATATAATACTCCTATAGTCGGTGGAGATATTGTGCGATCGCCTATCCGTACTATCTCAATTACTGCTTTCGGACAAATTGAACCTTCACAGACTATTCTTCGTTCAAATTGCCAACCCCAAAATGCGATCGTTGTTACTGGAGTACATGGAGCATCAAAAGCAGGGTTAGAATTATTACTGCATCCAGAACTAGGTGAATTTCTCACAGAAGCAGAACGTTCTTCCCTAATTTTAGATCATCAACGTCCTCGACCAAGGCTCGATCTTTTAACAAATTTATGGAATTGCTTATCTTTAAATAGTTCTAATAGTGTAGAGAAGAACCAAAACTCGGTCTTAGTAGGAGGAATGGACAGTAGTGATGGGCTAGCAGATGCGATCGTTCAGATGTGTCAAGCATCTCAGGTCGGAGCTAAGATCGATCGCAATCAAATTCCCATTCCTTCTTCTTTAACTAAACTTGTCTCACCCGAACAAGCATTAAAGTGGGCACTCTATGGAGGAGAAGATTTCGAGCTAGTATTATGCTTACCTCCAATTTGTGGCCAAGAATTAGTCAAAAAAATTGGAGTCGGTGCAGCCATAGTAGGTACAACCACAGACGACACCGACATCTTATTAATAGATAGCCAAGGAATTTACCCAAACGAGCAACTTACACTTAGCCAAGCATTTCAACATTTTTGAAAAAATTATTTATCTTGGGTTTTTAATTCAATTGCCAGAGAGTGAAAACTCAGACACACTAAGCAGGCCACTTCTGTGCGACAACTTCAGCCAAGTCTACAACACGCTGACTATAACCCCATTCATTATCATACCAAGCAATAACTTTCACCATATCGCCATCCATAACCATTGTCAGACTAGCATCTACAATAGAAGATGAATCATGACCACGAAAATCACAAGAAACCAAAGGCAAATCGCAGTATTCAATGATACCCTTCATTGGTCCATTAGCAGCTTCTTGTATAACTTCGTTAACTTGTTCAGTAAAAGTATTTTTCTCAACTTGAGCTACAAGGTCTACTACAGAAACGTTAGGAGTAGGTACCCGCATAGCAATACCATTTAACTTACCTTTCATTTCTGGAATTACCAGAGCCACTGCTTTAGCTGCACCTGTAGAAGTTGGCACAATATTTACAGCCGCTGCTCTAGCCCGCCGTACATCTCTGTGACTAGCATCCAAAATACGTTGGTCGCCAGTGTAACTATGAGTTGTGGTCATTGTACCTTTAATAATGCCAAAATTGTCATTTATCACTTTGACCACTGGAGCTAGACAGTTGGTTGTACAACTAGCATTGCTGACAATATCATAATCATCATGCTCATAATCTTGATGGTTAACACCTACCACGAAAGTACCAACTTTTCCACCCTTACCAGGAGCAGTAATTAAAACCTTTTTTGCTCCAGCTTGTAAATGCTTTGAGGCTCCTTCCTCAGTCACAAATACACCTGTAGCCTCTATAATTAGATCGATATTCCAGTCTGCCCATGGTAAATTTAAAGGATTACGGTCAGATACACACTTAATTGTTTTACCATTAACTGTGATGGAATTTTCATCCGTACTAATATCCACACCCTTTAATGTGCCCAACATTGAATCGTACTTTAGTAGATGAGCATTGGTTTTGGGGTCGGAAGTATCATTGATAGCAATAACATCAAGTTGGCTATCTGTACGAGTGAGCCAGCAACGTAAAAAATTTCGTCCAATCCGTCCAAAACCATTTATAGCAACTCTAATCACTTTTTACCTCCTAACAACAGCAATAATCATGTATAATTAAAGTTTTTGACAGTTTTAAATACTGAATTAATCCAGTTTCAGTGTTAACTAGCTATCAGCGCTTCAGCATTTTCCGTACCGGAATGCTCCGCAAACAGCTATCAGCTTTTTGACCTTGGGTTTATACTCCGGCAAATAATGCGCCGGATGGTTGAGTCGGGGTTGAAATCCTCGACTAGGGCATAAAAAAAACTCCTAATGCTGACTGCTGACTGCTGACTGCTGACTGCTGACTTCTATTTAATTGAGCCAAGCCCCGTGCTGCCCCACTGGGTGCTTTTTGGTAGTTCCAGATATTGATTTCAGGCTTAAACTCTACCTTACCTTCATCTCAGATCCCTAACTTTTTCAGAAGTGATATGAATTTTAGATAAGGAGAGCTTAAAAGAAAATTAATCTTGACCATTATCATACAGCAAAATGGTAATTTGGTAATTTTTTTGTAGGTTAATTACGATCCCTGCCATTAATCGAGTTAGCTATGGCATTAAATTTAAGTTTTTGTTCACAGCTTGTTGTATAAAGGAACCTATGTGGATGGGGTATAGAACTTGTGAGGATTTTTTGTCAAAAGTCAAAATTATAAAAGTCAAAAGTCTACATTGAAGTAGAAAAATTTTTCTGCTCCACTAATCAATCCTGGGACAGTTTAAGTAGTAAGAAGATATAGAAGCGAATAAAAAACTTTTGTTAAATAGTTTTATAGTAAGTTATTCATAACAAATTTTGTTTGCTCAATTTAAGTAAGTCAGAATTAGCAACCCATTAGTTATTGGACAACAAGTTACTGACTAACAACTAATGCTTGAATAGCAATCTAAACTGTGAATGATAATTCATAATTGATTTTGTCTAGTTAGGTTCTATAAATACTTATTCTTTTGTAAAAAATCCTGATAATTTATCCTTGATTAATTTTTCGAGGTATATCCGGAAAAAGACTGGCCAGTGGGTAAAGATTTGATAGAAAACAAACTCATTGCAAGTAATAGAGCTGATTAACTAAACTAACCAGTATTTTTGGTAAATTACTGCTAGACTCTATCTAAAAAAAAAAAATCCTGGTATGATATCGCGTGTTATGGGCACAGTGTGGTGTATAAGGAGTAATTAATGTCTATATATGTAGATTTCAGTGGTAGGCCGTTTCATTTTATTGGTATTGGAGGCATCGGAATGTCAGCTTTGGCTTACATTTTAGCCAAACGCAATTTACCAACTTATGGATCGGATCTAAAATCAAGCCATATAACAAAGCGTTTGCAAGCAATAGGAACCCATATATTTTGGGATCAAGATGCTAAAAATTTAGAACTATTTCAACAAATTTCTCTTGAGAAAAATGTATCTCCGTCAAACGACTCAAACTTAAATTTATCCCCTATCGACCTCTGTCTAAGTACAGAAGGATTAATGACGGAAAAACACAATAGTAGGATGGAGGATAACCAAGAAATTTCTCAACTTCCACAAGTAATTTGTTCAACAGCAATTAATCAAACTAACTCTGAGTATAAAGCCGCAATTGCATTAGGATGTCCCATTTTACATCGCTCGGATCTATTAGCAGCTCTAATTCAAGAATATCAAAGCATAGCTGTAGCAGGAACTCATGGCAAAACTACAACTAGCAGTCTCATCGGATTTATGCTTCTAGAAACTGGTTTAGACCCCACTATTGTTATTGGTGGAGAAGTAGATGCTTGGGAAGGTAATGCTCGTTTAGGTAACAGTCCTTATCTAGTCGCAGAAGCAGATGAATCAGATGGCTCTCTGATTAAATTATCTGCACACATTGGTGTAGTAACAAATATCGAATTAGACCATCCAGATCATTATGAAAGTTTAGATCAGGTGGTTGAGACTTTTAAAGTATTTAAAGAAAATTGTCAAACTTTGGTAGGTTGTATAGACTGTTCTACAGTGAAAAACTTCCTCCAGCCAACTATTAGCTATAGCCTTGACTCAGATAGTAATGCAGATTATACAGTCGATTGTGTAGATTATCAATCTCATGTTACCTTAGCTCGTGTTTGGGAGCGGGGCCAAATTCTGGGAGAGTTACAGTTGGGGTTATTGGGTAAACATAACTTAAGTAATGCTTTAGCTGCTGTAGCAGTAGGCAGGTTACTAGGTTTAGAATTTCCTGCTATTGCTATGGCGATCGCTAAATTTGAAGGCGCTCATCGTCGATTTGAACATCGCGGAGAGTGCAATGGTATTGTATTCATTGATGACTATGCTCACCATCCTAGTGAAGTTAGTGCAACTTTAGCCGCAGCTCGCTTACGAAAAAACAGTCAAAAAGTGACTACAAAATCTCACATATCTAAAACCAGTTTATCTTTGACAAAACAAAATAACTCATTGCCGATCCAAAGAGTTGTTGCTATATTCCAACCTCATCGTTATAGTCGTACTCAAGCTTTTATTTCAGAGTTTGCGAAGTCATTTAATGATGCTGATATGGTGATTGTTACTGATATCTACAGTGCAGGGGAATCACCATTGGGTAAAATTAGTGGCCAACAAGTAGCTGAAGCAATTTCTGAAGATCATCAACAGGTTTACTATCAACCATCTTTAGAATTAGTAAGTAAATTTTTAAATGAAGTCTTAAGACCAGGAGATTTGGCAATATTTCTCGGTGCTGGCAACCTCAATAAAATTATTCCAGAGGTTATGGCATATTATCAAAAACCTCACTATCAGGTTGTATCTATTGAAACAGCTTATATAGAGGAACATTCAGTTGAGTTAGCTAACTCTTAAACAATATCTTTAAAATTACGATAATTCAAGTATTAGTTATGACAATGACTCTCCCTTATAACATAGCTAGTTCAGCTCAAAAGCCACAATATAAACCTATTCCACTACTGGGAACAGATTGTGTAATTAGGTCTAATGTTCCTTTAGCTCCTCTGACTTCTTACCGAGTTGGAGGACCTGCTGAATGGTATGTCACACCAAAAAAATTAGATCAATTACAAGCAAGTTTTCAGTTTGCTCACTCTGAAGGACTACCAATTACTTTGCTAGGAGCAGGTTCCAATATGTTAGTGAGCGATCGTGGTTTATCGGGGTTGGTGATTAGTAGTCGCAACCTCCGTCACATTAACTTTGAACAGGAAACAGGTCTTCTAACCGTAGGTGCTGGTGAATCATTACCACGTATTGCTTGGAAGGCAGCTAGAATGGGTTGGCAAGGTTTGGAGTGGGTTGTTGGTATCCCTGGTACTGTTGGTGGTGCTGTGGTAATGAATGCTGGGGCACAAGGTAAGTGTATAGCTGATATATTAGTTAATGCCCATGTTATGTTGCCTGATGGTCGGATAGAAATTCTGTCTCCTCAAGATTTAGAATACAGCTATCGTCATTCTAGCCTACAAGGTAAGTCTATTTTGGTTGCTCAAGCTACTTTTCAGTTACAACCAGGGGAAAATCCTGCTTCGGTGACTGCTATAACTTCTGAAAATTTTAACAAGCGAAAGACTAGCCAACCTTATCATTTACCTAGTTGTGGTAGTGTTTTTCGCAATCCAAGGCCACAAGCTGCTGGTTGGTTAATTGAACAAACTGGGCTTAAGGGTTATCAAATAGGAATGGCCCAGGTAGCTCACCGTCATGCAAACTTTATTCTTAATTGTGGGGGAGCTACAGCTAACGATATTTTCCAATTGATATATCATGTTCAAGAACAGGTGGAAAAGCAATGGTCTTTTTTATTAAAACCAGAGGTAAAAATGATCGGAGATTTTTCAGGAGCACTAACTTTCTAATGTCAGTATACTAAACGGGTGCTTCTTGCTAGTTAAACAATCTAGTTAAGTGCAAATTAGGTACACAAAACGGATAAATCAACTTTAGATACTGAGTTTTTCTGTTAATTATTCAGATTTCTAACTACAAGTAAATTACTATCAGGTTTCAATTAGTAATAGTCACTAAAATTGGCATGATTTTCAGATTCCCCACCTTCTGAATTAATTACTATATTTTAGGAAGTCTATGGTCTATAAACAGCTTTTAACTAATATTATTACCAATTATGGTATTGGGAAATCTTGAATAAATTAGGGCTTGAAATGGCAGGTTCGTCAAATTATTAATTTAATTAGGTACTAAAAATCTATTGCAGTGTTATGATTTTTATGTAAAGATGCCATGATATTATATATAAGGTAGGTGCGCATTTTGATCGGCTCCTACTAAAGCACAAAATCTAACTAGATTCTGTATAAATATATTGAGAATCTAGAAGAATTAAAATATGTGCTGCATAAATTATTAGAGACCTAATAATTTAATGGCAACAAACAAATAACAAATAAGACTTACCATAGAAGAGTAATAATTATGTCACAATCAGGAAAAGGCTTTAACTTCGGGTTAGGTAAAATGAAAGAACTAACAGAGGCTTTTAAAAAAGCTCAACAGGTTCAAGAAGGAGCTAAACAACTTCAAGAAGATCTCGATAAATTAGAGGTTGAAGGGGTAGCAGGTGGTGGTTTAGTCAAGGTTTTTTTGAGTGGAAACCAAGAACCACGGCGAGTAGAAATTTCACCTGATGCACTAGGAGAAGGGGCAGAAGTAATTTCTGAATTGGTGACAGTAGCAATGCAAGACGCTTATAGTAAGTCTACTGCTACTATGCGCGAGCGCATGGAAGATTTGACAGGTGGTTTAAATATACCTGGACTTTCATAAAGTCAGAAGTCAGAAGTCAGAAGTCAGAAATCAGAAGTCAGAAGTTGTTTTTGTAACGGGTATTTGAGCAAGCCTACAAAAACATTTTGCCTTAAAAGGCGGGGTTACGCGACCCAATTATTTTGATAATTTAAGTCTTAATAGCTAGGGCAGGTTTAAGTTAAGAACCAATGTATCGTAGACTAATAACTAACCTGTATCCTAGTCTTAATCATATTTATAAAATTGTCATTTCAGTTAGTCTCCTCCGGAGGAACTTCGGACTTCAGTATCTCTAGCTGTTTGCGCAGCATTCCGTAGGAAAACCTTATTTAAAACATAAGGAATATTCTCTTTCTCTTGGTCGATTGGATATGGCGTTAGCGGAGCGGCTCTGCAAGAGCGGGTCTCCTCCCCATGCCACCCTTCGGGAAGCTGCGCTAACGACCGCTTTTTATACTCTTAAAAAGGGAGGCTTGAAACAAAATTTTTTCTTTCAGAAGACTACTGCTAAAGTAATTATTTCAATCATTTAGATGAATTTTTATGATTAATTAATGAGGCTTGATATTAGCGATAAAAAACTTTCTTATCCTCTTCCTTCTTCCTTCTTGCTTTTTCCTTTTTCCTTCTTCAAGATTACCTATTTTTGATTAATTTATGGAATATAAATTATTATTTGTTTGTCTTGGTAATATCTGCCGTTCTCCATCAGCAGAAAATATTATGAATCATCTGATAGAAAAAGCTAATTTGAGCGGTCGTATAGTTTGTGATTCTGCTGGTACAGGAGGCTATCATATAGGTAGTCCACCTGATTCTAGGATGACTTATGCAGCTAAGATGCGAGGAATTACCCTTAAAGGTGCAGCTCGTAAATTTCAAGTAGAAGATTTTGATAATTTTGACTTAATCTTAACAATGGATAAGGATAATTATCGGGATGTACTGCGCTTAGATACTGCTGGTAAGTATCAGGATAAAGTCAAATTAATGTGTGGCTTTTGTAGGTATTTTGATGTGCAGGAAGTTCCCGATCCCTATTATGGTGGTCAGGATGGATTTGACCATGTGATTGAAATACTTTTAGATGCTTGTGAGGGACTTTTAGAGTATATTATTAATCAAAAAAAATAGCGGTCTATGAATGCTGAATTAGTCTAAATTTTTGGCAAAAAATCAACTCAAACTAACTAAATTTAAAATTAATTATTGATCTGCTGATTAAATCTAAAAGCATTTATATATAAAGGTTTTAGCTGTTTTAGGTTGAAAAAAATGCCTGGAAATCAGCTCTTCATACTCATGCATGGAGGGTATTTTAGGCGCATAGTTGGGCATAAAAATCATTCTTACAATTCTTACTTCTACCTCCTCTTAATTACCATTTTTCCTGTCTCCTGTCTCCTACTTCTACTGAAATACTTTTTCAGCAAACCCTAATTAGTCAAGTAATTTTCCATAGTAAAACGAACTAATTCAGCTCGATTATTAGTATTGGTTTTTCTAAATAAACTGCTGACATATTTTTCAATAGTTCTATGGCTTAAATGTAGGCGGTCGCCAATCTGAACATTAGAAAGACCATTAACTAAAAGACTCAAAACTTGTTGTTCTCGCTCAGTCAAACTAATCTTAGAATTGGCAATAACTGACTGAGATACTGCTTCTGAATAATGTGATTTAGATAGCTTTTCTGTCTGAGAATATTGGTTAAATATGGGTGAAATTTGGGCAATAAGAGCAGACCGCTCCAACAAAGACCGAACTATTGCTCCTAACTCTGGTAATTCAAAAGGTTTTGGTAAGTAAATATCACACCCCAAATTATAGCCTTTTACTCGTTCTTCTGTACTTGTATGGGCAGTTAAAAAAATCACAGGCAATAAACGAAAAATGGGACGCGATCGAACTTGTCGTACCAGGTCATAACCATTTATTTCTGGCATAGCAATATCAGTAATCATCAGGTGTGGCCGAGATTTCTCTAATAAATCCAAAGCTTGTTGACCATTTTCAGCTTTGACTACCGAGTAACCAGAAATCTCTAGGTAATCACCAACACATAAACGAGTTCCCAAATCATCATCAACTACGAGAATTGTTAAGGGCATTGTTTAATGGGAATAGGGAAGTAAATTAACATTGGGAGTAGGGAAATACCTAGACTATTAGTAACTAAATTTTTATGCTTGTGAAGTTATCTCCTAGTGACATTCTCATGGTGCTGAACCTGGATGTACGCGTAGACTTCCCAAGATTATAATTATGTGGGTTGCTGTCCAACGCAACTTATTATCTTAGGTCAGAAAGCACCCACAAACTTACTTTACAGGCTATTTCCGGGTCCCATAGTCCTTGAGTTACTATATTCTCTGGTCCATGAGTAAAAACTATATCTGTTGCTGCACAATCTGGATGAGTCCAATAACCAACCCGAATGCTCTAGGCCAAATTAATACCTATAATACTTAATACTACTGATAGCTTACAGCTAAATTAACTGGTTGCCCAAGATTTCCATGAAAAACAATATTCTGTTGGTTAGCTGCCAAATGGCGCAAAATCTTATAGATGATTTCTATTTTGTCATCAGCACCTACTTTTTGGGCAATTTCTTCTAAAGATAGGGGAGAAACCTCTTGCTTGAGGACATTTACTACCTGTTGTTGTAACTCTAGCACTGTGGCCGCAGCTTTTTTACCTGCTTCTACTCCTGGTTGGTGATAGGCATTAATATTAACTAGAGAGCCATAAAAACTAACAGCTCTCTCATAAAGAGCAATTAAGGCCCCTACATTTTTAGGATTAACTTTGGGTATTGTAACTGTAATAGAATCTCGCTGATTTTCATAAAGTGCTTGTCTAGTACCTTGTAGAAAACCAGATAAGTAGTCACCAGAAGTTACTCCAGGTTCTACTTCGGGAGAAATACCTTGACGGTCTTCTAGAACTTCGATAAAGGTAAGAAAGAAATTAGGTACACCATCACGCAACTGTTGTACATAAGCGTGTTGGTCTGTGGAACCTTTATTACCATAAACTGCAATACCTTGGTTGACTATATTACCATCTAGGTCTTTTTCTTTGCCTAAAGATTCCATGACCAACTGCTGTAAATAACGGCTGAACATTAGCAGACTGTCTTTGTAGGGGAGAACTACCATATCTTTTTCCCCTCGTCCGTTACCTACGGCATACCAACTCAAAGCTAATAAAGCGGAGGGGTTGCCTTTAATATCATGTTTGCGAGTGGCTATGTCCATTTCTTTTGCCCCGTCTAGCATGGCCTGGATATCAATTCCTTGCAATGCTGCTGGTAGTAAACCAACGGAGGATAATTCAGAAGTACGTCCCCCTACCCAGTCTGCCATGGGGGTAATATTTAGCCATCCTTCAGATTTGGCAATTTTACCTAGTTTACTATCGGGGGTGGTAGTTGCGACGGCGTGGGGAGCAAAGTCTAGATTTTGAGCATCATAAGCTGCTTTGACTTCCATCATACCGTTGCGAGGTTCTGGCGTACCCCCTGACTTGGAGATGACTATGACTAGGGTACTTTTGAGGCGGTCTTTGAGTTTGTAGAGTACGCGGTCGATACCTGCAGGATCGGTATTGTCGATGAAATGTATTTGCATTGGTGGGTCATTTGGACTAAGGGCTTCGGCCACAAATTGAGGACCGAGAGCTGAACCACCGATACCAATGGACAGAATATCTGTAAATTTGGGGGCATTGGGAGGTTTGATTTCTCCACTATGGACTTTCTTGGCAAAAGTCTCTATCTGTTCGATAGTTTGGACAATTTCTTGTTTGATTTCGGGGGTGGGCGCAAGTTCTGGGGATCTCAGCCAGTAGTGGCCAACCATCCGGTTTTCGTCTGGGTTGGCGATCGCACCTTTTTCTAATTGCTCTATATCTTGGAAAGCTTTTTCAAATTTTGGCTTGATTGTTTCTAGAAAAGAATCGTCAAATTTAATGCGACTTATATCAACATAAAATTTTAATCCTTCATGGTAATAAAGCCAGTTAATATAGCGTTGCCAGAGTGCTTTTGAGTCCATAAAAATTACTGTATTTTTTGTTTTTTTTAGTCTGGTATCTATAGTTTAGAATATTAAATTTGTGGCTTTGGTAAAATACGGATAAATTTAAGAATTTGACCTGTTACTTCTATACCAATCAGGTATTTGTCCACAGTAAATCTGTAGAAAATAGCACTGGTTCCAAGTTGTCGTAATTCTGGTAGTTCTTGTAAGTAATTTATTTGACTGAATTTGATAAAAACAAAATCATATATTTTTTGGTAGGTGGCAGTTTCTAAAGTTTTTAGGTCTTCGACAAAAGACCGAGCATAACGCACTTCTAGGTTCACAATAATATTGTTTTTTCTATATCTTATTTATTATTATTGGTTATTTTTAGTTTAACTATCTTCTCGGTCAAAATACAATATTTGTATGGCTTCTTCTTTGGTTAAGATATCTCCTGGTTTGTGAGTTGTTTTAGATTGTTGAATAGCTTGTAGCATGAAGCTGTCATAATAAAGTGTTTGTAAATATTCCCAACCTCTTTCTAGGTCTACATCAGACATTATACCTATTAGAGAGTACAACTTACTTTTGAGAAAGTTAATTCTTTTTGAATTTACCATATATTTATCCTGATTTAATCCGGTTCAATTTTACTCAAAAATTGAGATTTTTCGGGGATGGAATAATTTTTTTTGGCTTTAGTTACTGAAGTTCCGTTGGAATCGTGGGTCAAAGTTATGTTTCTTTTTTTGATTACATTTACTACAGAGGGTTTGTAGGTTACTAATATCATTACTACCACCACTAGCTAGGGGGATAATATGGTCTATAGTAAGTTGTGTTTCTCTAGTAGTTTTACCACAACTTTTACAATGGTAGCGGTCGCGCTCGAATACATATTTTCTGACTGCTAAAGGAATGTTTATTCGGGGAGTTTTGCTCATAATTTATTTCTGATTAAATCTCTAATTTTTGTTAATTCAGTATGATTATATCACCAGTTAATAGTTTATTAAAATACTAACATTATCCCTGCCCTCGTTTGTGCAGCATGACAAACGGAAAGTCAGAAATAGGAAGTCACCAAGTCAGAAGTTTTTCCCCGTGATAATTTCGGTAATAATATCTCTATTTCTAGACGGATAAATAGGGTAACGCAACCCCCGCTATAAATTTTATTTTAGCGGTTGAAAATTAGTGGTAAGTAACAATCTCCCACTAATTTTAACTTCTGACTTTCGGTCTGAATGCTGCGCAAACACACTTCTGGTTCCTGACTTCTTGAATTTACTGTGGATATTCAGTTATAATAAATCTTTAAGCATAATGTTTTATTGATTGAATAATGCTAGCAAAAGATACTTACAAGAATACAGTTAAAATGCTTTAAATGCTTGAATTAAAGATGGGTTGACTATTCTAGTGCCGCTACGCGGAAGTCAAAAGTCAAAAGTCAAAAGTCAAAAGTATTGATTGGTAAGGCTTTTAGGATTTTTTAACTGGTCAGTTATTTCCGCCATCCTGCACTAGTCGCTTCTTATTTTCTACAATATTGAAGCTCCGGATGTCTTGACTGTGCTATTGGCAGATTTTTCTAGATAACTAAAACCTTATTCTTTCTTGAATTAGTTCATAAATCAGATGAAATTTGCAACCACTATAACAATTTTATTTGAATTTTGAAATATCCTAGACTTTTAGATAATAATACGAATTTTATAAATCTTAGCTACAAATAGCTAGTTTATTTCTTAGGAGTCAGGTAGGGAAGCTGTCGGATTAGCAACGTACAGAATGAATAGTTTCAATATCATTTATTAGGTCTTCAACAATTAATAATTAATAATTAATAATTAATAATTAACAATTACCTCTCTTTGAAAAGAAGAGGATTGACTAAAAGGAAAATTTTTTCTTTTCTCTTGGTCGATTGGATATGGCGAGGAGACCCGTTCTTACAGACCCGCTCCGAAGATCGCCATCCCACCCTTCGGGAAGCTCCGCTTTTTCCGTTTGTCATGCTCCGCAAACATGTCGCGCAGCGTTACCTGGACTTTTGTAAAAAAGTAAAATAGATTTAGCTCTATTCTATAATTAGAGCGAGTTATACCTGAGTCTACCCCCAGATTACCCCCAAGTCAGCTTGATGTTGAGCAAAATATTTCTTGATTCTGTTGTCACCAGCAAAAAAATTTGTAGGAAACACCACTCACAAATACTTCTAATGTCTCTGTAAAATTTGTCACAGCTTGGCGAGAATCACCCTTTCTCAAGCCTGCCATTAATTGTTGGTAAACAATGAAAGTATAGGCAACAAACACTCAGATCAAATGACGCATCATACTGGTTTGAGCTGTGAGTTGATCTTCTTTTCAACCCAACCATCCCTGAGCTTCCCGATCAAACTTTTCAATATAGTTTCTCTCACAAAAGGTTGTAAGTATCCATCCATTCTCCGGTCACACTTTTATATTGTTTATGTGTGATTAAATCATCAATTTCAGTCCCTTGAGATATATAACTATGATTGATGACGATCGCAATAGTTCTAGGACCAGTTAAACCTTTGGTTTCTACTTCTATGGTAGCTACCCAAACTGTTTTGGGTATATCTTGTTGTGATCGATCCTTCCAGCAAAATTATTTTCAGGTAAAGATATGCCTATTTCATCTCACCTTTTTTGTGATTGTTTTTTGCCAGTTTTTTGATGGATAACACTTACCTGACGATTTTTCGCTAACCCCCTTATATATTTGGTGGTGGTGCATAGTCATGGTAAAGGAAGCACCGGGAGTTTGGGGGGATGGGGGGATGGGGAGATCAGGAGTGTGGGAGATGGGGAGTGTGGGAGAAATTAAAAAATATGTATCCTACCATTACTATGCAGGACTATCATATATTTAAGTTCCAGTTGTTCTAACTCCTGTAGAAAAGACGAATTATTTCCATCACCTCCATTCACTAAAACTATACCTGGTCGATATTTTCTGGACAAAGTTTTTTTGACTAACTTGATTGCTCAATCGGGTTTTTTCACAAATTCTTGATCTTGTTTTGCATCTGGAATTTGATGATCACTTTTGGTATAACTCCAAATCCAAAGGTAGACTGCCCACTCCATCATATAGGTGAGTTGTAACTATTACTACTCCATTGTCTGCAGTACTAATTTCTCCAAGATATTGTCGGCCGACTCCACCAGTAAAATTACCACTTTTTTGATGGCCAGAATCATCAATAATCAGAGCACATCCATTTCTAATTCGGGTTTGATCATGTTGATTCATAATTTCTCAACGACCTTTGCTAATGCAAAGCTTCCCTAACATTTATCGAATTTTCAGCCCATTTGGCATAGGCAATAAAATGATGTATATTTTTATATAAAGAGCCGATAATATTGTCGGTAATTTGAGCAATATTTTGGCGTTGACTTTCTCCTAATAATCCCGCCAAATCCAAGGCGAAATCCCTTTTTTTGACCTTTGGTTTTGAATAAATCATCAAATTTTTGACACCACTTTTGAAACCATGGCGGTAAGGCAGACAAGGTTGTTTGTTTGAGCAGCTATCAAGTTTAGGTAAAAACCATAATATATCATAATTTTCACCTCAGAGACTGCATTTTTTTTTGAAAGTCCAGTTAACGGAGTTGTGCGCCAGCAAAACGACCGCTTTTCTCCTTTAAAGGAGAGACTTTAAACCTTAATTATTCGGTAAGTTATCTTTTTAGTCAAAGAGGCATTTCCTGCACTTGTGTTTTAATTGCCCTGATTATTCGTAACATTCTTTTTTTTAATTAGTATTTAGTATAAGGAATAGGGAAAACTAAAGTAATAAAATTCTCATAAATCATTCCGGATTGCTGTATTTATGGTTAACACTTGATTAGTAAGGAAAAAAAATGGGCGTTGGTAAAGCGCGTGTATTATATTAATCTTAATTCTTTAGGAGTCAACCCACCCGCGTGCCTCTCCCAGGAGGGGAAGTCAGTCGGAGCGAGTCAGGAGGGAAGAAAGAAGAAGAAACCCCGAGTAAAAGGAGAAAGTTTTTTGGTCGCGTAAAGGTCACGGAGTTCTATAGCGCTCTTATCCAGACATGATATCATACCTCAAATTACCAACGCCAAAAAATGAAATATACTGATGTTTATATTGAGTTTAAAAATGAAAATATTTACATAGAATAATATTTTACTGGAGAAGGAATAACTGATGAGTTAATCAGATTAGATCTTATTAAAAGTGATATTATTTTTGCTTTTAAAGCTCCAGATGTGAGAAAGTTTACTGAGTTTGCTATGAGTTAAATTTTAATTGGAAAAATTTACTCCTATAGAAAGTTTTGAGGTGTGCCTTACACGAGATAAAATAATCATGTAAACCCAATAATTTTTTGCTATGTCTTCAGAAAAAACTTCCACAACTGCATCCACTACTGGAGCAGATGCTGTGGATGAGGCGATCGCTAAAGGAATAGATTTAGATGGTTCTGCTATCCCAACAGAAAAGCTCGACCTTTATCACAAGGTAATGGCATTAGAAGGTCAACGACAACGGAGTGGGGTTAGTAATACAATGCGGTCTCGTATTGTGCGTATTGGGGCGAAGCATATTTCCCAGGAAGAGTTAAATCAAATGTTGAAAGATGCAAATTTTGCTCCACTTAAAGAGAAAGAAATTGCTTTTTATTATGGTGGGAAATAAAAATAGTTTGTAGTTAGTATTTTAATGTTTTTGTTTCAGGGTTTGATAATTGTTATCTCTAAATTTTGAATCCTGACAGGAGGGGGAAGCATTCGGAAAGAAAATCTAGAGTTTATACTTTTAGTTACTGCCTGAATGTTAGCCCCTACAGAATATTTTCAACTAGGTAAACAGGGGATTTTTTCTATAGCACTCCGTCTTTTGGCGTTTGACAATAAATTTTGGTTGTAAGGGAACACCGGAGTAGGGAACAGGGAACAGAAGAATGTCAAGAGCGTATTTGCGTAGCGCTATATCTTCAAAATGATCGGGTTTATCAAAATATATTGATTTTTGGTATTACATCAATTTGCAAAAAGAATGTTACGAATAATAAGTGCGATTAAAAGACTTGACAGGAGATATCTCTTTGACGAAAAAGATAATTTACAACCTAAAAAATGGAATCGAAGCCATTCATTCTGACTCGGTCCTCCTAACTTCCCCTCCTGGGAGGGGTTAGGGGTGGGTTGACTCCTAAGAAATAACCTATTGATTTGTAGTAAATATTTATCAAACTGGTATTACTTTTAACTTTTGACTTTTGACTTTTGCCTTGCGCAAAGCACTATAACTGTAGGATGCTTCAACAACACACCCTACATTTTTCTGAAATAAAACTACCCCTAACTATTCAAATTCATCTGCTGTCTTAAATCATCAAGTGGAGATACTTCTTCACTCTCCAATAATTTCTCATTTTCATCACTTACTACATCCAAATCATCCCCATTTTTCCCAAAATTAAACCCATAAATAATTGGCAATTGTCGCTCATTCAATAACATCGTCCGTAAACAACTATTAATACTAGAAACCAACTGATTATAAACCCCTATTTTCTCCTCAACCTCACTTTGTAAACGTAAATTTCGTTGAATTTTTTCCGCAGCTTCAGTCTCCAAACTTTTCTCTAAATATTCCCGCGCTTGATTATATTGCTGCATAATATCTTCCCCTTGTTTTTCCGCCATAGGTAATAAATGAGTCTTCAAAGTTTGATTCAAAGTCTGACGAAAAGTCTGTCGAATAGTCCTAGAAACTTTCGGCTCAAAATCCAACTTCAACAATTGCCTAATTGACGGTTCAGCTTCTACCATACTGCTACAATCAAAACTTTGAGAAGTCTGCAACAAAGTCTGCCGAAACTGATAGATAGAAAAAGTTCCTTCATCATAAAAACGGGGACTTTCTCGCACAAACCTGTCACATTCTATCCGCGCCGCACTTATTAATGCCGTAGTAACTACTTTTTTTACTTCCTTTAAATGTTGTTCAATACCTCCATCATTCCCCAACAAACGATAAAGTTGTCGATAATATTCTGACTTACGAACTCGGTCAATTAAACGTTGGAAAAATCCACTTACCACTGACTCGGTAGAATCAACTAAAATATCCTCCAATTGATTGGCTAAATAATAAAGTGCTTCGACCAAAACTGCTAATAAAGGTGCCGTTGCATTCCGTGGATGATTAATAGTTGCCCTACTATAAGCAGCTTCTACAGAAAAAGTATCTAACAGTTCATCTAAACGACGAATCATTCGAGATTGGAGTTGATTAAAATCTGCTTCAAAAGCATCACATTTATTTGTGACTAGCAAATTTACTTCCTCAGAAATATGTTGATTAAATCCTTCGCCCACTTCCTGAAGTTGAGAATTCAACAATGATAATTCCTGGATTTTCATTGCCTCTATTTCCTGAGGTTGACTCGCCAAGTTTTGTTGAGTAGCTAAATAATTTTTCTGTAATTGAATACAGATATTTTGCAAATCATCTGCCAAATTTGCAAATAATTGTGGACGTTTCTCCTCCTTCAGATACCGAGTAATTCCATCCCTAAATTCTTCTATTCCACTATCTTTTATTAATTGTTCGATTAACGGTTTTCCCCACTCACCTAAAATCCGGACATAATTTTCATTAGGTGACTCAAAACCATGAATACTCACCGGAAAGTTACTAGGAAGTTTGCGAGAAGTACCACAATAATTGTTAAAAGCATAGACAAATTGTGGCGTTTCCTCCTCCTCATCTAAACCTTTAACACTATTAGCAAATATAGTATCTAAACCAAAGCGATCGCCTGCACTTGCTTCTTTAATTAAACTGCCATAAAAACCTAACAACCCACTGGTCTTATAAATCCTTTCTGTATCCCGAAAATCAGAAATAATCAAACTTTCTAATCGTTGTCTGAGTTGAGAATTGTACCAAGTTTCATCAATACGATTAAACACATAAAAAACCCGGTCTCTAATTCCAGGATTTTCTCGCATTTTTTCCAGTAATTCTGTTTCTTCAGTTGTCATATCTCCCGCAGCAGCAGCTTTTAAAACACAAACAACCGCAGAAGTTTCTGGATGCTCTATTTTGTCATAAGTAATTTGAGCATCTTTTTCTACTGGCGCATCAATTCCTGGAGTATCAATAATTACATTTCCATCTTCTAAAAGAGGATGATGACAATAATATTCTACTCTCTTCAACACAGCACTATTCATCCCCCGTCGTGCATAACTTGCCGCTTCTTTCAGGTTAGAAAAGTTAAACTGCTCCATAGAATAAATAGCATTTTCGGCAGAATGAATACATTCCTTATTCGCCTCAAAACCATCTACTAATAATTTCAATGCTTTTGCTTGTTTAGCCCGCTCCGATTTATTTTCGCCACCTTCATTTTTAATAATTGCGTCGCATTGTTCCCTAATAATTTGGATTACCTCTGGTTGTTGAATATTAGCATTGGAGTCTAAGCCTAATTCCTTTCGTAAAATTGCTACTTGTTCTTGAATTTCTGCCCCGCTTAAAAATGTTAAAACTACTCGTTCTTTTTCAGGTTCGGCATATTCAATATAACATTCTGTTCCTGTAGCGTGTCCCTCGGCACTATAAAGTAATTCTCTTCCTAATAAAGCATTAATTAACATTGACTTACCCGCACTAAAAGCTCCCGCAAATACTATTTCAAATTTGGGAGAAATTACTTTATTTAAAGAAGCACGAACCGCTGTTGTATCTTGTTGTCTTAGAGTAGATTCTTGATGCAATAATTGAAGTAAATTTTCTACCTGATTTTGTAAGTATTGACATTGAGTAGGAATTATATTCATTTCTATTTTATGGTGTGAGTAAATGTCTGTTATTTTATTATTAATTATTTGTTGATGCACAACAATAGTATTTTCACTGATTAATATTTCACTTGAATCAGCATAAGACCGTAATTTGAGGGATAAATCAAAAAAATATTCATTGGTAATTTTTAAACAAGGAAATGTATATAGTAATTATCGGGTAAGCATTCAGCCATCAGCTATCAGCTATGAATTATTAACTCATTTCTTACCACATAATTGCATGGGTTTACAACTCAAGCGAGTCTTTCTTGTACTTCAATACTCTGGTTAAAAATGTAGTATAAGTTAAAATAAAGTTGGCTTCATTCATTAAAAAAATGTTTGTGTAGCATTCCGGAGGAAGAGCTGATTACTCATAGCTAAATGTTTATAATACTCTGGTTAAAAATGTAGTATAAGTTAAAATAAAGCTGGCTTCATTCATTAAAAAGCTGTTTGCGCAGTATGACCTAGGAAGAGCTGACTACTAATACCTGAATGCTGACATTCTCGACGCAGTTTTGTAGAAAATATAAGTACTTGTGCAAAATTAATTCAAAATTTGTAAGTAGATAGTAGGTAGTAGGGAACAAAAAATATACTTGTCTACTTCAGCAGTTAATCTAAAAATACTTTTTCGTTAAATATTCAGCTAGCTTGCATTCAGCTTTTAGCTGTTTCATAAATAATGAATATACACTGCTAAGGTCAAGATAAGTTGTTTTTTCAATACTTTGAATTATCCTTAAACCGTTCAATACTAATTCCTGTTATAAAGGCAGTGAATTAATAGCTGATTGCTGAATGCTTACTTTTTTCCTATCTATTTAACCAGACCATCAAATAAACAATTAATTTTGCTTAATTAGGGTTTGCGTATCGAAAGTCTTTTTGCTGGGGTAGGAGACAGGAGAAATGGAAATGAGTGAGGAGGTAGGAGTAAGAATTTTCTCTCAATTTTTATGCCATAATCATCCCAATATACTAGCTTTTTGAGCTTTTTCCACCGAAAAGCTGATACTTTTTTCAAAAAAAAACGCTAAAATATTTATCTGTCAATACTTTTAGAATTAATCAGCAAGCCCTAATTATTTCTTGGCAAAAAAGAACAGCACCCCAAAATTAATATAGACTTTAAAGCCAACTTTGGTAGTAAGATTTACCGAATAATTAATAATTAATAATTAAATAATTCTGGTTTAAAGCCTCCCCTTTTAAGGGGAAAAAAGTGGTCGATATTCGCAGCTTCCCGAAGGGTGGGATGGATGGGTTTCCTAACAATATCCAATCGACCAAGAGAAGAAATAATATCTCCTGATATTCAATCCTCTCGGTTTTAACCAGAGGTAATTATCAATTATCCATTATCAATTAATGAAATCTACCTCAATTAGTAAAGCTTTGATCTAAAACTAAAAGCAATAGCTGTTTGCGTAGCATCCTACAGGGAATATCTGATAGCTGACGGCTAAATGCTTACTAATAAAGTCATTTATACCTAACTGATTATGATTGTGAAATCTACTTAAATCACTAACAATTTCTTAACTGATAAAAATGATTGTTGGAAAAATTTTGCCAAACACCATACTCGCATCTCTAAAATTATCTCCATCTCTCTTTTTTCAAGAATAAGAAAGATTTACCTTCTAAAAGATAAGCATTTCCTGCGGAATGCTGCGCAAACAGGAGTCAGCTATCAGTTTTATTACCTTTCAAGGAGAAAAAAGTAATTTTATCAAAGCTTCAGAGTACGAAATTGGAACAATTCTTACTCCTATCTCCTCTAAATTCCCCGTTCCTCCTGTCTCCTGTCTCCTGTCTCCTACAAAGAGCAAAAATACTTTTTTCAGCAAACCCTAATTAGGTATCTGTTTGTGGAGCATTCCGGAACAGAAAAGCTTGGGTTTAAATCTCCGACTTCTATTAAGTCGCTTAATTTTAAGAAGAATTTAAATCCCCTTATCAAAAGCTGACTGCTGATTGCTGAAGTACTTAATTGCTAAAGGCTTTTTAATAGCAAACTCAATAAAAATTAGAGCTTTTTAAATTATGACTATCGACTTATATTATTGGCCTACTCCTAATGGCTGGAAAATTTCTATTATGTTAGAAGAAACAGAAACCCCTTATAACTTAATTCCAGTTAATATTACCGCCGGAGACCAATTTCAGCCAGAATATTTGAAAATTAGCCCTAACAATAAAATGCCAGCCATTGTTGACCCTAATGGACCCAATGGCAACCCTATTTCTATCTTCGAGTCAGGAGCTATTTTGCTCTATTTAGCTGAAAAAACAAGTCGCTTTATTCCCGATAACCCAAGCGATCGCTACACAGTAATTCAGTGGCTAATGTTTCAAATGGGAGGTCTTGGCCCAATGTTAGGGCAAGCTGATCATTTTCGTCAATATGCACCCGAAAAAATTCCCTATGCAATTGAAAGATACACCAATGAAGCATCACGTTTATATGGGGTATTAAATCAACAATTATCTCAAGTAGAATATGTGGCGGGAGATTATTCTATTGCTGATATGGCAATATATCCTTGGATAGTACCCCACGAAAAGCAAGGGCAAAATTTATCAGACTTTCCTCATTTAAAGCGATGGTTTGAAACTATTAGTCAGCGACCTACAGTAAGTCGTGGTTTAGCAGTTTTAAGTGAGAGTCGGACAAAGAAGTTTGATGAAAAAGCCAGGGAAAATCTTTTCGGTACTCGTCAGTTTCAGCAGTAATTAATAGCTATTTAACTATTAAGTAGAAAATGGTAAATTTTGGGCGCTATTTATCAAATTGTAAATTAGCTCAAAAGTTTATATTAAATGGCTTTAGGAGTTTTTTGATTAAATATACAGTGTCTTTTTTTTAGTCTGCTCTACTTAGTTTTGGTAGGGTAGGTAAAAATTTACTTACCCTACCTAACCTAGTTTTGATAGTAGAATTTGGCACGGTATTATGTAATATTTTCACCAGTTCAATTCTATGGCTAGCTTAAAAGGAGAAGTATTTATTTTTGAGGTAGTTACTATCAACAACTCTGGCAAAATAATCTACCGCACCTCTACCAGTGCCAGGCAAAAAAGACCATAAGCAAGTTTCTAATACAGATTTCCAGCCACTTACCACAAAACAGTCAATCTATCAATCTACTGAAAAATGAGGAGAGAAAAATTAGTCATTCATCGTCACATAAATTCAGACGATCGCCTCTAAAAACAACGACACGATAGGTATTTGCAGCCTCAAAATTCTTTTAAGCAATACTAACCCTTGGATTTTTATACCATTTAGAGTATCACACAACCGAGTAAAAGCGCTAAAAATATTGAAACTTCGTTAGCTGATTGGGAAAACTTTTCTCCGATTTTGTCAGAGGTTGATGACAAAATTAAAAAATTTCAAACTAAAAGACTGAAATTGATAACTAAAACTTACCTAATAATTAATAATTAGAGTTTGCGTATGGAAACCCTATTTAAAGTCCCTACAGATTATTTCGTTTACGGTTTGTTCGGGAGCAAGTAATGAAAGGGGTATTCATAATTCTGATGTTGATTACGGTTAGTCCAAATATCTTAATTCTGATGCTGATTCACCAACGCCAAAACAAATAAGCCGAAAAATCCAGACCTCCATCAACATAGATGCGTTTTCTCAAAGGTTGTCTGAATTCTTTTCCAAAACTTCCCTCCGCTGCAAAAAAAAATCATCCTCAATAATAGAAATATTGCCCGATCGTTCCCTATGAGTATAGGTAATCAAAATATTGAACCTTGTCATTTTCTGAAGCTCAAAAAAATTAGAGGATAATGAGGTTGCATCCCCTCAAAAACCGCGATAGGATATACATATTGGCAGTTGTTCGCCCAGGGCAAACGCATCTTATTTTGCCGTTCCCTATATGTAGTGTTTATTTGATTTTATAGACACTATATGTTGAAAGTCTATTGTCAACAAGCGCAATAAAACCCGGTTTATTGATAATTACCCCTAGTTTATTGACGAGATGCGTTTGCCCTGGTTGTTCGCCCCTACGCATGACTTTTTATTCAACAAAAAAAAGTGAAACAGATTTTTATTTGCTCTCAAAAATGCCTCCTGACCAAAAAATAAGGTCTCAAGCCTCCCCTTTCAATGGGATGAAAAAAAATCAAGTTCAATATTTCAATTCCGATGCTTTCCTGTGGAATGCTCCGCAAACAGGCAGAGGTACTGATAACTGATAACTGAAATGACCCTGAATCAGCAGATAAAGCGCAGGACTCCTTCTTGAGTTTAAGTTGCACTTTTTCATTTTCTGAAGCTCAAAAAATTAGAGAATAATGAGGTTGCATCTTCTCAAAAATCGTGATAAGGTATATAAAGTTTTAGTCACTCGTCCCTTCGCATGACTTTTTATTCAACCACAACCCAGGAAATATAAATTATATATGTAAGGTTAGAACATATCAAAAGCTCAAAACTCAGACAAAGCAAGCTTATTCCTTCGCACACCTTAAGCTCAAATCAAACAGGCAAATCCTTCCTCGGCTTAAACCTCTCAACCTCCCGTAACTTCTGATAAATCTCCAACTCCTCCTGACTAGGCTCCTTCGGAGTCACAATCTTAATCTCCACCAACTGGTCTCCACGCTCACCCCTCCCATCAGGATACCCCTTACTCGCAAGCCGTAAACGTTGACCAGAAAAAACCCCCGCCGGCAACTTCATCTTCACCCAACCATCCAAAGTAGGCACCTCAATATCCCCACCCAAAACGGCCTCCACAGGAGTAATAGGCAACTCACAAAAAATATCCGGTCCATCCAACTGATAAAAATCATGAGGAGCGATCGTAATCTTCAAATACAAATCTCCCCCACCAATACCCTGATTTTTCAGACGAATTCTTTGACCACTAACCATAGCCATCGGCATATTCACCTCTATCGAACGCCCATCCTCCAAACGTATTTTTTCAACCCCTCCCACATAAGCCTTTTCCAAAGGTAAAGTTAATCTAGCCTCAATATCCTTTTTTACTTCCCGCTCTGTTGCCTTATAAGTATTCTTTTTCTGACCAGAACGATAAACATTAGAAGTCTGAGTTTTTGGAATTGTCGATTCAACTGGAGTTCTAACTTCACGGCGACGACCTAATAGTTGGTCTACAAAAGTATTAAAATCTGAAAAGTCACTAACATCTGAATTTTTTTCATTTTTTCGCCCATTTTCATCACGATTATCCCAATTCCTAAAATCAGGAACTCGTATCCCCACCCTACCCCCAATTCCTTTAGGTTTCCAATATCGAATAAACTGATCGTATTCTGTTCGTTTTTCTATATCTGATAAAATATCATAAGCTTCATTAATATCTTTAAATTTTTCTTCTGACTCTTTATCACCAGGATTTACATCTGGATGAAACTGTCGTGCCAGTCTCCTATATGCTTTCTTAATTTCATCCACCGAAGCATCTTTAGAAACATCTAAAATCTGATAATAATTCCGAAAATTTTGCATCTGCTAACTTAAACTTATAAGTTTTAACTATAAATATTTTCTATAACTTTTTGAGGAAAAACGGTAGAATACTTAAGACTTCTTACCTTCTCACTTTTCGAGAAAAATAATAGAAAGTCACTAATTTACTTAGGAAATTCTCCAATATTTATAACTCATTCACGACAATAAATTCACTTTTAATTTTAACTATATCTTGCAACTAAGCAAGAAACTATCTCCCGTAAAATCTAAAATAGTTACAACCAATCATCATCATCATTCCAATCATCACTCTGATAATAACGATTAGGTCTAGTCGGTCTGTTATAACTGACTCGATCCGAAGACCTACGATCTATCCTACTATCATAATCATAACGTTCCTTGCGCTTGGGCTCCTCTCCAGAAATACTGCGACGCACAGACCCAAAGAAATCATCATCCTCAGATTCAGAAGTATAAATTGAAACTTCACGATTCAGATCGTACAGAGCATCCTGTAAATCAACTCCCACCCGATCAATACCACGCTCATCATCCCTCTCCAGGCTATCCCTTAGTTCTCTAATCAACATCTCCATCCGTTGACGACTCCTAGCAGCAAATTGCATACCATAATCCAAGGCCACCTCCCGGAGTTGTCGTTCAGCTTGAAAGGCCAAAGCCTCTGCACGATTGCGCTTTTCTACTTGCTCCCTTCTTAGTCGGTCTGTCTCAGCAAATTTTTCAGCATCCCGAATCATCTGACTAATTTCTTGCTGAGTTAAAGTCGATGCTCCTTGAATAGTAATACTTTGAGCCCTACCAGTAGTTTTGTCCATTGCAGTCACCTGCAAAATACCATTAGCATCAATATCAAAAGCCACTTGTACCTGTGGCACACCCCGTGGAGCAGGAGGAATACCCGTCAGCTTAAATTTTCCCAGAGACTTATTCTCCGCCGCAATTTCTCTTTCTCCCTGAATAACATGAATCTCAACAACAGTCTGGTTATTTTCTGAAGTAGAAAAGATATCAGAACGTCGTACCGGGATAGTAGTATTTCGAGGAATAAGTTTTTTCATCACCCCACCAATAGTTTCCAATCCAAAAGATAATGGGGAGACATCCAACAGCAGCACATCTCGTACATCCCCAGCTAAAATTCCCGCTTGAATAGCAGCTCCCACAGCCACAACTTCATCAGGATTAACCCCTTGATTTGGTTCTCTATCTATTAGAGAGTAAACTAAATCTTGGACAAAAGGAATCCGAGTTGAACCACCCACTAATACTACTTCATCAATCATAGAAGGACTAATACCCGCATCTTTTAATGCCATTTTCACAGGGCGTCCTATTCTGGGAATTAAATCCCCACAAAGTCCTTCAAATTGAGACCTAGTCAGCCTAGTTTCTAAATGTTTAGGGCCATCTTTTGTGGCTGTAATAAAGGGTAGGTTAATCTCAGTCACTCCGACCCCAGATAATTCTATTTTAGCTTTTTCCGCAGCCTCCATCAGCCGTTGTAATGCCTGGCGATCGCTTGTCCTTAAATCTATTCCTTCTGTCTCTAAAAATTGTTCTGCTAACCAATTTACTATTCGTTGGTCAAAATCATTACCCCCTAGTTGAGTATCTCCACTCGTGGATTTAACTTCAAATACTCCATCTCCTACCTCTAATATTGATACATCAAATGTACCTCCACCCAAGTCGAAGACCAGAATTACCTGATTATCTGTATTCTCTAATCCATAAGCCAAAGATGCAGCCGTTGGTTCATTCAGAATTCTTTTAACTTCTAAACCCGCAATTGTCCCTGCATCACGAGTGGCCTGTCTTTGGGAATCATTAAAATAGGCTGGTACGGTAATTACTGCCCCTGTAACTTCTTCTCCCAGATAGCGACTTGCTTCATCTGCTAGCTTCCGCAATATCATTGCTGAGACTTCTTCCGGAGCAAAATCTCGTTTCATCCTAGGACATTTAATTTTGACATTGCCATATTCATCTCGGCGAATTGTATAGGGAACCCGCTTTGACTCTGGAGATAGTTCAGAGTATTTACGTCCAATGTATCGTTTGACCCCATAGAAAGTGTTCTGAGGGTTCAGAACAGTTTGTCTTCTGGCCATTTGTCCTACTATTCGTTCTCCTTCCTTGGTGAAGCCAACTACAGATGGAGTTGTCCGCATTCCTTCTGAATTAGCGATCACTATGGGTTTTCCGCCTTCCATGACGGAGACTACGGAGTTTGTTGTACCCAGGTCTATGCCGACTACTTTGCCCATGCCTTAGTTTTCTTTATTCTGTCCTTTTGTTGATTATTCTATCGTGTCAAATTTCTCAAGCTTTGAGGATAGCCTCACCCTCTGAAAAGAAGGCAGAAGGCCAGAAGCAATAGACAGCAATAATCAAATATATTTTTGCCTTCTGTCTGCTTATAGAGTTGAAAACAACTAAATTTATTTATGAATTATGGACTAAGGTTAATTTTTTTAGAGAAACAACTATGCTCAAGAATTCCTTGCTAACACCCTCAAATTTATTGAATTTATGGGGTTTGTATTCTCCTCTCTGGCTCCTTATTCCTTATTTGGCCTTTTTTTCTATAGCTACATACTTAACTTAGATTTATAGATTTAATTTTTTTTGTGCTCGCCTCTTACCCTTAGTCTGTTAATCTTAATCTGTTATCGATATTCAAGAGCAAATTTAAGTATGTATTTTTAAATTTTATTAAGATACTTAGATTATATTACTAATTTTGCTGTAACATTACCACACTTATCTACTTTTTGTCAAAAGTATATATAACAAAAATTGAGGCAAATGGAATTAAAAATAACAAATGAGATGTTGCTGAAATTTGTAACAACTTGTAAAGTTATAATAATAAAAAAGAAGTAAATTGAATTAAAGAGGTTTTTACCAAGTAAATGCGAGTTGCGATCGCGGGAGCGGGACTAGCCGGTCTTTCCTGTGCCAAATATCTAACAGACATGGGTCATACTCCAATAGTCCTAGAAAGAAGGGACGTTCTAGGAGGTAAGGTAGCAGCCTGGAAAGACGAGGAAGGAGACTGGTACGAGACCGGTCTACATATATTTTTTGGAGCCTATCCAAATATGTTGCAGCTATTCAAAGAACTAAATATAGAGGATAGACTGCAATGGAAACAGCACACGATGATTTTTAATCAGCCAGAAAAACCAGGAACATACTCTAGATTTGATTTTCCTGATATTCCAGCACCTTTGAATGGAGTAGTGGCTATTCTCCGCAATAATGATATGCTAACCTGGCCAGAAAAAATTAGATTTGGTATAGGTCTGATTCCAGCTATGCTTCAAGGCCAGGAATATGTGGAAAAAATGGACAGATACACCTTCTCAGAATGGTTGAAAAAACAGAATGTTCCTCCGAGAGTAGAGAAAGAAGTATTCATCGCCATGTCAAAAGCGTTGAATTTTATTGGGCCAGAGGAAATATCCTCAACTGTAATTCTCACAGCTCTAAACCGTTTTCTCCAAGAAAAAAACGGCTCTAAAATGGCCTTTTTAGATGGTTCGCCAACAGAGCGATTATGTCAACCTCTGGTAGATTATATTGCAAAGGGAGGTGGAGAAGTACAGTTGAACGTACCCGTAAAGGAATTTTTACTGAACGATGATGGTCAAGTCAGTGGATTTCTAATCAGAGGATTAAATGGAGCACAAGACCGAGTAATAACTGCTGATGCTTATGTATCAGCAATGCCAGTCGATCCCCTAAAAACAATGTTACCCAAACCGTGGCAGCAGATGGAATACTTCCAAAAGCTCAATGGTCTTGAAGGTGTACCAGTAATTAATCTACATCTATGGTTTGATCGCAAACTAACAGATATAGACCATCTACTGTTTTCACGCTCACCTCTACTAAGTGTCTATGCAGACATGAGTAACACTTGTCGTGAATATGCTAATCCCGATCGTTCCATGTTGGAATTAGTATTAGCACCCGCCAAAGACTGGATTTCTAAATCCGACCAAGAAATAGTCGCAGCCACAATGGCAGAGTTGGAAAAATTATTTCCCCATCACTTTACAGGAAATTCTCCAGCTAAGTTGTTGAAATCTCACGTTGTCAAAACGCCCCGCTCTGTATATAAAGCTACCTCCGGTCGCCAAGATTGTCGCCCTTCCCAAGTAACACCAATTGCAAATTTCTTCCTTACAGGAGACTATACTATGCAGCGCTATCTAGCCAGCATGGAAGGAGCTGTACTTTCTGGAAAGCTTACAGCGCAGGCAATTACTAAGGCAAGCTCCGCTAACGCTTCTACTCAACTTGAATCTCATGCAAACCTGCAACCAACAACTCCAAAGCCAGCAAAGAATGCTGCAACGGTCTAAATATTCTCAGCGCATGACTCGTTCATCCCTGGTATCACTAGAAGAGTCTTATGAGTTGTGTCGTCAAGTCACAGCTACCTATTCTAAAACTTTTTACATGGGTACTCAGTTAATGCCAGAAGCTAAACGTAAGGCGATATGGGCAATATATGTCTGGTGTCGTCGTACAGATGAACTGGTCGATGGACCCATGTCAAGTACTACAACTACAGAAACTCTCCAAGAGTGGGAAAAACATCTAGAATCTCTCTTTGCTGGCTATCCACTAGAAGATACAGATGTAGCTTTGGTAGATACACTATCCAAGTTTCCTTTAGACATACAACCATTTAGAGATATGATCGCGGGTCAGCAAATGGATCTGTACCGCAGTCGCTACGAAACATTTAAGGAACTGGAACTTTACTGTTATCGAGTAGCAGGTACAGTTGGTTTAATGACTATGCCAGTTATGGGAGTGGTTCAATCAAGTTTGACTGCTCCCTGGAATAAAAACCAACAGATGAAATCTCCCACATCAGAGGCGATCGCTTTGGGAATTGCCAATCAACTTACCAATATTCTACGAGATGTAGGAGAAGATGCTCGTCGGGGTCGGATTTACATTCCTCTAGAAGAATTAGCTTTGTTTGATTATACTGAAGAAGATTTATTGAATGGTGTAATTGATCGACGCTGGCGAGAATTAATGAAATTTCAGATTAACAGAGCACGCAAGTTTTTTGTTGATGCAGAGAAAGGTATTAGGCGTTTGAATCCTGATATTCGTTGGCCTGTTTGGTCAGCTTCCATGCTTTACAGTAAAATTTTAGATGCTATTGAGCACAATCAATATGATGTGTTCAACCGTCGAGCTTACGTCTCTACCCCTAGAAAGTTAGTATGTTTACCCATAGCATTACTTAGATCGAAAGTGTTATAAGTTTTTGAATTTTTTCTTATAACATATAGTTAGTTTGAATCATAGAGATAAGTGAATTGCAATATGAGGTAGAGCTAAGTTTAGCTACAAACATAGTCGTTCCAAGCTTAATTAAATATCAAAATCATGAAACCTATAACTAATTAACTGAAATCTGTCTTGTCTTACAGCGCTTTTCAGATTGATGAACCACATCATCATAACAAAAATCGTTTAAGGGGAAATGGCTATTCGCCTCTACTGTGGTCTACTGAAATGAAAATTGCTGTAGTCAAAAATTAAACTATAAAAAGAGCCTTTGATTTATCATTAAATCGAAGGCTTCAAAGTGACTTTATAAACTTATTAAGATTTTATAGATATAGCTACAGTTCCTTGTACAACTATATCTACAATCATTTTAACTTGATAGTCTAATTTACTTTACTTGTTTGTTTTCTTAAGAATTACTGGTAGCTGCTAAACGCTGCTTCAACTGTGTTAACGCATCTGCCCAACGGGGGTCTGGCTGAACTGCATCATTTCCGCTAGAATTAGGAGTACTACTGGTAGTTTTAGATGCTCCTTTATCCTTTTCACGACGAGACTTTTTCGCCTTACCAGTGCTTCTGCTGGCTGGTTTTGACTCATCCTCAGTTTTTTCTGACTCGCCCTTATTCTTAGAGCGTGGCAAAGCCTTTTCAATTTTCAAAGGACTTTCTTTAAACTGATAACCATTGTACTTTTCGATAATTTGGTCAGCTTGTTCATCA
>NZ_RCBY01000480.1 GCF_003838195.1 Okeania hirsuta
GCGGCGCTCTGCCTCTGCTCTTCCTGGATCTTTTTTCCGTGGCAATCCCTCCGGATAAATGTTATCTCCCAGGTAAACCAGCGAGGAGTTCTCCGTTTCAGATTGAAGATGCTGCTTGAGATAGGTTAAAACCGGGTTGACTCCCTGACTTCTGCAGGTAAGGTACCGGCGTCACCAACAAGGTTACTGTATGAGCAAGAGGCAGATCGGTAGAAACGCTATTTATTTCATACTTCCTTCACAGTCAACTTGTAATTAACGCATTAAATATCCTATTAACGCAACAACACAAACAGGTCTCAAAGTAAATTTCATAACTGTGTGTTCTCTTGTAGATGTTTGTGCAAATTTCCGTCAATTACTTATGCCAAAGCACGCTTGTACAGAATAGCTTTACCTCACAGTAAAGTAATCATATTCAATCAACTTATAAAATAACACACATACCCACTAGAACAAAGCAAGTTGTTCCTGAGCCCTAGAAGTGTTTTTACCTCGCCGACACACAATTACTGCTGAAAAGCTATCAACACTTGCTTAAAAATCACAACGATTGTGATAGCAAATCTAACTTGACAATTTAATTAAGAAAACAGCTTGACCTACAGCCATTTACCATACTATCAAAATTTATGCTTTTCTTCTAGTCAACAAGTAGCATCTCTTTGAACTATATATTCTCTCCATAGAAAACCCCATCTAGATGTCTTCTCAAATGGTACTATTTCTTACGAGAAATATTTTCTCGTCAAATACTCTTAGAGGCCCGCTACAAAAATTACAGCCATTCGCCAATAGCCGATTAATAATTGACCACTAATCCACCACACGATACACCACACCCCTAGTACCAACACGCACTACACCACCGATAATACCTAAGATGATATTCGTGATCACCAATCCGCCTCTTTCATTATCTGCCAGCCAACCAGCAGCTATCTCCGAACAATAATGAAATACAAAAATTCGATGGTTTTAGTTTTGGCCTAATTGGTTCACTGGGTATCAGTGACCAATTCGACCTGGTTTATAAAAGTGGTCTTGTTTAGAAGTTAATTTGCAAAAAATCACGCCTGAAGTCGCCCAAGACTTGTCAACATTCCATAACTCTCGGAACGTAAAACATCCTTCCATTTCCCGCTTTTAAAGATAACAAAATCTCACTCTTCGATCAAATAGCCAAACCATTCTCCATGTTTGCATCCGGAAAATGAGCCAACTATACTGACACTTTTCAAACAAGTCAGTAACCTCCTCCCGATTAACCATACGCCTTTAATAGCACCAATGTTCCAGTGTACCCAAGAGGTTTTTGTCCCACTCTAATTGCTGAAGGGGAGCCCTTCGGTCCATGAATAGAAGATCCGCCATATTCCTTATCCCAGCATACTCAGCATCTTCGGCACGACTCGCCCTTCCGTAATCAGGCTTGATCTCGCCTTCTGCCCAAATCCATGATAAACACATGGCCTCTATAGCATGTCCAGGTTAAAATCTCCATCGAAGACCGAAGCTTCCATTATTCATGACATTTCCAAGTAGCCACTGTGATCATAGAAGTTCTCCATCACTCTTTGATACAGCATAAATGTTTTTCTACCTGCTAGATCTAGTAGTGCTTCCAATTCCAACGATATCGCACAAAACATGGGCAGTGCAAATTCTTAAGCGGCCGGTATCACCTCAGCTTTATTGTAGCCCTTTGATCCTTGGCGCTGCAAGATTTCTGGAGGTCTTAGTGCAATGTGCGATGATTTTCCTCGCCCTAGCCTGGTAGAGCTGTGCAAAAGCCATACAGGCAAACATCAAGAAATGTTATAGCTTGAATCAATGTTTACCGTCCGGAGCCAAGGAAAATACAATCTCCATTGTCGTCCCTACGTACTTTTCTAGAAATTGAGCACCGTGAAGGCATCTCCAACCATTCACGCCTTTTTCCAATCGATTTATAACATCGCGAAAGTCAACACGCCTCGCCTGCAGCCAAATGAATTTGTCTTGGTCGTACACGCTCCCATCCGACGACAAGCAGGTGTTAAAACCACCTTTCTCAGCGCGACTATGCTGCATCCAAAACGGGATTACATTGTCCAGCAAAGCCTGCTGGTACTTTTGCGCATAGCTCGCAAACAATTCTTTATTCATGGGTTTGTTCTAATTGTTCCATATAGCGGTTGAAGAGATGATGAGCTTGCAGATAGGCAGATTGTGGACTCATAAAATGGGAAAACTCGAAAGTAATAGCCTTGTCCAATCCCGCCTCTTTTGCTGCTTTCAATTTCAAAAGCAATTTCTCGAATTTGATGGGAAGAAACTTGATGGGCATATCCCGATCAAAGGATTCCGCATTCGTCCAGCATTGCATATTGAAGGAATCAGCAAGCTGCTTATTGATGGCGAAGTAGTGCGCCAATTCGTGATAATCAACATGACCATCTTGAAAAGCAACAATATCTACAGCAGACTGGATACCGGAAAAGATTTCTTTCCAATCCTTCTCATGCTGCTCAATGCTAATGACCTCCGCTTTAGTCAAAGAGGATTGGCTAGAGACAATGGCCTTGTTGCCATCGATATA
>NZ_RCBY01000481.1 GCF_003838195.1 Okeania hirsuta
CCAATGCCACTTTGCTGAGCATATCCTTGAATCCCTGGCGATGGTGAGTGTGGGCTCCAGACAAGCCCAGGTCAACATCAATGATCTCTATATCCAATTTACTCCATCCTAATTTTAGAGCCCGTTGTTTTAGACCGTATTGGAGCCGAAGGCTTTCCTGATGGGAAAGTACTTGATGAGGTGTCGACTGACGAATGTAGATTACTGCTTTGCGAGCTATGTGATGAGCTTGAATGGTTTCGGATGTATTCATAAATGACTTGTTGAAAGAGGTTTAGGAGTTCTTCCCGGACTTCGTCTTGGAGTTGCGGGCTGAGGTTTTGGTAGATTTCAATAGGTCGATGTGGCATAGTTCCTTACAATCCTTGAAAAGTTTGATAATTGCTTTTAAGGATGATAAGGACAATTTAGTAGACAGTGAAGGGGTAGAAACTCCCAACTCAGTGGCGCTGATTGGGATTTTTAATATCATATAATCACGATATTGAACGAAAGCATGAGCTTCTCCAATGGGAGGGTTACTTATAGAGATAAGAGAGAACCGAGCACCGAATAAGGGATGCGTCGGGTCTGTCACTTCTATTTCTTCAGGTTCAATTTCCTGCCATGTTGGCTGGCGGAAGGGGGGATCAACTTTAGGACTCTTTTGTGGGTTCATGTTGGTGCACGGGTAAATAACCCAGGTGATGAACCCAGGTTAGGGTTAAACGATAGGAAAAGGTAATCAAAAAGCTACAGTTTTCACTTTTCCATTCTTGAGTTTTACTAGCTTTTCTATGGTTTGAGGTTTGTCAGGGAACAAGTATAATCGTGTTTTGGTGTCTTTTTCGACCTGTATGACTCGCTTTTTTATTTTATGGTAGAACCAGTCTTTATGTAGGCCAAGTTTTTTGGCCACCTGGGGAATGGTCAAGTAATTTGGAATGTTCCTTGGGTGGGATTGACTTTGATTTATGAGAATCCTATTTTTCAGCCGGATCCTAGTTACAGTACTGGTCAGTACCTTTTCGCTCATCGGAGAACGGAACCCTTGCTTGGTAAGCCTTGCTGCTATTTCATCATCCAGAACACCTTGATTAGCTAATTTGACAATTAGTTCTTCCATTTGTTTGGCAAAAGAGAGTTCTGCAAAAGCGCCTACCTTTACGGGGAGGTGATCAGTAGTAGTTGCACCACCTTTCCAGATAATTCGGATCTTGACTAAATCCCTTTGTGTTCGATTCACGACAACCTTGTCAATCAAACATCGGATGAGGGATTTCTTTACGGGTAAAGTTAAACAAGGCTCTTGCCACATTTTGGGCAAATGCTTTCCAATAGCAGTGAAGGCTTGAATCATATGTTTCGGTAAGTGAAGCTGTTGAAAATTCTGATGATTTTGCTCAAAGGCCTGCTGGGCTTGTTTAAGCTCTTTAAGCGCTTTTTCCCATTGAGCTTCAAGTTCAGCAGCTACTAAGCGATTATCAGGGTCAACTTTTTGATACTGTCTTCGCACTAATTTTTCTTGATAATCCAGTCTTTGTATTTGTTGGCGTTGTGCCAATTGAGCTTGCCGTTCAATTTGCTGTACTTTTTCAAGTGCTTGTTGATAGGCATTGATTTCAATAGCCGATAGCGCTTCGAAGAAATGCTGCACTACTTTGGCATCTAGCGGTTTAGTGGGAATATATTGACAAATGGGGATGGAAAACTGCTGGGCTAAATAATTGCAGATATATCTCGGTGGATCTTTGTATTTAACCTTCATTTTGTGCCCACACTCACCGCAGTAAACTAAACCGTGTAATAGTGCTACTCCTTGACGAGGAATACCGCGAGACTTATTTTGGCTATAGTCAGTGTAGTTATCTTTGAGTTGTGCTTGAATTTTTTCAAAGGTCTCCCAACTGATATAAGCAGGATACTTGTCCTTGATCAAGACTTTCCATTGATCCATAGGCAAAGGAGTGCGTGTTTTCTTGTGCGGATCCGATATTTGTGGTTTTTGTTTGTTCCGCCCAAAAACATAAGCACCTGCATAAGCCGGATTTTTTAAGGTAGATAATATAGCAGTTGCACTTGGCATTTTCCAGATTAAAGCACCGTATCGATCCCGACGAGGGATCTTGAGTTGAAACTGATTAAAATGCCGTAGGACTTTACCGGACGATCCTAGCCTTAGAAAAGTATCAAAGAGTAATTCCAACCGACTTTGGATTTCCCGATTGGGGTCTTTCTGAACTTTACCTAGCTCATTGCGAATGAAGCCTACTGGCAGATTAAGGGCCAACTCTCCTCGATTGGCTTTATTAAGTAATCCAGCGGTAAGTCTATTTCTCAAAGTGTATAACTCCAGTTCAGAAAGCTGCCCTTTGAGCCCCAGCAATAGTCGACCATTGGGCGTACTAGGATCATAAACACTTTCATTATCAGCAATCAAGCAACTAGTATAGCCACAGATATCGAGTAAGGGATACCAGTCGGAGCAATTTCTACTTAATCGGGTGACTTCAAATGACAAGATAATACCTACTTCTCCCAATGCCACTTTGCTGAGCATATCCTTGAATCCCTGGCGATGGTGAGTGTGGGC
>NZ_RCBY01000482.1 GCF_003838195.1 Okeania hirsuta
GTACCATTGGTGGCCGAAAATTCAGGTTTAATTACTCCGATGCTACCGGATTTGATATAACTGATAACTGAAATGACGATCGACCTTAGACAGGGAAATGTTTTCCCACTGTTGCTTGTTCCCTGCTAACATCGATCGCGAAAAAGTTGAAACTAAATAGGACTTGCTGATTAAATCTAAAAGTCTTTATAGATAAAGGTAAGTGCTTTTTTAAGTATCAAAAAGTGCGAGGTTTTAAGTGGTAACGGTTAAAAAATGAGCGGATTTTGGTCAAGATTTGGGCAGAACAATCTTAGGACAATTCTTACTCCTAGCTCCTTGCTCATTCCCATTTCTCCCCTCCTGGGAGGGGCGAGGGGTGGGTTGTCTCCTGTATTCCCCTCCTGGGAGGGGGAGGGGCGAGGGGTGGGTTGTCTCCTGTCTCCTACCCCTACTAAAAGACTTTTGAGCGCAAACCCTAAACATCGTAATTTCGTGCTTCAGCAGCTTCTGGGTTATCCTCGCAATAGATATCGAAAGCAGTTTTTTCCAGTCTTTCTGCCTTTTGATGAGCAGCTTCAGCTTGTAACTCTTCTACAATATCCCAAGCTGCTGCACATTCTTTAGAAGTCACACCTTTTTCCGCACAAATACTTCTTGCTTCTTCAATAGCTGCTTCTATTCTCCTTTCAAGCAGTACAGATTTTGGTTTCTCCACAAAATCGCTTTTGCTTAAAATATCTGTAATTGAAATAATACCAAGTAACGTATCCTTAATTACAGGTGCTCGATGTATACCTGTATTAGCAAATAATCTCGCTACATATTCTACACCTAAATCGGGATTAACAACAATGCAAGGTTTAGTCATAATTTCATAAACTCGCACTTGTTTAGGGTCTTTGCCGTAAGCAGCAACCTTATAAACAATATCTGCCTCTGTGATAATACCATAAGCATCTTGCTCGTGACGGCGTTCTACAATTAGAGCACGCAGACAGAGATCGTTCATTTTCTTCACAGCATCAGCTACTGTCGCCGAACCACGAATTTTTTCAACCTCTGTGGTCATAATATCTTTAGCTTGCATCATCTTGACTTTTCCTCAATAATATGTATTTAGTTATTGATATTTAAACTATCAATATTTAGCAGCTTTGCTATTAATTTAAGAGTAGGATAAAAGAGTTATTTAGTCTACAGATTTATCAAATCAAATTATTTTTAATTATTTTAATTTTTCTGACTAATATGGCTGATTAAAAAGCAATCAGCAATCAGCACTCAGCAGTCAGCTTAGATTTATAGGGAATAGGAAATAGGGAATAGTTAATATTAACAAGTGGTTCAAACTATCCAAAATCAAAAATCCCAAATACAAAATTATTAAATCATACCCATAATCAGCAACATAGAAATGCAATTTAAATGGGAATTTTAACTTAAGCTGATAGGCTAGTTAATATCGGACAAATTTTTAACAGTCAATTTCCAGCTAGAAGTTTTCTCTTTATTTACCGAAATTTCATTAATAATATCTCCAAAATCTTTTTGTAGTTTTTGAGTGACAGTAATCGGAAAATCTAAATCTATTTCCCGGTCTTGTACGATCGCTGCCAACTCAGCAAAATTAACTTTTTGAGTAACTCGTTCTGTAGCTGATAATTTAAAAGTTGAAGTTTCAGAAATATTCTGTACCTGCATAGCTAATTTTATCCGCTCAAGTATATGAGCAATTTCTGAATCTAACAATTTCCATTCATGTAAAATATCTTGATATCTTTGACTTAGTTCATCTAAATTTTCAGCAGTAGGTTCAGAATTATTTTGTTTCATTAATTCGAACAAAGCTAAATGTACTTGAGCTAAATAAACCGAGTCCATTTTTGCATATTCTAACTGTTTTTCTGTCAGCGGACGCTGTCCCCAATCACTACCTTGTATTTCTTTATCTATATTTTTAAAATCAGTTAAATTTTCCACTAATGTCTTCAGTTTAAAATTAGGAACAGGCAAAATATAATAAGGTAATTTTTTTGCTATTTCCCAAGTGCAAGTAATATTTTTAGCCTCATTTTTACCCAAGAATTTAATATCAAACCTAGCATTATGAAATACCTTCTCAATATTAGGTTCAACCATTATTTTATCGATAAAAAAGTTAGTTAAATCGGGATTATCTAAAACATCCAAAATATAAACGAGACCGCCCACTAAATCTTGAGAGTCAGCTAATATTTGAATCAAAGACAATCTAGGTCTACGAGTATTATAATCAGCAACTTCTGTATCAATCCAAAGTATATTAGCAGTAGCTAATTGTTCAATACATTTTTTAAGATCATTATTATCTGTCAAATAAAACATATAAAATAAAAAAATATTAAAATTATAGTGTTAATACCAATTCACTTTAGGTATGTCACAAATAGTTTCGCTCCTTTAAATGTTAAATAACTTCCGTAAATTACCAAATCATTAAGACTTAAAGCCTCTCCTTTAAAGGAGAAACAAGAAAAATTTTTCCTTTGAGTCAATCCTCTTCTTTTCAAGGAGAGGTAATTGTTAATTATTAA
>NZ_RCBY01000483.1 GCF_003838195.1 Okeania hirsuta
TGACTCCTAAAAAATCCCCTAGTTATTTGTAGCAAACATTTATCAAAATGGTATTAGCCTTTTCATTTTGGTAATTTTTTTGTTTGACTTTTTAATCAAAGGTGGTGCGTATATTTGGGGGTCTGAAAGCCTTGTTCTGTCGTGGTTCTAAAACGTAGCTCCCCACCGCTTGGGTTAATGCGGATTAGTTGGAAACAAACGCCCCAGGTAGTTTAATCTATCTGGGTTTTTTATTTTTTGAAATTTTCCGAGTTGCGATCGCAAAGTAGAATGGACTTTAGTTGTCCTGCTCCCGTAATATCAAGTTGCACTGATTAACCACAATATAAAAAGATGAAAAAGATGGCATACTCGTCAAGAGTAATCTTAAGATGACTTAAACTATTAGCCAAGGATTTCAATCCTTGGCGAGCTTGGCGATCCATGTCACCCGCTTCCCTAAATTCCCCTCCTAGGAGGAGTTAGGGGTGGGTCCCACACTCCCCATCTACCAAAGACTACCACGGACTACCAATCATCATAAACCCTGCCCAATAATAGGGATGAGATAAATTTTGATTTTCAAACTTTCCTAACTCTGATGGTAATACCACTGCACCACGAGCTGCTGTCCCCCTTAATTGACCCTCTGCAATAACTACTTCTCCTCGTAACATTGCTAACTGTGCTTGTCGTAAAGCTTCTGCTTTTATCTTGGCATTATTTAGTTGGGTGTAAAATTCTGTCATCAATCCTAATGTGCCTTCATCACTCACATACCAGACACTAGCTAAGGCAGACTTTGCTCCTGCTGCTACTGCTAACCCCGCAAAACCTAACTCAGCATTTTTGTCACCAACGGCAGTGCGACAAGCTGACAATACTAATAATTCTACTGGTGGATCGTTCCAACCTAACTGTCGCATTTGACCTAGATGTAGTTGTTCGTCACCCCACAGTTGAATATAGGAATTACTGGCAGCACCTGGTCGGAATTCTGCATGAGTAGCTAGGTGAATGATGGGATAGGGATAATTTTGTCGTTGGGTTAGCAGGTTATTACGGGTGAAGTCTTGGTTGAGGAACTGACTACCTTGCCACAACTGTTGGGAAATAGTTTCTAACTCTACTGGCACTGCTGGTAAGGAGTTTTGTTCGATAAATTCACTTGCTCCCATTGCTAATACTCGGGTATCTTGAATTGGGCGGTAGTTGGTATCCATTAAACTGATACTGGGAATTAAACTGAGGCTATATTTTTCGACGAGGAATTGTTGACCATCGTGTAATACTGCTACAGGTAAAGTTCGTAGACCTTCATCCATACTGAATAGTAAGGTATCGATATTAGCGGCTTCTAATTCTGCTGATATGGGTCTAATGAGCCAATTGTACAATTGTTGTGCTGGTGGCAAGTAGCTTTGAGTATTACGACGGGAGGGAGTTGTGACTTGAAATCGTAATTGTAGGACAACTTCCATGAGTTGTTGGCGATTAGCTGCCGGAACAGTTTTGAGGATGGGGTCGCTATCTGGTGTGTATAATACCAGTTGCAGTTCTTCTGGGTAAGCTGTGACATAGATAATTGCTGAATTTTTGCCTGTTTCACGGGCGATGTCTGTCAGCACTTCCCGGATATTTTTTATGGATGTATTTTGAGTTGATAGGTCTTCTCCAAAGTTGTCTGTCAGCGCTCCCCCGTTTTTTATGGATATATTTTGAGTTGATAGGTCTTTTCCAAAGTAGTTAGTGAATGAATTGTTCCGATTTTTCTCTAAGGCAGTCAAGGTTTGAAAGTTAGCAGCAACAGTTAGGGGAGTATTGTTAATAATATTGATGTTTTGTAAAGCTGTTGTAGTGTCGGTGTTGATATTAATTTGTTGGCGATCGCTCTTTTTGTTTGGCAGATTAGGATTATTGGTTGTGCTGATGGTACTGTTACTCTGTATTGACTGGATAATATTAGTGGTGGTCGGATTTGAGATTGGGTTGTCAAATTGTAAAATATTATTTGTTGGAATAGCTGGAGTTGTTGTTGGTTGCACTAGGTTTGATGCTGCTGGAATGCTTGGATTTGTTAGTGTCTGAGGTGATTGTTGTGGCAAAGTATTGTCTATTGGTATTGATGGAGGTGGGCTAATTTGAATGATTTCACCAGTATTAAGTTCTCCTCCTGGTAGGTTAATAATACTTGTTGTATCACCTATTGCTATTTGGTCTCCAGTCGTAATATTACCAACTGCTTGATTATTAATACTGGCATTACCTTGGTTTGTTACCGCTGTTTGGTCTCCAGTCGTAATATTACCAACTGCTTGATTATTGATACTGGCATTACCTTCTTCAGTAGTAGCTATTTGGTCTTGGGTAGTAATATTACCTCCTGCTTGGTTATTGATACTGGCATTACCTTCTTCAGTAGTAGCTGTTTGGTCTCCAGTAGTAATATCCCCTCCTGCTTGGTTATTAATATTACTATCACCAGTAGCACTAGGTTTGATGCTGCTGGAATGCTTGGATTTGTTAGTGTCTGAGGTGATTGTTGTGGCAAAGTATTGTCTATTGGTATTGATG
>NZ_RCBY01000484.1 GCF_003838195.1 Okeania hirsuta
ATTGTGTGACTCGTTGGCCACTAAACCAGGAAACTGGGTATAAATGGCCGTTCCAAGTCACCACATGAGGACAACCTCGACTTGTGAATAACTCTTATTACCTTGGTGGTGAAATTCCATCCGCCTTGTTGTTGGGTTGACAGCATAGGCCACACTGGTGAGACTGAATATCAAACTGGTGAAGCTGGCCTAAAAGCGGGAAAATACCAGTTACCAAGAACGATACCGCAAGCAAAGGCTGACAAGTGGACGAACAGGAAGGTAATTAAACTCTCGTTACACGAAACCATTCCAAAGGTAACTATGGAATGTAGGACGAAAGTCAGGGGGTCAATGGATAATTTCATAATTTCGGAATTATCAGCAACCATACCGAACCCTCCGGGAGATTTTACCCCACTAAATTAGCCGTAATAAAAGGAATAAGGGAACGAGAAAACCTCTCTAAGACACCTCAGAATATAGGTCGATAACTTAGGAAGCCATTCAAGGTCAATCTACGCAATCGGACGTAGGTCTTAGGGAGAGTAGGATTGGATAATAAGCATTAATTTGCAGACGTATCCACTGTTAGACGTAATGTAAAGTAACAATTAGCTATGAATAAAGCTAAAACACTAAAAAGAAAACTAGGAAATCCTAGACCATTTTTAAGCGTGGCATGGGATACAGACGATATACCGAATCAAGTTAGTATCAATCCTAACCTTAAATGGAAAGATATTAATTGGAAGAAGGTAGAAAAATATGTATTTAAGTTGCAAAAGTTAATTTACAGAGCATCCAGCCGTGGCGAAATCCGCAAGATGCGTAAGTACCAAAAACTTCTGACCAAAAGTTACTACGCTAGGTTGCTAGCTGTTAGGCGCGTGACCCAGGATAACCAGGGGAAGAAAACTGCGGGTATAGATGGAATCAAAAATCTACCACCAATACAGAGATTTAACCTAGTTGACTTATTAAATACGCGATACCTCAAAGCAAGTCCAACCCGCAGAGTCTGGATACCAAAACCAGGAAGGGATGAGAAGCGACCGCTTGGAATCCCAACAATGTACGACCGTGCGTTACAAGCCTTGGTTAAGTTGGGTGTGGAACCAGAATGGGAGGCACACTTTGAACCTAACAGTTATGGTTTTAGGCCAGGACGGTCAACGCATGATGCCATCGTAGCCATACACACTAGCATCAATCATAAACCTAAATATGTGTTAGATGCCGATATATCTAAGTGTTTTGACCGAATTAACCACGATGCACTTCTAGGAAAGATAGGTCAATCTCCCTACAGACGACTAATTAAACAATGGTTAAAGTCTGGAGTGATGGACAACAATCAATTCCTAGAATCTGTGGAAGGTACACCACAGGGAGGGGTAATTTCACCCTTACTAGCAAACATCGCCCTGCACGGTATGGAGGAAAGACTAATGGAATTTGCCAAAACTATAGACCTTAAAAACAAAAAAGGTAATCAAAAAGGTTGGAAAAGTAAATGTCAAAGTCTTACCATAGTACGCTACGCTGATGATTTCGTTATCCTACATGAAGACATCAAAGTAGTCCTGCAAGCAAAAGCCGTAATACAGGAGTGGTTAAACCAGGTAGGATTAGAGCTAAAACCAGAAAAGACCAAAATTGTCCACACCTTAGAAGAATATGAAGGGAACAAACCTGGATTTGACTTTCTTAGCTTTACAGTCAGGCAATGGAAGGTAAAGTCAACCAAACAAGGATATAAGACTCTGATTAAACCCTCCTCCAAGAGTATAAAAACTCATTATCGAAAACTGGCGGATATATTTGATAAGAATAAAACCGCCCCGACTAAAGCTCTAATAGCTAAGTTAAATCCGGTAATAAGAGGATGGGCTAACTACTTCTCAACCGTCGCCAGTAAAGAGGTATTCAGCAAAATAGATAACCTCCTATGGGTAAGAATATGGAGATGGGCCAGTAGAAGGCATCCAAATAAGTCGGCTAAATGGGTAAAGAAAAAGTATTTCCCTCGCTGCAAAGAGACCAGAAATTGGTTACTTAACGACGGTGAGTATATACTAAACCGACACTCAGATATACCTATTATAAGGCACATCAAAGTTAAAGGTAATAAATCCCCTTATGACGGTGACTGGACTTATTGGGGTAGCAGAATCGGTAAACATCCAGGCGTAAGGAAAGAAGTCACAACGCTACTTAAGCGACAAAAAGGTAAATGCGCATCTTGTGGACTAACCTTTAGACCAACTGACCTAATTGAAGTTGACCATATAAAACCAAGGTCTAAAGGTGGTGACAACACATATAAGAACAAACAATTGTTGCACCGACATTGCCACGATACTAAAACTGCATCAGATAACAAGACATATCCACAATTTAAGCCACAGGACTTACCTGAAAGTTATTTATGGGTTGATGATATGTTGATACTGAAGTAGGGATGTACCCATGACAAGGGACGTTTAAGAGAGGAGCCGGATGAGGTGAAAGTCTCACGTCCGGTTCTGAAGACGAGTCGGTCAAGGTAACTTGCCTGGCTTAGTTTAACA
>NZ_RCBY01000485.1 GCF_003838195.1 Okeania hirsuta
TGGCTCGATCCAGCGAACTAGAGCAAGAAGCCTACGGAAGATTGGCCAATATTGGACATGGAGCAGAAGAAATGGTGGAGCTTTGCAACCGCCTGGTGGAAGAATTGGGCGATAAGCGTAGATGTTCCCAGATCATCATCTCTGGGGGTATTCGACACTTCCTGGATGGTTATTACCTTACGGAAAAATGTACCTTACCAAGTATATATGGGCAGGCTTCACAGTTTCTGAAGCATGCTAGAGGCGACTATGAGACCTTACGTTCGTACGTAATGACGCAAATCAAGGGCTTAGCCCTATCTCAAACCTTCTTAAGTCTCAAAGCATGAACATAGAATCTGAATATTCGACAAGGATCGAGGAATCACCAATGGTGAGTTCTGAAGATTCAGACCTAAGCAAGCAAGAAATGCAAAAAAAGACCATTAGCGGTTTCTCTAAGCTATCCAAGCGAGCCAAGCTTCGTTGGGTAGCTGAACATTTCTTTACGGAACCAGAAGCCGTCATCAGAGAACTGAAAAGTTTCTGGCACGGCGACGAACAACAGCAGAAAGTACTCGATGACTTTAGTGAGAATACCATTAGCAATTTCGTTCTGCCATTCGGTATTGCTCCGAATCTTAAGATCAATGGCAAGACCTATGCCGTGCCGATGGTAATCGAGGAAAGTTCTGTTGTAGCGGCTGCTTCCAGCGCATGAAATTCTGGCTGAATCGTGGGATTCAGAGCAGAAGTAATAGACACACCCAAAACTGGGACAAGTTCATTTCTCATGGTCAGGAGCCCCTGCCACCCTGCGCGAATTATTCCCACAAATCGAAGCTAAGCTTCGGGCTGATGCCGCTCCCCTCTCAAGAATATGGAAGCTAGAGGTGGTGGTATTCTCGATATCGAATTGCTAGATCTAAAAAATGAGGAAGCTGATTATTACCAGCTAAAGGTAGCTTTCGAGACCTGCGACTCGATGGGAGCCAATTTCATCAACTCCATATTGGAGCAATTCGGTAAGAGCTTGCAAGAATTTGCAGCGGAGTCACCGGCTCTGAAAGATGAGGAACGCTCCGTAGAAATCATCATGGCCATCCTATCCAATTATACGCCGGATTGTTTGGTTCGCACCTGGGTAGAGTGCCCAGTGGAACAATTGGAGGGAGCTTGCAAAGATTTAAATGCTGCCGGATTTGCCGACAAATTTAGCAAAGCTGTGCGCATTGCACGGATTGATCCGTACCGAGCCACCACGCACAATAAAGGTATATTCAATGGAATAGATGCCGTAGTATTTGGCCACAGGAATGACTTTCGGGCTATCGAAGCCTGCGGTCACCACTATGCCGCCAAAGATGGGCAGTATCTAGCCTTACCCCAGTGCGAAGTGAAGGACGGAATTTTTCAAATTTGGTTAGACATTCCACTAGCCATTGGTACGGTAGGCGGCTTGACCAAACTGCATCTTTGGCTCACCGATCATTAGAACTTCTAGGCAACCCCAGCGCCCAAGAAACTCATGATGATCATCGCAGCTACTGGCCTGGCACAAAAACTTTGCGGCAGTCCGATCATTGGTGACACACGGTATTCAGCAAGGCCACATGAAAATGCACCTGCTCAATATCTAAATCACCTAGGTGCTACCGAGCAGAAGTAAAAGATGCGATTGTCACTTCAAAGACAAGGTAGTATCCTTTTACAGCCGTACGAGATTCTTGATTGGTTGCGAGGCAAAGCGCCTAAAACTTGCAGAATGACCTCCAACTCAAGCATTTTCAATACCCACACTAAGGGTAAACTCCTGCTCACCGGTGAATATGTGGTACTTGATGGAGCCACTGCTCTAGCCATCCCTGCCAAACTCGGTCAGTGGATGGAAATTAAAACAAGGCGAACAAATTCCAGCCGGGCAGCTAAACTGGGCCAGTTATGATCATCAAGCTCAGGTCTGGTTCCAAGCTTCCTTTGAGCTTTCTTACTTTAGAAATAATAATGCTACCGATGCAGCCGTGGCTGAACGGCTCATTCAGATTTCCAATCTATACAAAAGCAAAAACCTACCGCCTGGCAGATCTACCCGGACTAGACTTACGTATGGACCTGGAGTTTCCAGACATTTGGGGTTTAGTACTTCTCTACCCTTCTAGCTGCATTAGCAAATGGCAAGCAGTAGATCCCTATCAGTTGTTGTGGGATTCATTTGGAGGTTCTGCTTATGATATTGCCTGCGCGATTGCGGATGGCCCCATACTCTATCGACTGGCCAACGGTACGCCGCATTCACAGCCTACCCAATTCAAGCCTCCCTTTCTGGATCAGCTCTATCTTGTTATATTCCGGTAAAAAGCAAAATAGCAGAGATGGAATTCGGCATTATCGAGAGAAATTCCTCAGCTATGGACCCTGCTTCCATTAATACAAAAGATTGACCTTATTACACAAGCTATTTTGCAGAGTACAAGACTGCAGGACTTTGAGGAGCTCATAAAGGAACATGAGGCATTGCTTAGCGAAGCATTATCGCTACAGCCGGTACAGGAGCAATACTTTAGCGACTACT
>NZ_RCBY01000486.1 GCF_003838195.1 Okeania hirsuta
GTATTGGGGGTATTGATAATTTAAGTATTTGTTTGGTACTGTCGATACCCGGAGTCCTTAAATTTTATTATAACTGACCCGTCCGAACATGATATTACAGAGCGCTACCCCAAATATAAATCATACCTTCATTTACCAACTCCTTATATTGGCATTGGTGAAAAGAGGTATGATATAATGTCCCGATAAGAGCGCGATAGAACTCCGTTACCTTTACGCCACCAAAAAACTTTCTCCTTCTACTCGGGGTTTCTGGTTCTTTCTACCCTCCTGACTCAGTCCGACTGAGTTACCCTCCTGGGAGGGGCGCGCGGGTGGGTTGGGTTAGGGGTAGGTTGAGTCCTAAAGAATTAAGATGAATATCATACACGCGCTTTACCAACGCCGAAAAATCTATGGGATTGATAAATTAGAACAATCTATGACAAAGTATAGCAGAAGGAAGAAGAAAGAAAGAAAAAGAAAGAAGGTTTTAGTTATCTAGGAGAGAAGGAAAAATCTGGCGTTGTCTGAGTTTTAAGCTTTTGATATGTCCATGACCGCGTGCTTCGACTGCTATAGATAGTAGTTCTCAGTAGTTCTCAAATTTGGTGAGATACAAAAGTTTTGAATTTTAGGGGACAGGCAACAAGCAACAGAGAAACACTATAAGTTTTTGCAATAACCCAATTAACATACCCTAATGAACTAAAAACTTATCGGGCAATTTTGGGAGAGTTTTGACCTAGTTGACAATTTACGTTATAACGTAGTATAACTTGATAGTTCTTTACAGACGTGAAAAAATACAGTTTAAAAAAGGGCTAGAAATATGTACAAGTCAATTCGTACAAAGCTCAAACTAAATAACAAGCAGAAAACCCTGTTGGCTCAACACGCAGGTTATACCAGATGGTGTTATAACTGGGGTTTAAGCTTGTGGAATGCCGCTTATAAAAATGGTTATAAACCCAATGTTCGTATAATTAGAGAAGTTTTTACCAATCACACAAAACCTCTTTATCCTTGGATGAAAAACTTGTCCTCCCGGGTCTATCAATATGCTTTTCCTACGGAATGCTGCGCAAACATAAACTTAGGTGAAGCATTTAAGAGGTTTTTTCAAGGGTTGGGTAAATATCCAAGATTTAAGAGAAAAGGTAGGTCTGACTCTTTCACAATAGATAATTGCGGAAAACCAATAGAATTAAATGGATGGAGTCACAAATTACCTTTTATTGGTATTGTCAAAACTTACGAACCCATTGAAGCAACAACCAAAAAAATCACCATTAGTAGACAAGCAGGTGATTGGTATCTAAGCTGTAGCTATGAATTTAATTTTCACACTACATCCCAAAAAATTGATGTAGTAGGTGTAGATTTAGGTGTGAAAACCTTAGCTACATTAAGTGATGGGAAAGTATTTGAGAGTGTGAGAGCATATCAGAAATTTGAAGCTAAGTTGTCTAGGCTGCAATACCTAAATCGTCATAAAGAAGTAGGCTCTGCCAACTGGAAAAAAGCACAACAGAAGATAGCCAGATCGCATAGAAAAGTAGCAAACATCCGTCAAGACGCACTTCATAAACTGACAACATACTTAGCCAAAAACCACGGCAGTGTAGTCATAGAAGATTTGAATGTCAGGGGTATGTTAGCTAACCATAGGCTGGCGAAATCAATAGCCGACCAAGGATTTTATGAGTTTAGGAGACAGCTTGGGTACAAGTGTGAATGGTACGGTTCTGAGCTAGTAGTAGTTGACAGGTTTTTCCCATCATCAAAAACTTGTTCCAACTGTGGTCATGTCCAAGATATGCCCTTGCATCTGAGAACTTATGATTGCCCAGATTGTGGGTTGTCAATAGATAGAGATTTAAACGCCAGTATAAATTTAAGAAATGCGGTCGGCTCGACCGTGAATGCCTGCGCATGAATGCCTGTGGATGAGTAACCGCCGACGGCCTCAGTAGAAGCAGGAAGTAAACATCAAGTTGTTACGTTATGTGACGCTTTGTATCAGTTTTATGGAGCAGAAACAAGCTTTAGGAATTTCTCCTGGTTAAGGGTTAGATGAGTTAGAACAACAATTAACAAATTTTTTCTGACCACAGATTTTTTTATGAACCACAATATGAGAAACTTCAACAGTTAATGAAAGGGAAATTTATCTAGCTATTAGTAGCTTTACTTATAATAATATATTTAGTGAATCTATCGGCAAATTAGTAATTAATAATTTGCATAAGAAATTGTTGGTTGTAGATTTAGAAAAAGTCGAGGTTTTACAATTGATACCCCAAAGACCTATAGAGAAATCGTCAAACAAGTAATTAGGAAATATGCTAAATTACGTCCTTCTCATGGAAATATTAGATTGGATACTGTTTTTGATGAACAGAGCGATCGCTATGCTCTGATGCAAGTGGGATGGAACAGAGGTAAGCGAGTTAGAGAAAATATTATCTATATTATATCATGTCCGGATAATTAGTGATAAGAAAACTCTCTCCTTCAACTCCAGTTCTTCTTCTTCCTTCTTCTTTCTTCCCTCCTGACTCCTGA
>NZ_RCBY01000487.1 GCF_003838195.1 Okeania hirsuta
TTCCCTGTTCCCTGTTCCCTGTTCCCTGTTCCCTGTTCCCTGTTCCCTGTTCCCTGTTTTGGAGGAGATGTCTAATTTATTCTATTTCAAAGATGTCACAAATAGTTTCCAACTTTAAATGTGAAATAATTTCCTGAAATTACTGTATAGTCAAAGTCTTGTAGCTCTATAAAATCCTGCTTTTGACTTTTGACTTTTGACTTTTGACTTCCGTGAAACGGTATAGTAATTCACACTAGACTTTTGATTTGGTCAAGACTGTTGTAAAATCATGAGATTAGTCAATTGAATTTTACAAAATCTCATTGAGAATGGAACAAAATCATAAATCAACAGTAATAATCACAGGTGCATCGTCAGGGGTGGGTTTACACGCTGCCAAAGCTTTAGCAAAAACAGGTCAATGGTATGTAGTGATGGCTTGTCGAGACCTCTCGAAAGCAGAAAAAGTTGCCCAAGAAGTAGGAATGGCAAAAGATAGCTACACTGTGATGCACCTAGATTTGGCTAGTCTAGATAGTGTACGACGGTTTGTTAATACTTTCAGAGAAAGCGGTAGGTCTCTAGAAGCTTTGGTTTGCAACGCTGCGGTATATTTGCCTCTATTAAAAGAACCGATGCGTAGTCCAGATGGGTATGAATTGAGTGTGGCGACAAATCATCTGGGACATTTTCTCCTATGTAACATTATGTTAGAGGATTTGAAACAGTCTCCTGCTGCGGATAAAAGATTGGTGATTTTGGGAACTGTAACAGCTAACCCGAAAGAGTTGGGAGGAAAGATTCCAATTCCAGCACCTCCAGATTTGGGAAATCTTCAGGGTTTTGAAGCAGGTTTCAAAGCTCCTATTTCTATGATTAATGGCAAAAAGTTTAAGTCTGGTAAGGCTTATAAAGATAGTAAACTCTGTAATGTTTTGACAATGCGGGAGTTACATCGGCGTTATCACGAGTCAACAGGGATTGTTTTTAGTTCTCTGTATCCTGGATGTGTGGCAGATACGCCTCTATTCCGAAATCATTATCCTTTATTCCAGAAAATTTTCCCGCTATTCCAGAAAAATATTACTGGGGGATATGTTTCTCAAGATTTAGCAGGAGAAAGAGTTGCTGCTTTAGTTAAAGATCCTGAGTATAAGGAGTCTGGAATGTATTGGAGTTGGGGAAATCGACAGAAGAAAGATCGTCAGTCTTTTGTGCAAGAAGTTTCTGATGAAGCGAGTGATGATGATAAAGCGATTAAGCTTTGGGAATTAAGTTCAAAGTTGGTAGGGTTGAGTTAGTTTTTTAATTGAGATATTGACATCCTCCCCGGCCTAAAGGCACGGGGATTCCTACCGAGCCGTAACTCCTCGGTGGGTTGACGTTTTGCTGGCGCAAAGCTCCGCTAACACAGGCTGCTGCTACCTTGACGCTAGTCTGACGCTTGCCTCCACGTCCGTTTTTAGTCTCCGAATGCCCTCCGGCGACTAATATATTGATCGCTGCATTCTCATCTCTATCATGTTTTGCGCCGCAGTTGAGACACTCCCATTCTCGCACCTGAAGGTCTAATTTTCCACCTTTAAACCCACAGCTAGAGCAAGTTTGAGATGTGGGTTCCCAACGACTAATTACTTGAAAATCACGACCATATTTTTCTGCTTTTCCTTCTAGGAATGTTCTGAATGTTCTCCAACCTAAATCAGATATAGCTCTGGATAATTTACGGTTTTTTACCATACCAGAAACGTTCAAATCCTCTAAAACAATTGTTTGGTTTTCACTAATTATTTTAGTAGATAATTTATGCAGAAAATCTGTTCTTGTATCTTTCAGTTTGGCATGAAATTTAGCCACTCTCAACCTAGCTTTTTCATATCTTTTAGATCCTTTAGTTTTTTTAGATAATGATTTGCTTAACTTTCGATATTTATTAATTCGTTTCTTTAGTGGTTTTGGAGCATCAATTTTTTGACCATTACTTAATGTAGCAAAAGTTTTGATTCCTAAATCTATACCTACTGAATTATCAGTTTTTGGTAAGGTTTCTGGTTGTATTTCTACTACAAAACTAAGAAAGTATCTATTAGCTGAATCTTTAATTACTGTTACTGAGCTAGGCTCACTGGGTAGTTTTCTTGACCAGGCTACTTTAAGCTTTCCAATCTTAGCTAAATAAACTTTATCTTGGTGTACTTTAAACCCTCTCAAGGTAAACCTGGCAGTCTGTTTTGATTTCCTGGTTTTAAATTTGGGAGGTTTTATGGCTTGGCCTTTTCTCTGGCCTTTTGTCGAACTAAAAAAGTTTTGATAAGCTTGGTTTAAATCATTCAATGATTGCTGTAATGGTACAACTGAAACCTCTGATAACCATTCTTTGTCTTCAGTCTTTTTTGCTTGAGTAATAAAGAGTTTTTGTAGCTCAGAATTAGTGGGTTTCTTTTCTCCTAATCTGTACTTTTCCTGACAGCAAGCTAGACTATCATTCCACACAACACGAACACAACCAAACAGCTTTGCTAATCTGGCTTTTTGTGCCGGT
>NZ_RCBY01000488.1 GCF_003838195.1 Okeania hirsuta
CATTAAAGATGCGCGACGATCGCTTCATGTTCACTGCGGCTGGACTCTGGAATTTCTACTTAATGGCAGGATAATTTAATCAGTGAAAACCAGAATTTTCCCATTTCACTTTAAGGTTTTATTTCGCGACAAGTCTAATTAAGGTGGGCAAATGTGAGTTGATTGATGATCTGTATCTATAGTTAAAAATTTGCTCATTTTACTACTATGAAACTGCAATACTAATATGATAATATAAAATAAAAAAAATATTGTTCCACCTTAAACCTTATGTGTGCTGGATGATTCTCTAGAGGAATAGTATTTTTTATGGCTGGAATCCTGAGAGATAATTGGCAGCAAGTTAGAGAAAGGGGTAATTTATTTGATGATCGCTTTTGTTGTTATAATTATGGCCAATGTCTAGTCAGGAGGACTCTGGAGAAACTATATTATGTCCCCTGATATCGTTATGTGTAAAATCAAGGACGAATATCTACAGGAAATTTAAGTTTTTCAAGCTTTTAAGCCTTCTTCCCTCTTGCTTTTTCCTTAACTTCACGCTGACAATACCGATACTACCGGACATGATATTTTTATAAAAAATCCTACACATTCGGACATGATATAATCAGATAGATAATAATTTTTGAAGCTTTCAATATAGCTAATTTATTATCTGAGAATATCAATAGCCTCTATCAGTTAAGGGGCACTTGTACAAGTGTAACATACTTTTTAATAAATTGTATGACCTAAATTTTGAAGCCAGGAAATATAGTTTATGCTCAATGCTTTTCAAAGGTTTATTTACCCTATTAAACAAAAAGGAATATTTCCTATTTTATTGATTCTTCTCTTAGGGTGTTTTTTGTACTTTTACAGAGTAAATTTCCGAGGTCTATGGATAGATGAATTTATCAGTGTTTTAGATGGGCGCAAGGTGTCTTTTAATAAAGGCAGGCTACTCTACTATGCTCTTTTAAATCCATGGATGAAGATTTCTGATAATGAGGTATGGTTAAGAGTTCCAGCTATTATTTTTGCACTGTTATCTGTATATATAATTTATAGATTAGGTAATGACTTTTTTAGCAAAAAAGTTGGTCTTCTTGCAGCATTTTTACTAACTATTTCTCCATTATTTATTAATCATGCTCAAGAAATTAGATACTATACAATGAGTGTTTGCCTAGGGCTTTGTGGCTGTCTTGGTCTTGGACATTCTCTGAAGTACCCAGATCAAAAACTTCCACGATTCATATGGGTTGTTGGTAGAATTTTATCCTTTTACACTACACCTTTAAATGCAGCTTTTTTGCTACCAGATATTCTGATTTTATGGCTTAAGTTTAAGTTTAAAATTTCTAGATTAATCAGTTATCTCGTTCTATATTTAACAATCATTATTGCTAGTATTCCTGTAGCTATTTCTGTGAAAAGTGATTCAGGATCGCACCGAGTGATGTTACCAACTCCTGGTGTGAGAGAAATCTTCCGAGAGCTAAGAATAATGACTGTGTTTGCTCATCCACCACCGCTACCTTATATACCATTATTGATTCAAGTTGTAACTTTAATTATTGCTACAGTTATTCTTGTAGCAATAATTCAAAAACCTCGCACTCAAGAAGTTATATGGGTAGCTTTATGGGGAATTATACCTGCTGCATCTATTTTTGTTTTTTCTAATATATTTTACTCGATATGGAACAGTCGTTACCTAATAATCTCTCAGCCATACTTTATACTACTTGTGGCAATTGGTTTTTTTAAGGTTTTCGATTGGCAAAAAATAATTGGATTAGTGCTGGCCGTAATATATATGTTGACCGTTAGTTTAGGTTTAGTAACTTATTATACAAGTTCAAAGCGATACATGGGAGCATCAGACCACTACAGACCAGTAGCACAATTGATTGAAAGTCAAGATAGAGATGGTGACATTATCATTTACTCTACAGGTCATGGCACTTCTTTTACTCTGACTTACTATTATCGAGGTTCTGCACCTATATATTTCTATAAGAGGGAAAAAACAGATAAATCAAATTTTCCTGCCCATTTAAAAAATTGGGTTGAAAGTTTACCTCCTACAGACTCGCGTATCTGGTTTATCTATTACGGAGGAGATATGAACATTTTTAAGTCTGTATTTGCAGATCAATTTACAATTGAATCACAGGAAATTATTGGTAATGCAAATATATTATTATTGACTCCTAAGTTGGATAAAAAATGACTACTAGGATATTAATATCTGGACAAGAAACAAATAAACTTCCCAAGAATTAAGCGATGAGATCGTCTTTATAAACCAAAGACTAAGAATGCTAGAGCACTTAATCTTAAGTCTGTTCGGTGGGTTATTGTGGGCATTTAAGAGTTTGCTAAGTAAGAATAATTTATTGCTGCCTTTTTCCTAGGTCATTCTAATGCAAATATGTTGAGTTAAAACCCTGCTTACACAAAAATTTAATATTCTTTTAACAACCATAAGGGGGTTGGTAAGGGGGTGCTGGTTTCCCCACTCCTCCACAGGGT
>NZ_RCBY01000489.1 GCF_003838195.1 Okeania hirsuta
GACTCCTAAAAAATCCCCTAGTTATTTGTAGCAAACATTTATCAAAATGGTATTACCCACCAGAGGACAGAGCAGATTAGACAATCAGATGATTAACTTCAGAGCTTCAACAACGGCAAATTGCCACTGAAATTTCCTGCTCAAATGATAATAGATTTTAAACTATACATATATTAAGGAAAGAATTATCCAAAAATATCTACTTTCGGATTTCATCATTCCTGACTGTGCGACGCCGTCAATTCAATAGCGATCGCTTGTTTCCTGTTACCAATTGACAGCGATCGCCTGTTTGTGATTTTCCATTTTTAGTCAAAGCTGTTATCTTTAAAATAGCAACTTTTTCCTGACTATTCTATTGCACTATTTTAGATGAAACAATCCACTACTAATAGCGTTTATGTGTAAGTCTTAACTATGCAGAACTACCTATTCTTTTCTCACTTTTTCCGGAATTGCTACAGGAGATAAACCAGCGATCGCTCTTAAATTTTGACACCTAACTAACTCGGTAAAATTCAGATTATTACGCCCTTCAATTTTGGCTACATTTTCAATTCCTTGTAATAAATAATTTGCTGCTTCAGCTTTTTGATAACCTCGTCTGGTTGCCACTCTAATTGCCATTTCATCTGCTGCTAATTCTGTTTGTGTACTATGATTATTTTGCCAAATTTTGATTAAACCAATTGTACTTAAACCACCAGCAACTAATATTCCAACTACATCTGCTTCGCTTAATTGGGAAATTACTCCTATTAAACCAACTGCAAAAATACCTTGATTCAGATTAGGCTTAAACCATTGAATTTCACATAACCAATTGACAGTTCGTAACATGATTAAATCCCGTTGTCCTTTGGGTAAATTCATCCATAAGTCAAAATTCAAATAGATTACCCGGTCATTTTTCCAAGGTAAAGGAAAGGTTGTTTCAATAATGGTAGGTTGTTGATTTTTACCAACTATTTTTGTCATCATTCGCCCAGAAGCAGGCATGATATCTAATAAGCGGGTAGTTTCGGAAAGTTCTGGATTCATAATTTTTAAATTCGAGGAAGAGGGAAGAAGGAAGAAGGAAGAAGGAAAAATATTACATTGTCTGAGTTTTAAGCTGTTCATCTCTCCTAACCTTTCCTTTAATTGCTATAAGCATTATTTTTTTGATTGAAATTAAACTGCTTTGTAAGCATTTCCTGCGGAATACTGCGCAAACAGCTATTAGCAGTCAGCAACAAAACTCTGTTCTTAAGAATAATGTTTAAATTAACAACTGAATTTAAGGGCAAGGGAGCAAACTTTTGTAGTAAGACAATTAATAAAGCTTTTCCTAAACTAAAAGCAATAGCTGATAGCTGATAGCTGAAGGCTGAATGCTTAAACTGCTTTTAAACTCTTGGATAAAACTTGTAAAATTTGGGTTATTTTTTCTGTTTTTGCGTCTGTGGCACTAATTAACAATAAAAATACATTTCTATCAATCTGACGAGCTAAAATTATTCCACTTATCGGTTGTGTATTATTATTTATTGTTAAACTACCGCTCCAAGGTAAAGCAATTTCTCCTGGTTTAATTATTTGAAATTCTTGTGGTTTAAAATCTTCGCCTCTAGCAAATTCATTTATGGCAATTATCGCTAAAGTTTGATTATCTAATTGTTGTAAATTAACTTGAGGTTTGACTACTACAGTATAAGCTAAATTTCCTTCTGGGGATTCAAATACTGGTACGCCAGCAATAATTTTTTGTTGATAATCTTCTATAATTCCAATCTCAAATTTACTGTCTTTATATAAGCGAGAACTCAGAGTGATTAATGAATTAGTAACATCTTCAGCTTTGGCAGGTTTAAGTAAGGATATTTGATGCCAATTTCCGACAATATAATTGAAAATCAATAAAGTTAGAGCTGTGAATAATCCTATGCTAATTAAGCGCAATTTTTTCATATATATAGCCATCTTATTTCAGTTATCAGTTATCAGTTGTAAAAGTTTCAGAGTTTTTATATATCCTGATATTTTTGACAAATCATTTAGAATTACTATAGCAGGCAACAGGGAAAAGTGGCAAAAGCTTTTCTATGTTTCAGATTCATCATCAATCTATTTCTTAAGCAACTCTTTGCTTCCTATATATTAAACTTCCAAATTAATTTTTTTCTGTAAATTATCGTCACTATAGTCAGAATAATTTAGGTATACAGTATCTGAAAAAAAGTTGTATGGCAGAAGGAAAGAGAAAGGTTAATATAGCAATTTCCACCCTGATGAGATACAAAATTCATTTGTTTTAGGGAGTAGGGAATAGAAAATCAAAAAATCACTGTACCTCAGTAACTTGAGAAATCCTATATTACATACAGCATATTTCGGACAAATGATGTACAAATTTGAATGGTAAAATTCTTGTAGTGCGGGCATCTTGCCCGCTAGATGTGTACCTCACGGGCAGCGGGAATTACTTTCAACAATTAATAATTAATAATTAACAATTACCTCTCCTTGAAAAGAAGAGGATT
>NZ_RCBY01000049.1 GCF_003838195.1 Okeania hirsuta
AATTTTGAACACCGTGTAGACGGTGGGGTATTAAACCCACAAAGAAAATGATAAATTGTTGCTTTTGAGTTTTATATAGCAGAGGGAAGAAGGAAGAACCGAAGTTGGAAAAATCTTGCTTTGTCTGAGTTTTAAGCTTTTGATATATCAAATACAGTAATAACGACTGCTATATGTATAGCAGTAAGTTTTTTGGTGGTTGACAATAAATTGTGGTTGTAAGAGAGTTGGGAGTTGGGAGTAGAGAAATTTCCTAACCTATTTATGTAGTGCTATAGCAGAGAAAAGGCAACAGCAGTTCGACTCCGCGGAGTACGACAAACGTACCTTCCATAGCATTAATTATTCTATTCTTGCGAGGACAATTAAGAGGAGTTTTTATGATGCTTAATTAAAAGGACTTAATATTTCTAATTTTGGTTTGTAGAAGTACCAAAAGTAAAATTCCATCTTCTTGAACGCGATCAATATATTGATTGGAGCTAATAATTATACTACGATAATGTGCTTAACTTTGGTGTAGTAAAGTCTTTACCCATAATGTTCAACTATTTACTTTACTTTTGCAGTTCTTAATATTTACTATCTCTATATCCACACTGTGAATACATAAATTTGGCTAAAGGCGAGCATCAAAATACTTAATTGCCGGAAGATAACGGAAGATAATAAATCAAATAAAAATTCCTTCGTTTAACATAAATTAGCATCAGAAGGATAGAGTAGTAAGCAATGACAATCAAATCATTTGATATGATAAATATAGATAAAATTATCTATTTAACGCATAATATTTTAATATGCAAAATAACAATTTATGGTTGGATATGTATTAATATCCAAGTTTGATAATCGCCCAGAACTAACTACCCAAAAATTATTTAACTATTGTGACTGTTCAGACTGTGTTGGTAAGCAAATCAGATGATCATTCTGGATAAATATTAAGCCTTGCTGACGTAATTTACCCATTAGACGAGTCACAGTTACGCGGGTTGAACCAATAGCACTGCCAATTTGAGCATGGGTCAAAGGCCAAGGCAAATAATAACCACTTATTGCTTCTGGTTTGTCTTGGGCGATCCATGGTTCTCCATATTCTTCAATTAATAGCGTCAGAAATCCGAATAATCTGTCAATGGTGCGACGTTGGCCTAGGGTACTTAGCCACAGAAGCTTCCGTTGATGTTGGTATCTAAAGGCATCTAGGACTTCTCTGCGAAAGTAAGGCCAATTATCTAGGTCATGCCAATACATCCAAAGCACAGTTGTTTGATCTGCATGAGCATAAGCTTGAAGTGTAAATGGTGACTGAGCTATTAGTTCAAATGGTTGACCAGCACCGACAAATCCGAGGAAAGCTTCGTCTGAAATATTACTTATTTTTGACTTGCTAGACTTATTGTGACTGGCACTAATGTGGGCATTACCTACTAAACGAATTGACCCTTTTTGTACTAGATACAGCAAACCTGGACGGGCAGGAATACGTTCATCTTTGCTAAAAGCTCTGCTACGGTAGTGTTCTTCTGCCCAATCTATGATTAGTTGCCAAGTCAGAAATGGTCTGCTGGTAGGTGCAGAGGTGCTGGTAGGTTGTATATTCAGTGACATTTCTGGTAGTTCTGGATGTGATGATAGTTGCATTGGTACTCTCTTGTAGTAATAGTTGGCCTTGAGTTCAAATCATTTTGGTAAAAGGAATAGAAGCAGATTTTTATCTGTCTACTTATACCAGTTTGATCCTTAGTTTAAGTGTAGCAAAAAACACATCTAATTCGGAAGATTCAAGATCAAATTTATTTGAGGTAGTAATAATATTGACAAAAGCATCATTTAAGTGTAATTTGATACAAATTTTACAAAAAGCTATAAATTTATACCAGGAGCAATTGGAATTATCTTGCAGGTATGAAAATACATTAGAAGTTTGGCAAAAGAAGGAAGAAATTCCAATTAATCAAACTATAAATAATGGAGCAATTGTATACAAGTCAGCGATCGCTATGAAGTTAGCCTCGGTTTGCCAACAACCAGCTATATATATTGCGACTGAGTTAGTTAAATATTGTAAGGAAATAGTCAATACTGATACTAAGAAAGATACAGAAATTTTTGAGTTTGAGGTAATTTCATCTGGGATAATTTACTTTTATTTAACTGATTTGAGTGTCGCTAATTGGTTAGATTATCTAACTTCTTTTCCCCTAAATTTTGAGCAACAAGAATTACAGGTTGGTGTTGACTTTAACGAAGTCAGAAGTTGTTTTTGTAACGGGGATGTGAGCAAGTATCCAAAAACATTTCGCCAATCAAGGCGGGGTTTTAGACCCAATTACTTTGATAAATCTTTAGAAACTACAAATTTGTTTCCAATTCAGTATAGTCATGCTCGTTGTTGTTCGTTATTGCGGATGGGTATACGCGATCGCTTAATTAATGTTACTCTTACAGGCCCGGATGGTAGCGGTCAATTTTGGCAGTTGCAAAGTTCTCAACCTATATCCTGGCAACAACCTAATGGGCAATTACAATTTTTACATGATACTGAATACCACTTAATTGCTCAATTTGCTTCTACTCTAGATCGTATTTATTGTGTTTCTAGCAGCAAAAAACCTATAAATTGGCAAAAAGTAGCTGATGCTATGAGTGTAGCTTTTCAAGATTTTTACAGTCATTGTCGTATTTGGGGTGAGGTGAAGGTGAAAAAACCGCAGTTAGCGCAAGCTAGATTAGGTTTGGTTTTGGTGAGTCAGTCTATACTTAGATTTTTATTAGAAGAAAGGTTAGGTGGGGAAGCACCTGTAGAGCTTTAATTTAGTCAGGACTTATATCATGTCCGGTTGAACAGTTATAAATAAATAACGACGGAGTCCTCAGGAGTCAGGAGTCAGGAGTCAGGAGGGAAGAAAGAAGAAGGAAGAAGAACAGGAGCAGAAGGAGAAGGTTTTTTGATCACTAATTATCCGGACATGATATTACGCATAACCGCCATATCTAGTAGGGGCGAATGGCATTCGCCCCCTGCTGATAGCGTATTGTCTAAGAATTTGCGTAAGTCCTGTTGATGTTACAATGTTTGATTGTATTTAAAATAAAACTAAGACGTATGAGTTATATCGTAATTTATGATGGCAACTGCAATTTATGTGTAACGTTGGTGCAGGTATTGGAAAGTATAGATAAAGGTGAGCTATTTGAGTATATTCCTATGCAAGATTTAGAAAAACTCAATCAATTTGGTATTACTGCTAAAGATTGTGAAATGGGTATGATTTTGATTGATGGTAATGCACCGGAACGTCGATGGCAAGGTAGTGATGCAGCGGAAGAAATAGGGCGACTTTTGCCTGTGGGGGATGTGTTTGTGGCAGCATATCGAGGTTTACCAGGAGCAAAATGGATGGGCGATCGCTTTTATGAGCAGATTCGGGATAATCGTTACACAATATTTGGTAAGCGTTCTACTACTTATAACTCACCTTATCCATTTGGTTGTAAAGCTTCTTTACTCTGAGTAGAAAAGAAGTGAGTTTGCTAGATGGAGTCCCTGAGTTAAAACATAAAAGTAGAACGGGAGGTTTTTTCATGCTATGAAGGTTAGTCCAAAAAATAAATCTGACAACTATTGACAAAAATTTTATTTCTTTGCTATACTCTTTTTCAAGATAGCATACAATATTAGTATCTATTGTCTGTTGTTGGCTGCTGTCTCATCGGTGGTAGATATATATACTGATTCGTATATCTTGATTTGTAATTAATCTTTAGTATAGATAGCTGTTTGTAAGTAGGTAGTTTAGGGGACTAAATGCTTACAAGCATCTAGGTTTACTAAAGATTAGCGACAAATCGAGATACACGAGTCAGTATACATATCTACCATTGATGAGACATTAGCTGAAGCTAATACCACTTAATATAGTGTTTATTTAGTTGAAGTAATACTCATTTTATGAAATTCCCTGTAGAAAAATATCCCAATGTTATATGTGAGTCAAAAGTGACATTAGTTGTCACTATTAACTCCTATTTTTTGGGAAGTTTCTATCAAGATAGGGGAGTTTTTTTGAGTAACTCACTATTTCACTATTAGTGATAGATATCTGATGTTCCGATGCTGTTGTTCGCAAACAACCCAAAGGAAATATCAGTAAAATGATTACAAAAAAGCAGCCTTCCATAGATGATTATGGTGATTTAATCTATAAATCTTTAAAGCTTTTAGCTCAAGCTTTATATCCATATATTGAAGAAAGAATGCGAGAATACTACTCGGATAATTGGTTGAAAGAAGCAAAAAATATCTTAAAAAATCAGCAAGGATTAAACAAACGCAACTTAGATGAAGCTTTGCGTAAAGATGTATCTCTGCACCTAAAGCTAATCTATAAACTGTGGGATAATATCTTTCAATATGATTTAAGTCAAGAAACAGAAAAGAGTAAATCAAAAGTAAAAAAACTTCTAGATATTCGTAATAATTTTGCCCATTTTTTGCCATTTCCCAAGAAAAAAGCAGATATAGCACTTGACAGTATTATTCAACTACTTAAAACCATCAATGCAGCAGAAGTAGAAAATGTAGAAAAAATGAAAAATAGGAAGTATTAGAACTCCTGTCATAAGCAGACAAGAGCGTGTCAAAAAAATACTATTAGACATCTCCGTAAATTAAAAAAAATCAATTATTATCCATAAATTGTCAATTATTTATCTCTGTTTCCTGTTCCCTGTTCCCTCTTTTATGGAGATTTCTATTTGTTGAGATTCACTTACTATCATGCTATTTTTTTAAATGTAAGTGTAAGTTGTAGCCTTATCTACCGTAATTTAATTATTTCGGTACAACATAATAAGATTTCAGCTTACACCTAAAATTAGTTTAGTTCGATTATTAGTCTAATTACATTGGGATTATCAAAATGTTTGTATTAATTTCAATTCTTATCTTGTGCGATATTTTCAAACTTTTGCCAATTTACCGAATAATTAAGATTTAAAGCCTCTCTTTTAAAGGAGAAAAAAGCGGTCGTTTGCGGAGCATTCCGTAGGATGGGATGGATGGGTTTCCTAACCATATCCAATCGACCAAGAGAAGAAAAAAAATTCCTTAAGAGTAAATCCTCTTCTTTTCAAGAAGAGGGAATTATTAATTATTAATTATTAATTGTTGAAATGGTAGCTTATCTAGCCAAAGAGTATATAGTTATTGGCGAGAGGAAAATCAAAGTAATGAACAACATTTATACGAACTAGGTTTTGACTGTATTGACATTCCTACAACAGAAAAACAGAGTGTCGATCGAAAATTAATAGCTGACTGTGAAAGAGAACTTAATTCTATTCCATCTACTGACATCTTAATTTTAATTACTGGAGATGGAGACTATAAAAATATTGTTCGTCAATGGCAAGCTAAAGGTAAAAAAGTCATCATTTTTGCCAATTCAAAGAATGCCAATCAAAAATTACTTAGTCTTGCTGATGAATATTATTTTGTAGACAAAAAACTACCAGAATTATTGGAAGTAAAAACTAGGCTTATACAAATGGCATGATTAGGATTTTCCATTTAATTTGGCGAAATTTGTAAATCAACTTCAGAGAGGTTATGATTCCATAAAATATAGGATTTAGTTGTTTGAAGTGCAACAATAATCTTTATCTCCCCCGTTGATAAAAGAGGAAATGTTGTTAGATAAAGTCTAAAGATAGAAACCTAGTTTGTCTCGTAATTTTACAGAGTGAAACAAACTAGGATTCAGAGAAAATTTTGCTAATTATTATTTTTTTGTATTAAGTTTATCAAAAAATATCAAGTAATACTTAGTAGCAGTATTTAATCAAAATTAGTTAATATAATACTAAACAACTATTTGACATCAAATATAATATGACTATCCGTAATAACCAAGAGATAATTTGTAAAAGTTTGAACTCTCTGAGCCAGGGTTTATACCCTTATATTGTCAAAGAAATGGAAGAAAATTATCCAAATGACTGGGTGAAAGTTGCAAGACCAATTCTAAATATTGCCAAAAAAAGTGATTTAGAAAAAACATTATCTGAAGATGTATCTTTACAACTAAAGTTAATTGTGAAAAAGTGGGATGATGTATTCAAAAAAAATAAAAATTTGAGTAAAGCAATAGTAGAAGAGCTTATAGAAGTGCGCAATAAGTGGGCACATATCACTCCATTTTCTATAGACGACACTTATCGCGCCCTTGATAGTATTGCCAGACTTATTAAAACTATTGAAGCAGAAGTAGAAGAAGTAGAAAAAGAAAAGCAAGAAGTATTACGAATTCTATCTCAACAACAATTTCGTTATGAAAATATCCATACTCCTTCTGTTTCCCCGGAAGAAGAAAAAAGAATTAAAAAAAGATTGAATGAAATATTAGAAAAAATTTCCTTTGAAAATCCTTCTATTTTAGAAATTGCTTTAACCCACCGAACTTATCTTTATGAAAACCCTACAGAAGTAAGCGAAGATAATAATCGTTTAGAATTTCTTGGCGATGCTTTACTCAACTTTCTTAGTGGAGAATATTTATATCGTAAATACCCAAAAATGAAAGAAGGTGAAATGACTCAAAAACGTTCCAGTTTAGTGGATAATCAACAATTAGCGAAGTTTGCAATATATTTAAACCTCGGACAGTTTATTCTGCTAAGTAAGGGGGAAGAATCACAGGGAGGACGTGAAAATAATTCATTATTAAGTGATGCTTTTGAAGCAGTTATTGGTGCTTATTATATTGATTCTGGTATTGAAGCAGTGCGCAATTTTTTAGAACCAATTTTTGCTGAAACTCTAAAAAATTCTCCTGATTATGTTGAGGAAACAGAATCTATTAATACTGATAACCCTATAGGTTTTCTTCAAGAGATGGCACAAAAAAAGTTTAAAATTGAACCTAAATATGAAGTTGAAAGAAATGGTGGTTCTGACAATCAACCAGAATATATAGCTATGGTTTTGATCGATGGTGAAGACTATGGGGAAGGTCTAGGTAGTAGTAAAAAAGAAGCAAAAAAACAAGCTGCGAAAAATGCCCTAGCTAAATTGAAACAAGAAGGATTAATATAGACGAATCTCAAGAAATTTAAGATTGGAAAATGACAAAGAAACTACCTGAATTTAAAAATCCTGAACTTCTAAAACAAGCTCTCACCCACCGCTCTTTTTTAAACGAAAATTCTGGAGAAGAAGATAACGAAAGTCTCGAATTTTTGGGGGATGCTGTGTTAGGTTTCCTAGTGGGAGAACTACTCTATAGACGTTATAAAGAAGAATATGATTTAAAACCTAAAGAACTTACTCGTCTCCGTTCACTTTTAGTAGATGAAAAACAATTGGCAAAATTTGCAACTCAACTAGAAATAGGTGAATTAATGCGCCTTGGTAGAGGAGCAGAAAAAGATGGAGGTCGTCAAAACCCGGCCTTACTTAGTGACACTTTTGAAGCAATAATTGGAGCCTTTTTTCTAGACTCAACTTTGACAAAAGTTCGTCCTTTTGTGAAAAAACTTTTTCAACCCGTTGCAGGTGAAAAAATTTTCCCAGACAATGATTTAGTAGATACTAAAGCTAAATTTCAACAGTGGGCATTAGAAGAAATTAAAAAAATTCCTAGATATGAATCTAATAAATGTGGTGGTTCAGATGATAAACCTATTTTTTTGTCTCAAGTATTGGTGGATAATATAAAGTATGCTCAAGGTGAAGGTCGTAGTAAAAAAGATGCAGAAAAACAAGCTGCGAAAAATGCCCTAGCTAAATTGAAACAACAAGGATTAATATAGACGAATCTCAAGAAATTTAAGATTGTAATATGACAAAGAAACTACCTGAATTTAAAAATCCTGAACTTCTAAAACAAGCTCTCACCCACCGCTCTTTTTTAAACGAAAATTCTGGAGAAGAAGATAACGAAAGTCTCGAATTTTTGGGGGATGCTGTGTTAGGTTTCCTAGTGGGAGAACTACTCTATAGACGTTATAAAGAAGAATATGATTTAAAACCTAAAGAACTTACTCGTCTCCGTTCACTTTTAGTAGATGAAAAACAATTGGCAAAATTTGCAACTCAACTAGAAATAGGTGAATTAATGCGCCTTGGTAGAGGAGCAGAAAAAGATGGAGGTCGTCAAAACCCGGCCTTACTTAGTGACACTTTTGAAGCAATAATTGGAGCCTTTTTTCTAGACTCAACTTTGACAAAAGTTCGTCCTTTTGTGAAAAAACTTTTTCAACCTGTTGCAGATGAAATAATTTTTCCAGATTCAGAAAGTGATGTACAAACAAATGATTTAGTAGATACTAAAGGTAAATTTCAACAGTGGGCATTAGCAAAATTTGGAGAAAATCCTAAATATGAATCTAATAATGGGGAAGGTCCGGATCATGCCAAAATATTCACTGCTGAAGTTAGAGTTAAGGGAAAGTTATATGGTGTTGGAAAAGGTCATCGTAAACAAGAAGCTGAAAAACGGGCGGCAGAAAAAGCTCTGAGAAAAGTAGGATTAATTTGAAGAAAAAAGTGGGGTAAACAAACAAAATTTCTGGTGGTGCATTGTAATAGACATATGGCGAAAAAAATAGACTTTTTACATAAGTAGGCAACAGGGAACAGGCAACAGGCAACAGGGAAGAAAATTTCTGAAAAAAGACACAAAAAATGATCTATATGTGTAATTTCCACTCCTATTTATAATGGTCGTCTATTAAACATCTGGTGAAAAGAATAGACTTTTTGTAGAAGTAGGAAAAAGGGAAGAAAATTTCTGAAAAAAGACACAAAAAATGATCTATGTGTGTAATTTCCACTCCTATGTCTAATGGTGGTCTATTAAATATCTGGTGAAAAAAATAGATTTTTTGTAGAAGTAGGAAAAAGGGAAGAAAATTTCTGAAAAAAGACACAAAAAATGATCTATGTGTGTAATTTCCACTCCTATGTCTAATGGTGGTCTATTAAATATCTGGTGAAAAAAATAGATTTTTTGTAGAAGTAGGAAAAAGGGAAGAAAATTTCTGAAAAAAGACACAAAAAATGATCTATGTGTGTAATTTCCACTCCTATGTCTATTGTAATTATTTTCTCAAGGGAAATGGCAGTGGGAGTATCTTGCTACCTTGCACTTACGTTATTCTTCCCCATCTACCATTACTATGCACGACTATCAAAAAATTTACCCCTATCTATAATTAGATATCTCCAGAAAAGAGGGAACAGAGAACACCGGAACACCGGAACAGGGAACCCACCCATAACCCCTCCCAGGAGGGGAATAATTAATAATTTATGGATAAGAATTGATTTTATTTTTGATTTTCACTCCTATGTCAACAAATTAAGCAACTGCTTGACGCCCTTCAGTTTGACCAAACCGAATATAATGTTCTAACCCATTGATAAATAAACCATTTGCCACTGCATCAGCAATTACTGGGTAAGTGGCCAGATAAAATTCTTCATCAAAAGCAAACTGAGGCGATCGCCCTTCTAAAAAACCAAATTCTAACCAATGTTCAAACCCGTTATTAAATAAACCATTTGTCACAGCATCTGCTACACCGGAATTTTCTAGCAAGTAAAGATTTTCGTTGAAACTGCTAGGAATATTGGGAAAGGGAATATTTGGAGGTTGACTACTAGAGTTTAGTTTCGCAACAAAAATATCGTTCGCTGTACTACTACCACCTGGAATAAATTCAGGAAAAGCAGTGGAGTTGCTGGAACCAACAATATAAGCATTACCAACTTCATCTACTGCAATGTCATTGCCAAATATACCCAAATTATTGTTGGTCTCAAAGGAAATTGAATATTCTACAGTTCCACCATCGTTAGATATTTTTCTGACAAAAGCATCGGCAAAATTATCGTTACCAATAATATAAGTATTACCGACCCCATCAATATCAAGACCCTCAATAGACTCAAAATTTGCTCCACCTAAATAAGTCGCATATCCAACAGAGCGATCGCTATTAATTTTCATTAAAATTCCATCACTTTCACCCCCAGCAAAATTATCTTGCAAAGCATTAACAGTGGGAAATTCTCCAACTGGGGGTACTACTGCATCACCTCCGATAATTTGACTACCGGAAGATCCTCCTACATAAATGTTGCCCACTTCATCTACGGCAATGCTATTACCAGTATCTCCATCTACCGCACCATAGTAAGTGGAAAAAATTAGGTCGCTACCGTCACTATTAAGTTGGGTAATGAATATATCTCGGTCCCCACCTAAAGAATTTTGTACTGCATTTTCAGTGGGAAAGTCAACGGAGCGAGTATCACCAGTTATATAAGTATTGCCACTACTATCTATAGTAATATCGTTACTTACCTCCGTATCATTTCCACCAAATAAAGTTGAGTAGATTAATTCACTACCGTCGGTAGATATTTTACTGACAAAAGCATCACGATTAAATTCACTGATTAAAGTATTTTGTAGGGCATTTTCTGTAGTAGGAAAGTCGCCAATACCAGTAAGAGGGACGATGGGAAAACGGAGTAAAGCACCCGTATCTCCGGTTATATAAACATTGCCATTATCATCTAAAGCAATACCACTACTAAAATCGTTATCTTGCCCACCTAAATAAGTAGAATACTCAATATTAGTACCATCATCAGATAGTTTAACCACAAAAGCATCCCCTGAAAATTCACCCCCACCATAGGTATTTTGTAAAGCATTTACTGTCGGGAAGTCAACAGAATTAGTATTACCTGTGACGTAGATATCTCCACTTTCATCTACTTCAATATCTGTACCAAAATCATCACCACTTCCACCTATATATGTAGAATAAATCAGAGTTCCATCAGGAGAATATTTAGCAACAAAAGCATCGCCAGAACCAAATTCATTACCTCCAGCAAAACTATTTTGTACAGCATTTGCAGTTACTGTAAAATCTATAGAGTTGGTACTACCTGTAATGTAAATATTGCCTTCTTCGTCCGTAGTTATGCCTCGTCCATCTTCAAAATTACTGCCTCCTAAAAGGTCAGAATATTCTATATTTACGTTATTATTTGAAGGAATTTGGGAACCGAAATTTAACCCTGGGTTACTAATCAAAACTATATCATTAGTTTCTGGGAAATTTTCCACTGGAGTAATTACATCTGGAGAAACTTCTATTGGTGGTGGCGGTGGAAAATCTGGAGGTGTTAATGTTATCTGTGACTGTTCAATTAGAGAGTTTAATTCATCCATAATTAGTACTAAATTAAATTCAAAATTTACTGAGAAATTATTTTGGTTATTATACAATAATTATTTCTTAATACATGGCTAATTAGTCAGTATTATTACCGATTATTTTATCTAAATATTAGATATAGCAATTCCCATATTGTTGAGGTACAAAATTCCTTTGTTGCGCGGGAGTAGGAAATAACAAAGAAGAAAAACAACTATACCTCATACCAATTTGAAAAAAGAATGTTACTAATAATAAGTGCAATAAAAAGATTTTGTAGAAAATGTCCCTTTGACAAAAAAGAGAATTTCCAACCTAAAAACTGGTACTAAATATATTCATTCTGACTCCTGAATTCTGAATTCTGTTTGCGGAGCATTCCGTAGGAAATTCTCAGAAATACCCTAGCTATTTGTAGGAAACATTTATAAAATTGGTATCAGTAACTTGAAAAACATTATATTATTCAATTTCATCTCTAAAAACTTAACCATTAATCATTGATTTTTTTTATTTTGAACCTATCCCACTATTTTTACAGCATATTTCGGGCAAATGAGGTATAGGGTAAATGATGAAAAAATTGTAGTGCGGGCATCTTGCCCACTCCGGGGTGTACCTCATAACAACGGCAAGCGCTTTAACAAGTTTATTTGTTTAAGTAATACCAATTTGAAAAAAGAATGTTACTAATAATAAGTGCAATAAAAAGATTTTGTAGGAAATGTCCCTTTGACAAAAAAGAGAATTTCCGACCTAAAAATTGGTATTAAATCTATTCCCATACGGCTTCTGAATTCTGTTTGCGGAGCATGACAAACGGAAATTCTAAAAAATACCCTAGCTATTTGTAGCAAACATTTATCAAATTGGTATAAAATGTGTTTGAAAAGCTTAATTTTTCGTTTTTAACTCTCAAAATATTTAGGGTTTTTAGCAAAAATTTTATTACTGAAATAGTTTTTTTTGATTTTGAATTTAATACAAATTCTCAAAAGTAATACTATACTTATGTGACACTTCAGTTATTAAATAATTAATACAGAAAAAGTCCCTTTTTGTTAATTAGCAGCTCAGTTAATGTTAATTATTCTTCTGTTTATTTCTCCCTCTCCGCGTCTCCGTGTCTCCCCTTCTCCCTGTCCTCAATAACCCCTACTCCCTCTTTTCTGGATTTTTCCAAAGGATAAATATCTGCACTACTCGCCGACCATTCCCACATAGAACCAGAGTAATTTTTCACCTTAAATCCCAAATCTTTCAATACAGAAGTAGACCAAGCAGAACGTACACCACCCGTACAATAAGTAACAATAATTTTATCTTTTGTAATTCCCTTTTCTGCCAACATTTCTAAAATTTTATCCCGCGATAATAACATCCCATTATTATCTAACCAATACTTAAAATAGATATGAATTGCCCCTGGAATATGACCCCCACGTTGTTCTCCATAAGGTGTTTTTCCAGCATATTCTTGTGGCTCCCTAGTGTCAATAATTACCAGATTATCTTTTCCTAAACTTGTTTTTAATTCATTCTGACTAATATGCCAATTTTCATTCTGATTAACCACAAAATCTCCTCTAGGTGGAGAATTATTTTTCGTAAACTTAACTGTAGGAAAACCCCCTTTAACTAAAGCAGTAAAACCTCCATCTACTAAAAAGGATTTTTGATGACCTAAAGTGCGTAACATCCAAACTATTCTGCCATCCTCTCCCCAACCATTTATGGTATTACCAAACACTATTACTGGTTTGTGATTAAAAATGCCTATAGCTTGTAATTTTTCTGTCAAAACTTTGTCATCTGTAAGTAATTTTCCTTTAAATGGAGATTGAGACTGAGAAAATTCTTGCCAACTTATACAAGTTGCGTTTAACAAACTTTGAGGATTCAATATTTTACAAGAACGAGCATCTAAAATTGTTGCTCCTTGTGCAACTAATTCCTGAGCTTGAGCAGAGCTAATTATCCATTGATTTTTGATTATTTGTTGGGGAAATTTATTAATGACAAACTGAGAATCAATAGATTGATTTTTGATTATATTGGTAGTTTGAATAAAACTGGATATCGCCAATGTAGAAATTAATCCCAATATCATTAATCCTATCAGTGCAATAATTTTAACTGTATTTAAATTGAGGGGATTAAACATACAGCAATTTCCTCATTAATAAATTATGTAGTGGCGTAACACGCCTAAAATATTGCAATACTAGGGGGGGTTCTGCGCTATTCTTAATTGCTCAACATTAAATTTAGATGAACGCACCCCACACCTTTTAATCTTTTGTATACAAACAATCTCTTAAAAAATTATGTATATCATATTTTATGAGAAAGGAAGAAAGAAAAAACATTAAAGTAAAAAACTTTATTTTCAATCTTCCCTTTATCTTTAATTACTGAATTATGAAGATTTAAAGCCTCTATTTTTAAGGATGAAAAAGAAAAAAATTATTTTAGTAAACTCTCTTCTTTTAAGGAGAATTAATTATCTTTTCTGTAGTGGGTTTAATACCCAACCGTCTACAAAGTGCTTAAAATTGTTTGGGGTTTAATCCATAAGCAATTTTTCCTTCTGCCTTCTGCCTTAAAATCATCTTTTTTTTAATCCTAAATCAACAGCAACTTTATGAGCGCAGGCAAAACCAGAAAATGCCACAGCATTTAAACCTTGACCAGGAAATGTACTATCTCCAACACAATATAAACCAGGTATTGCAGTACCATTAAATGGCATTGCTAATAGACCTTGTAATTTACGACTAGGAATAGGTCCATAAGTACCATCTTCACGATTTAAAAATCTTTGATGGGAACGAGCTGTTCCTACTTCCATATAATCTAAACCAGCATCTAAACCAGGAAAAATATTTTCTAATCTATCAATAACTCGCCCCCCAGCTTCTTCTTTTTTTGCTTCATATTCTTTGATTGTTAATCCTTGCCAATCTTCTATATAACAAGGTGTAAAACTATGAACAATATGATAACCTTTTGGCGCTAAATCTCGGTCTAAAAGTGTAGGAATAGAGACAAAAATAGTACCTTCTGCATCCTCCATTTTCTCCCAATTTTCTAAGAGAATATGATGACATTCTGTACCTTCTGGAAATACGGAAGCTTCTACTCCTAAATGTAAACTTAAAAAACTTGGTGACTTTTGATAATTACTGCGCCATTTTTTCTCACTTGACGGTATCTTTTCTGTTGGAATTAACTTGCCAAAAGTATCCCATCTCGTCGCATTAGAAATAACTCGCTTACCTCGATAAACCTTTCCATTAGTTAACTTAACTCCTACAGCTTTTCCCTTTTCAATAATAATTTCTTGAACGCGAGATTTATATCTAATTTCTCCCCCTGTTTTCTCCAAACCTTCTACCAATTTTTGAGAAATTTTACCCACACCGCCTTTAGGATAATTAATACCACCATAATGGCGATCGGAAAACACCATTCCAGCATTAATCATTGGTGTTAAATATGCTGGCACTACTGACCAACAATAACATTCCATATCAATAAATTTTAATAATTGTTTATCGCTAATATATCGACGTGCAACATCACCTACATTTTGAGGTAAATACTTCAATAAACCCAGACAAGAACCAGGATTTTGAAAAAATGATTTGGAGAGATATTTTAACTCTTCTAGAGATAATAACTCCATAGAATTGAGATAATTAAATACTTTCCAACATTCATCATAAAATTGACGAATTCCTTTTTTTTCATGGGGAAATATTTCAGTTAATTCTTGGATAAACTTTTCATATTTTTGGTGAACTTTTAACTCTAAATTATCTGGTAAATGATAATGTATTTGTACGGGGTCGGGGATTGTTTCTATGCTAACATTTACCGCATCTAAAGCACGAGTCAGTAAATTTGTTGTACCTTTTTTACCAAAACCAAATATCATTGATGCACCAACATCAAATGTGTATCCCTCCCTCTCAAAATAACCAGAGCTACCACCAGGAATAGTATAACTTTCTAATACTATAACCTTGCCTCCTTTAGCTGCAAGTTGAGTAGCTGTAACTAAACCACCAATACCAGAACCGATAACTATTGCATCATATTCAAGTATTGGAGGAAATTTATCAGTTAATGACTGAGATGCAGGAGAAATTGCCATAGTAACACCTTTGAAAATTTGCTAGATTTCAGTGTAGCGCTTATGATGTTAATAGTGTTTGACTTGAGTCAATCAAAGTTTAGTAGTGGCGTGACAAAGCGGTCGAGGGATGGCGAGGAAACCTGCGCCATATCCAATCAACCAAGAGAAATAAAGTTCAATATTTCAAACCTCTGACTTTAACTAGAGGTACTGATAACTGATAACTGATAGCTGATAACTGAAATGACTATGCAACTTCGTGTTTATGTCCCACCTCATCCTTTAGTAAAACATTGGTTAGGCGTAGCTCGTGACATAAATACACCCTCTGCTCTATTTCGTTCTGCAATGACAGAATTAGGCCGATGGTTAACCTATGAAGCAATTCGAGATTGGTTACCAATAATAGAAACAACAGTACAAACTCCTTTAGCTGAATGTCCTGCTACTTTTGTTAATCCTCAAGTCCCTGTCGTAGTAATACCAATTCTCCGAGCTGGTCTAGGATTATTAGAAGGGGCGCAAACTGTTTTACCTTTGGCATCCATCTATCATCTGGGAATAGTTAGAAATGAAGAAACTCTCGAACCTAGCTGTTATTTGAATAAACTGCCTCCCCAGTTGGCCCCTAATGCTCGGGTTTTGATTTGCGACCCAATGTTAGCTACTGGTGGAACAATTATGCAGGCCATGACTGAATTAACTGAGCGTGGGGTTGATGTTGCTTCAATCAGAATTATTTCTGTAGTAGCTGCTCCTCCTGCTCTACAAAAGTTGAGTGTTAGTTATCCTGACTTGGTTGTTTACACAGCAACTATTGATGAGGTTGTTAATGATGTTGGCTATATTATACCAGGTCTTGGCGATGCTGGCGATCGAACTTTTGGTACTTAAGTTATATCAAATCCGGTGGGGTTGCACATAGAATCTGGTTATAATATATATATCCAATATTAACGAAGTCAGAAATCAGAAGTCAAAAGTTATTTTTGTCACGGGGATTTGAGCAACTCTCCAAAAAGATTTTCCCTTAAAAGGCGGGGTTTTAAACCCAATTATTTTGATAAAAAATCAGATCAATTATCGCACTATTATTTATCAATTCTTTCCCTCTACTCCCTACTCCCTTTTTTGGAGGATATGTTTAATATCTGTTGATAATTCTATAATTACTTCAATATTTCATCTTCCCTACTCCCCCACTCCCCCAAGGCTAATTCTTTGTCGTCAGAGAATATTTACAACCCTATATTTTTTTGAGATCCTGTGCTTCCCACAGTCCCCGCACTCCCCACCCCCCTCCTTTTTTCTCTGGTGACAATAAATTGACCCTGCCCCACTCCCCTACTCCCAACTATATAATAAGTATTCAACGGGATTTTATATTACTGGCCACTTGAAGCAAATCAAAATTAATTTATTTTTGACATTCTATTAAGAATATGCTAGATTGTAATGATTAAAGATTAACATAAACGATTAGCTATTTGCTAAATATGAGTAATAGAGATGGTTTTGCAAGTGGTTTGATTGCAGGAGCAGCAGTAGGCGGCTTAGTTGGTGGGTTATTGGGAATTTTAGTAGGAGCAAGGGTATCTAATGATGCAGATGAGGCAGAAAATTTATTAGAGACTCAAGATACTGAAAAACAAAAAGCCATAAAAGAATCAGAAATTATAGAAGAGACTCGTCAAACCTTGGAAGGTAAAATAGCCCAATTGAATCAAGCAATTGATGAAGTGCGCCAACAAATAAATGGTGTTAATGGAAGCTTGACAAATTCTGGGCGATCGCTCTCTGAAGAATCCTCAAATTATTAAGAATAAATCTAGATTTTATGAAATAGATTTTATATATAGCCCAGAATGAAAGATGAATAAGGCAAAGCTGTGTTAAAATAGACTTTAATATCTATGAATGAATTGTTTGTAGTTTCAGAATAATAACACTTATGAATGCCTCCATAGGACTACTAGCACAAACTTTAGGAACATTTGTACAAATATATTTAATTTTAATGTTCATTAGGATCTTATTAAGTTGGTTCCCTAATATTAACTGGTACGATCCACCATTTTCTGTATTGAGTCAATTGACTGATCCTTATCTAAATATATTTCGTTCTATTATTCCACCCTTGGGAGGTATAGACTTTTCTCCTATAATTGCTATATTTGCTCTCCAGTTTGTTGCTCAAGTTTTGACTGGGTTACTAAATGGCTTGGCTTATTAGTATCTATCAATATAGTTTTCTTTTAAAAAAAAACTTTGAGGCAGATTGAAAAAAGATATTAATTCTTAGAACTCAACCTGCCTTCAAGAATTAAAAGCCATCAAATTCTTCTATAGTTTGCCACCGAACTTTATGAGAAAAGCCAGATGATTTAAACTGTTTAAGTCTCAATGGAGTAGGTAGGTTTGCTGGTACGGAAACTCTAATTTCAAAATCAGTTACACCTGGGGGGACTTTTTCAATTGACCCAAGTCTTGTACGATTTTGCATAACATTATTATTATCAGCGTCATAGATACGCCCATATACATCAGCATCATACAAAGTTTTATCAGTAGAATTTTTAGCTTTACCACCGATAATAAAACAGTTAGCTGCCATACTAGAACCACTGGAAATCATTCCTTTTTCTAAACTAGAGGGACATTCTTTGTATTCTAGGTCGTATAGTTGAACTGGAATTGCAGCCAAGGCAGTGCTAGTCCAGAGCCAAGTGACTATGGCAACAAGGGTAGATATCACAATATTGGAAAAAAATGGCGCTCTCATGTAATAAAAATTTAGAGTGAGAATTATAAGTAACTCTAGCTTATTTTCTGAAAAGGTTATCAAAAAAAAATGAGTATAGTGAAACTAAGCAGCTAAAATAACCCTTGAATATATTGGTTATAGTCTGTCTTAATAGTTTGCATTAACGTAACGTTGGGTAGAAAAAAATCCGTAGCAGACTATTGCTATTTCTTTTCTTTTGCAGGTTTAATACCCCACAGTCACTTGCAATACTTAAAATTGCTTGGTGTTATCAGATACGGAGTGGCTGATCGTTGACTATCCATAAGCAACTCTGACTTCTGCCTTATGCCTTATTCAAGCTTTTTGCCAGTCAGGCCTCAAATTTTTTGCCCCTCGCAAATAGGTATGAACAATTTTTTTGGCCTGAGTTTCTGGCATATTCACATGAATCAAAAATCTAATACAACGTTCTAAACTACCTTCAACGTGCATCTGCTGCACATCTAATAAAGGTACATTATTCCAGTTGGGACGTTGGCGGGCGATCGCAGCAGGAAAAATAGCATCTAAGTCACGAGTCACAGAGAAAGTCGTACTAATAATTTGGCCTGGTTCGATTTGATTATGGTTCTCTAGCTCATCTAGTAGTTCCGTTACTGCCTCTTGAATAGCTTCTTTTGAGTTTTCTGAGACAGTAGTTGCCCCACGAATTGCTTGAACTCGCCACACCACACCAAAATCCTCCCAATCAACAACTTTTTATTTTAACTTAAGGTCGATACAGCCACAAAGGTAAACCATTGGTAGAAACTTCAAATTCTACCCAACTTTGAGCTGCCGACAGTTTTGATGATACCTGATTATTACCCAAAACTCGATTTACTAGAGATTTTGGTTTTTCGAGAGTACAACTCTCCGTCTTCTCTGGGTCTAATTTTATCAGTTCACAAAGCCATTTACGGGCATCTTCTTCAGTACCTAAACGGTCAACCACACCTAATTCTAATGCCTGTTCTCCTGTAAAAATTCGGCCATCTGCAAAACTTCTGACAGTTTCTACAGCTAAATTTCGCGCCTCAGCCACTATTTTGACAAACTGTTGATAACTATTATCAATCAAGTCTTGGAGAATTTGCTTTTCTGTATCTGTCATTTCTCGGTCGAAAGCTAATATATCTTTGTATGGGCCAGATTTTACTACTTTAAAAGAAACCCCTACTCTTTCCAAAAGACGTTCTATATTGTTGCCCCGCAAAATCACCCCAATACTACCTGTAATTGTCCCAGGGTTAGACACAATATGTTGAGAACCCATGCCGATATACACGCCCCCAGAGGCTGAAATATTGCCGAAGCTAGATACAATTTTGACTTTATCTTGCAAATTTTTCAGGGCATTGTAAATTTCGTGAGAGTCAGCAACAGTACCTCCGGGACTATCAATTCTCAGTAACAGACCTGGAAACTTTCTTTCTTCTACCGTTTTCAGTGCTTCTAAAACTCGTTTTCTGGTGTCGCTCGCGATGACACCATTAATTTCAATTCGGGCAATTTGTTTACGATACCGAGGCTTAAATGGCCAAATCATACTTTGTATTCAGTCAAAAGTCAAATTTAATCATAGCACAAATTATTTAAGTTAATTTAATAACATATTTAACTTAAATTGTCAATTAAGATGATATTTAATGAATATTTTGAAATTTTGCTTTATTATTAGTTAAACAAATTTCATGATACATAATATTTATGAAAAATTGTAACAATTTGTAAATAAGATTTTAATATTAATACTTAAAATAGTAGCTATGCAGCTAAAACTGACTAACTCAAAATTTCCCTTTACTCCACTGTTACTAATTGCTCCCTTTTTCTTCTGGGGAACAGCAATGGTAGCAATGAAAGGTGTTATTCCTCAGACAACACCATTTTTTATGGCAGCAATGCGTATATTGCCAGCAGGTATATTACTGTTACTGGTAGGAATGATTCAGGGAAGACCTCAACCACAAGGAAAAATAGCTTGGTTGTGGATTTTATTATTTGCCTTAGTAGATGGTGCTTTGTTTCAGGGGTTTTTGGCTCAAGGGTTAGTCAGAACAGGTGCTGGTTTGGGTTCGGTGATGATTGACTCCCAACCTTTGGCAGTAGCTATTTTATCATTATGGCTATTTCAAGAGAGAATTAGATTTTGGGGTTGGTTAGGGTTAGGTATTGGTGTTTTTGGTATTAGTTTAATTGGTTTACCTGATGAATGGATCGGGAGTTTGCTGCATCCAGAAACAATAGAAGCATCTCTGGGAATAGATGCACTGTTTCAAAGTGGAGAATGGTTGATGTTATTAGCATCTCTATCTATGGCAGTAGGAACAGTATTAGTGCGTTGGGTTTGTAAATATAATGACCCAGTTATGGCAACTGGTTGGCATTTAATTTTAGGTGGTGTTCCATTACTTGCTCTTTCCGCAGGGTTTGAGTCTGGACAGTGGGTAAATATTGATGGGTATGCTTGGATAGCTATGGGTTATGCAACTATTTTCGGCAGCGCGATCGCCTATGGTTTATTCTTTTATTTTGCTTCTTCTGGAAATCTTACAAGTTTAAGTGCTTTAACTTTTCTAACTCCAATTTTTGCTTTATTGTTTGGCAATTTGTTTTTAGGAGAAGTTTTGAGTTCGTTACAGTCAGTGGGAGTGGGTTTGACTTTAGTTAGTATTTATTTGATTAATCAACGGGATGTATTAGCTGAGAAGTTGAAATTGAAGAGTTCAAAACAAGAAGATATTTCAAGTACTAATTCTGGCAAATTATTGAAACAGTCTCAACAGCAACCAGTTGAAGTGAATGTACAAGTTGGTGTTGAAATATCAGAGAAAATTTAACCAAAGGAAAATTAGGCGTTGGTGATGCGTGGCTATGATTGTGCTTTAATGGCTATTGCTTAACTATTAACTGAAAAGCATTTTATATTTTGCCAAATTTAGGTTTCATAGCTTGATTCACCAACGCCGAAAATTAAATTGAGAAGTTATATCAAGTCCGGTTGAATGCTTATAATAAAAAATGGATGCTTTGTAGGTTGGGTAGAACGAAGTGAAACCCAACAACAAGCTTGTGTCTATTGGGTTCTGGTGGTGAGGGTATTTCTCTGCTTACTTACTGGATAGAGATTTCTAGGAGTTTTTTCTTCTCTAGTAGCGATCGCCTCTCCTCAACTCTATCGCTTAAGATTTCTCCAGCTTGAACAGTTTGCCCCGACTTTATCTTCAAGTTATAGGGGTTGCTGAGAGTAAGGTTAATTTTCAAGCTCCTAGGAATGTCACTGCTTTTTTTCTCTACAGGTTGATTCTCTGCTCTTAGTATTGGTACAGCAGAAGGAACTGGGGCTGGAATTGGTTTGCAGGGTGGACATCTAATGTTTGTGAGCCAAAATTAGCATCATTAGTATTAATATCGGCCTATTTTTTAATTAGTGCTTAAGTTTTGTGAAGACACGCCTTCGTGTCTCTGGAAACCTACTATAAATTTTACTTATGAGTGCAACATTTCTCCCTTGTTATACGGGTTTTACTTATTAAACACTTCATAAATTTCAACATTATCTTGTAAATAAATTTGCAGCCATTGACAATCTAAATATTATTTTTAATATAATTTTATAAATATTTACTACAAATATTGTTCCCAAAAACGACTGTTTTGTAGTCTTTCAAATCCAATTAGTATTGTTTAGTTAAGTTATGGAAACTTTTATGGTTTTATCTATAATTTAGAAGTATTTTAAAAACTAATATATTTACAGATTTTTACTTGATAAAGATTTGTTTAAAGATGCTAGTTTGCTATTGCTTTATTTTTGTTGTTAGCAATATTATTAGGGAGTCAATAAATTTGGCAGAGTAACTCCAAAATTATTTATAGGTATATGATTAAACATAATTATAAACTTACTAAGTTCTTGGCCTCTGGTACAGCAGCACTTAGTGTCCTTGCTGGTTTTGATATTTTCACTTCTCCAGTGCTAGCTGCTACTTTTTTTCATCTGAATGCTGATTATGCCAATATATCCGATGTTACTGCACAAGGTTTCGAGGTAGTCCTCCTTAATGAATCAGCTACGATAAGCATTGATGAAAGTACAATACGAACTGTGCCTGGGTTAAATAGACCTGATGCATTTCCGCCTGGTATTTCACAACCTTCACTTAATTTGTCTAATTCAACTCCCCGTAATAACAATACAAATCGAGTAATTCTTGATTATGAAGGTACAACAGGGGAGACAGTTGCTCCGAATCAATATATACACATTTTGGCAGACGGTTGTTATGAAAGTGGTAGAGTAAAGGTTGAAAGAACAAACTTTACTCTCGGTACAAGTACTCCAATCTCTCCTGAATTAGCAATGCCAGGTTGGTTTTATTTTGGTGAGACTCCAGGAGTGAGTTGTAGTTCCGAGGACACTACATTTTTAGTAGCTCAGGATACCGCACCTTTAGCAACTGAGGATACACCTGACCTTTTTAGCATTTTTAGATTAAATCTTCTTGATGATAGCGACCAAGTATTTTCACACATTTTTCTCGAATTTGAAGGCACTGGTGAAGTAGCTTTTTTCAATGACTTGCAACAAGAAGATTTAAGGTTTACTGTTCAATCACAATTAGTAAGTGAGTTTATTCCCACCGAAGAGTTAACTGTTGAACTCGATGGTTTTAGCCTTCCATCTTCTCTGATTGAATTAAATCCGGGTGAAGAAATACGGGTGGATGCTAATGAAAAAGTTCCTGAAAATTCTTTTCTTTTTGGACTATTATTGCTGGGATCATTAGGTTCAATTTCAATTTTGAAGCAAAAACTAAATTTTCCAAATCAAGTAAATGTTAATGAACACTAAAGAAATAATAAATGTGGGAATCTCCAAGTGGTGGAGAACTCCTACAGTTACTCTATCCTATATAGTCTGGGCTACAATCAGCAGCACAACCGCCCAAGCTCAGGTAATAGATCGGTACTTTACGATTCAGCCGATCCAAGTATGCAATAATGCAGGTGTTAACTGTGCCCCTACACCGCTTTTTGAAGCAGAAGTGGAGAAGATTTATAGGCAGGCTGGTATAGCTCCTCTATTTTTGCCAACGACTCAACTAGACAATACCGCTCTTCTCCAGACGCCGGGGATAGCTACTCTCGATCAGCCTGGAAATGGTCAACATCCTAACCCCACTACCATCAATGCTTGGTTTGTAGAAGAGTTAGAAACAGATCCCGGATTTGTCCTCTATGGTCAAGCCTGGCTAAATGCAAACGGAGTAGCAATTAACGGAACCGCCGTCGAAAACTTTAATGGAGGTAATGGACGTAGAGATACCCTAGCACATGAAATAGGACATAACTTTGGCCTTGAACACAATAATTTTGGAGCAGGGGGAGCTAATAATCTGATGACCAGAGGTGCAGATCGAACAGTGCCGGATGGTCTAGCTAACATCTTTCCTGAAGGCGCTGACCTCAGCCAACTAACACCAGAACAAATCACCCAGATTCGTAGCAGCCCTCTACTCAATCAAGCATCTCAAGTAATTGTAGATACAAATGGTTCGACACCAATTGACTCCGATGATTTTTTCCTTGTTGAGTTTCAGGATGGGCCTGCGGGGGTTTTTCTGGAAAGCCTAACCCTTGACCTTGCACCCACTAACACATTTTTTGATACGATTGATAATGCTCCATTTTCTGTCTTCCCAGGTGGCGATGGCTCACCATTTATGGTTTCAAATTTAAACGGTATTAACAGCGCCGAGATTATGCTTATGGGAGGCAATGATTCTCTTGATGGAACGCAGGAGCTAACTCTAAACTTTACTCCAAATTCTTTTACTGTGGGCGATTCGTTCAGATTTGGGGTCGATATCGATCTTTTCAGTAGTATAGATCAGTTTGGTGCAACGCCGGAGGACTTGATAGGTTCTCTTTTCTCGTTTACCTTTAGCGACGGCTTTGGCTCTCAAGCGGAAATAGAAAACGATCTAATAGCAAACTCCATCGTGCCAATGAATATTCTGACCTTCAACGGCCAGCCTATGGGAGGACCTCAAATCCCACCGGGAACTATCACCGACCCCGATCCGGAGCCAGAACAAGTATCCGAGCCAAAGAATACGATTGCTATATTACTTATCGGACTAGGAGGCTTATACCTTCATATGAAAAGGCGTTATAGCAGAGCATGAAATACCTATGTTAAGCAACAACTTTCTATCAATTTTCCAGGTTGTTGCTCTCGTAATATTGATGATAGCAGTTCCCGGAGGGTCATATACCGATCGACCTCAGATGAGTCAGAAACAGAATACTACACCAAAAGAGCTTATAAGGAGCGTGGAAAATGCTTCCGATGTTGATCGAATTCGTTTACCACCTTTAAAAGCTGAGTTTTTTTCACCAAAAAGAGACTTTCGCTTCATCGTGTCAACGAGGGATAACTGGAAGTCTATGCGAGCATATGGTAAATTGGTACAATTGAGAGACAAAGTTTCAGAGTTGGTTTGGGAAAAAGAGTTACCTCAAGAATACGGACCTCGCTATGTGGTTGTAGGACAGCGAGGAGAAGTACTGATGCTCGATGAGTGGATTAATGTTAAAAGTAAGTATGCCATTGTAGTTGTAAATTTGCAAAATGACTTGATTATCCAATATACTTTTGACAAAGTTCAGGAAGTATTGAATGTTCCAGCCTCAGTAATTATACAAAAGGCTGTTCAAGGAAGTTGGTGGATATCCGGATCGCCTAGTTTAGATAAATTGGGTTTAGGAGTCTACGTCCCAACTGCAGATAAAATCCTCAGAGTTGATCTTAATACAGGTGAATTATTAGTTATAAAAAGTATACCTACGTAACATGCACTAAAAGGTGAAAAGAAAGACCCTAAAACACTCTGAGTAGTGGACTTCAGAATATTGGTGCAACAAAGCCATTCAAAATTCAATTCTAAATTCTAAATTATCGCTTTTTGCAACATAATATCCCCTACTCTCAGAGCATTAGCTGCGATAGTCAGAGCGGGACTAACACCCAAAGCATTCGGCATAAAACCACCATCTACAACAAAAACATTTTCATGGTCATGTAAACGACAGTCTTGGTCAAGTACAGATGTATTTGGATCTTTGCCAAAGCGAGTTGTACCTACTTGGTGGGATGTATGAATATCATCTTTATGACCCATTGCGCCAAAGCATAATACCGCTCCTGCAGACCGAAATACCCGTTTTAACTTAGTCATGTAATACCGAGAACGGAAAACATCATAGGAATGAAATTTGTGGAACAGACGAATTTTCCCATCCTGACCAATTTCTATCCGATTTTCCTCTTGGGGTAAATCTTCAACAATACCAGTTATTGCCAACATCCGCTTCAACAGAAATTTAGCGATGGGTTGAGGTATTGGTACAGGAAAATTTTCTTGTAGAGAAAGAAGTCCGGGAATAGGTACAGTTTGAGCTAACCCTAATTTATGTGGAAATTCTTTGGAACCAAGATAGAGGTCTGTAAACCCTAATTGTTTAATAAATTTATCCGCCCCACCAGTAGATTGTTTGAATAATCCCGCCGCTAAAGCACCACAATGATACATATAATTCCGTCCTAGTTGTCCGCTACGCCCTGTTAAACCAGACTTCATCAGAATAACTGGACTACCCAATGCTCCAGCAGACAGAATATAAGTTTTAGCTGTAAGTTCCTCAACTGTGCCAGTTTTGCGACAACGAAGGCGAATAGCAGTAACTTTTTTACTGGTATTAGTAACTAAATTTTCTGCCTCTGTTAGGGTTTGAACTTTGAGATTATAATCAAGAATTGCCTGATCAATAGCACGCATCACTGTAGAAGCACGAGATTCATTGGGACAGTAGAAACCAGGACATTTAGAACAACGTAGACAAGTATCGAAGTTTATACCGAAGGCAAGATGAAATGGAGTTAGTCCCGCAGCTTTAATACCTTTTTCTAATTGTTGGTTAATTGGTTCGAGAGGTGGAACTGTGGCCGGATAACCATGACTTGGCGTACCAATATTCAGCATTTTGTGTGGTTTATCCCCGGCGACACCGAATAAAATTTCTGCCTGGTCGAAGTAAGGAGCCATATCATCATAGGCGATCGGCCAATCCCATAGATGACGGGGTAACCATTGGTCATAAAATTTACCTGGATGGAAATCGTATGGACTTGGGCGCATGAGTACCCCACCATATAGGGATGTACCACCACCTAATATTCCTGCGATGTGAAGTTGGGCGCTACGTCCATTTACTTGAATTTGGCGATCATCAAAAGCTTCTTTATCAATCAGCATTCGTTGCTCATCTTGAAAGGCTTCAACATCACTAAATCTAGGACCACGTTCCACAAGGAGAACTCGTTTACCAGCTTTTGCTAGAGTATGGGCAATTGTTCCTCCCCCTGCACCACTGCCAATAATTATTGCGTCAAAATCGTAACCCACTACTCTCTCCAAATATATTTTTTGAGTTTTGTTTTTGATTAAATAAACTTAAGTATAAGTTACCTAAAATATATGAATAATTTATCATTAATTTTTTGTTATTTGAGATACAAAACACTTTATATGTAGAACAAAAAGGGGAGTAAATATTATCAATATAAAAAAGCTAAAAATTTCAAGTTTACCTCTAGCAAAAAAAATAGCGATTGCCTTACTTAACCTCTAAATTTTAAAAAATACCATCAAGTTTAGAATCTAACTAAGGGAATTAATCAATAATGATTATAGAGGAAAAATTATAGCTATTATGGCTATTATTGATTTGGGAGACAAGAAAAATTCTTACCATCGTAACAGAATAGTTGGGCAAATTTATCCTGGTCAGTTTGACTGGTTTAGTTTAACCGATGGTAATACCATTTCTCTGTAACAATGTGCTTAATAATTGTTGCTCAGACCTAATTAAGCTGACTATTCTAATCTTGATATTAAGTGCAACTTCATGGAGAAATGGTATAAGTATGTCTCCCTCAAACAAAATGCAGCAAGGATAGTTTATTCTCAAGTTTTTTCTGGTTTTTATTTGGCTTTATCAGAATTACTGAGAGATAATTTCAATGAATTTATGACTGTATTTATAGTTTAGCCACTAGATTTTTACCAAATAGATATAAAGGATAATTGGCAACTATTTTTGTCACCATTTTTGCTCACTGGATTTCTGAACAAAACTCCATAATTATCTTTTCTTTTGCGGGTTTAATACCCCACCGTCAACGGGGGTGCTTAAAATTGTTTAGGGTTTGTAGACACGGAGTGCCCTGTGGAAGACTATCCATAAGCAATTTTTCCTTATGCCTTCTGCCTTTTGCCTTCTGCCTTCTTCAACTTTAAACTTTCTCTTTTTCACGTTCCTGTGCAAACAATTTTTCTAAACGGTCTGCCCAATGTTTCTGATTAATATTAGCATCTTGAATATAGGGAGAAATTGCAATTAGCTTCATAAATAATTCATTAAAAACTGAAAGAGGAAAACGCATTGGTCTCATTATGTCTAAGAATAAAACTACACGGACACCATCAGTTTCATTCCAAGCTTCATGGGGAAAAGAATCATCAAACATCATACTTTTTCCTTCTTCCCAATGACGGGTTTCATTACCAACTCGAATGCGACATTTTTCTTTTGGTTCAGGTACTTTTAATGCCAATAAATAACGAATAACTCCTTTGTAGGGACCTCGATGTTCGGGAATATGTTTACCAGGTAATAAAATTGAAAAGAATGCTGTTTTCATCCCCGGAATTTTTTCGATTAAACGAGTTGTTTCTGGGCATCTTTGACAATTTTTTTCTGATTTAATACCATACCCATACATAAAATATGTTTTCCACAAATCATCAGGGCTAGTATAATCAGCTTGGTCTGGAGAAATGTCTTGGAAATTTGGTAAATTATCTCTGTATTTTAGGAGTTCATCTAATTCTTTGCGAATCAATACCCAATTTGCTTCTACCTCAGTGGTCCAGTCAAATTGTTTAGAGTCAAAAAATGCTGTATCGCCAATCAAGGAATATTTAGGAATTAACTTTTCATAATATCCAAGAAGTTTAACTCCAATACCATATATTAATATTCTCCTAAATTTTGCCCTGATTGTTTCTAAAGAGAGATTCACCATAGATTTTTTTGGCTTGATTTTAAGCTGTTTGGATAATTTTTATTTAACCAGTCCAAGTTAATATAGTACACAAACTAATATTTTGGAAGTCGAGAATAATTAAAACATTTTAAAACAATTGTCTATGGCACTACGTCTTTTGGTATCCATTCTTAGAAACCTACGATTATCTACATAAATCTATGATTTTCTCTAAATAATCATAGTTCTTGTCAAGCTGTTATTTACCCCCAATTTACTGAGCGGATACAAAATCACCTAAATAACACGGGAGCATGAAAGCCATAGTCTTTTAAGCGATGGATCAAAGGTGAGGAGTCGGATTTTAATCCGAATATTTTATTTTACCTCAAAGCAACGTTGAAGCTCCCCGTGTTTGAACCGGGACATGAAAACAAGGGAGTTGTTTGGACTAGACAACTTTAGTTGTCCTTTGTTACTATGATCAATAATAAGTTTTCGCACCGCCGGTTTCCAATTTACTCTTGTCCGCAAGTTTTAGTAAGTAAAAATCCCGAATTAATTGCTATCTTAAAATTCTTATGTGAACAGTCTCACAAGCTCACTAACATGGGAATATATTATGGCAGACAATTATATTTTAAGTCTCACAAAACTCCAGGTAAGTATGACGCAGGAAAAAGTCTACAAAAATTCCAAAAATCCAAAATAAAATCAATTCTTATCCATAAATAATCAATTACTCCCCTCCTGGGAGGGGCGAGGGGTGGGTTCCCTGTTCCCTGTTCCCTGTTCCCTGTTCCCTCTTTTCTGGAGATGTCTAATGAAAAATCCCAATACAAAATATGATTTTCTAATTGTAGGTAGCGGCATCTTTGGTATTACTGCTGTTGTAGAATTAGCCAAAAGAAAATATAAAGTGGCAGTTATTAACCCAGATACCATTCCCCATCATCTAGCAGCTTCTACTGATATTACTAAAGTTGTTCGTATGGAATATGGTACTGATAAAGAATATTTCCGCATGGCAGAAATATGTATTGACCGCTGGAAAGAATGGAATGATTTTTTTGCGGAAGAATTATATCACGAAGTAGGTTTTTTAATGCTGTGTAAAGATAAAATAGAAAGCGATCGCCACAGCTTTGAAAAATTTAGTTACCAAAATCTCATCGAAAGTGGTTATTCTCCAGACAGAATGAATGCTGAAAGTATTAAAGAACGTTTTCCAGTTGTGAATACCTCGGTCTACATAGATGCTAATTTTAATCCCAAAGGAGGTTATGTAGAATCTTCACTGGTAGTAGAAAAACTAACTGAGTATGCTTGTTCTTTAGGTGTTGAAATTTACCAAGGGCAAACCGCAGAAAGTTTGATTGTAGAAAACGGGAAGCTACAAGGAGTCAAAACTAGAGAGGGAAATACTTTTCAATGTGGTCATGCGCTAGTAGCAGCAGGTGCGAATACTCCCTATCTTTTGCCAGAACTACAACCTTACATGAAAACGACTGGCCATCCTGTTTTTTGGTTAAAACCTCAAAATCCTAAATACTTTTCGTCGCCATATTTGAGCGTTTTTGCAGCCGATATTTCTAATTCTGGTTGGTATGGTTTTCCTTTTTTGCCTAGATATGGTGTTGTCAAAATAGCTAAACATTCTAGTGGTGTACCTCTTCATCCCGAAAATAGCGATCGCCGAATAAAGGATGATGAGGTAGAGAAGATGCGGTCTTTTCTGAAAATGACTTTCCCCGAATTGGTAGATGCACCTTTGGTGTATACTCGTAGATGTTTATATACTGATACCCTTGACGGACACTTCTGGATAGATAACCATCCAGAAATTAAAGGTCTTTCTGTGAGTAGTGGTGGCAGTGGGCATGGATTTAAAATGGCACCTTTATTAGGAGAAATTACAGCGGATGTTATGGAAGGGAAATCAAATCAATTTTCCCAAAGGTTTAGATGGCGACATTTAACACCTGATACCGTTCAAGTTGAAGAAGCGAGAGGTTCTGAAATTTAGGCGTTGCATAGAGTGCGGGATGAATTTGTGGTTGTGGGGAGTGTGGGAGGAGCATTGACTTAATCAAAGAATAACGATACAATACGTTAAAAAGCATACTTTTAGATAGGCTGCGCTAACTCGTACATGAAATCCATTAGAACCAAACTCAAATTAAATAATAAGCAGAAAACTCTGATGGCTCAACACGCGGGCTACTCTCGATGGTGCTATAACTGGGGTTTAAGTTTGTGGAATGCTGCATACATTGATGGTTACAAGCCTAATACTCGTAAACTCAGAGAAGTGTTTACCAATCACACAAAACCTCTTTATCCTTGGATGAAAGACTTATCATCTAAAGTTTATCAATATGCTTTTATTAACTTGGGTGAAGCATTTAAGAGGTTTTTTCAAGGGTTAGGTAAATATCCAAGATTTAAGAAGAAAGGTAAGTCTGATTCATTTCCTACGGAATGCTACGCAAACACAATAGATAATTGTGGAAAACCAATAGAACTAAACGGATGGAGTCACAAATTACCTTTTATTGGTATAGTTAAAACTTATGAACCTATTGAGGCAACAGTTAAAAAAATAACTATTAGCAGGCAAGCAGGAGATTGGTATATTAGCTTTAGCTTTGAATTTCATCCTCACACCATACCCAAAAAAACTGATGTTATCGGTGTAGATTTAGGTGTAAAAACCTTAGCTACTTTAAGCGATGGCAAGGTGTTTCCTAGTATCAAACCTTATGGAAAAGCTGAGAAAAAACTGACTAAGCTGCAACGTCAAGTTAGTAGAAAAGTCAAGTATTCAAATAATTGGTACAAAGCTGTAATCAAGTTAGCCAAGCAGCATAGACGAGTAGCTAATATCCGCAAAGATGCACTTCATAAACTGACAACTTACTTAACTAAGAACCACGGCTGTGTTGTCATTGAAGATTTGAATGTGTCTGGTATGTTAGCCAACCATAAACTAGCTAAATCAATTAGCAGATAGTGATTTTATGAGTTTAGAAGACAGCTTGAATACAAGTGTCAATGGTACGACTGTGAATTAGTAGTAGTAGACAGATTTTTTCCATCATCTAAAACTTGCTCTAGTTGTGGTCATGTACAGGATATGCCTTTGAATATCAGAACTTATGACTGCCCAGAATGCGGTCTATCAATAGACCGAGACTTAAATGCCTCAATTAATTTTAGAAGAATGCGCTGACAAATACAAAGGTTTCTGTCGCCGTTACACACCCAGGAAAAAAACAACCAAGAAAAATGATTGGGGCAAGAGAATATTGAGCAAAGTTCCCAAAAGCAAGGTATCTCCCGGACAAATACCCTTACCATTTTTGATAGAAAAGATTGTCTTGATAGAAATTCCAGAAATTGCACAGACAGCGATACATTTTATTAAAGCGAACCGTTTTCCCAATTATTCTGTGGAGTGGTAGGGGCGGTTTTTTTCAGTTATCAGTTATCAGTGGGGTTTGTAGGGGCGGGTTTCACCAAAAATATTGTTATAACTGATTGATTTCTCTAAACCCGCCCTGCTTTCAACCAGATTTTGGGTGTATGTTGATATTGATTGAACGCGGAATGGGGGCGGGTTTATTTAATTTAATGTTAATGCCGATGAATTTGGTGTGGAACCCGCCCCTACGTTCTTAATCGCCTCCACCAGCTTTCCAAGCAATAGCTTGACTCGGTTGAGGATCGGGTAACTTCAGGGAAATTAAACCTGCTGCTAATACAAACGACATTGATACCCACAGACAACCAACTAAACCAAATATCTGATAAACCAACCCAGATAAAACTGTACCTGCAAGACGACCACCAGAATTAGCCATATAATAGAAGCCAACATTTAAAGCTACTTTGTCATCATCTGTAAATGCCAATACCAGGTAGGAATGAACCGCAGAGTTAAAAGCAAACACTACACCAAACAGCATCAGTCCACTAACAATAACCCAATTAGCAGGTAAACCTGATTGTAACGCAATAGCGATCGCGCCGGGAATACCAGTTAATGTAAACGTCCAAAATTGAATAGTTTTTGATTGTGGTGGCTCACCAGAACCAAATTTTTGTATAAGTGTCGGTGCTAAAGATTGAATAATACCATAACCAATAACCCAAGAAGCCATAAATCCACCAACTTCATAAAACGACCAACCCAAAGTACCTTGCAGAAAAACAGGTAATCCTACTACAAACCAAACATCTCGCGAACCAAATAAAAAGAAACGGGCAGCAGAAAGAATATTAATTTCCTGACTTTTAGAAAAAAGTTCTTTAAAGTTCACTTTCTGCTTAATTTTGCCCATGTCTTCTGGCAACATTATGCTGGTGAACAGAATTAAAAATAATCCGCCTGCCATTATCCACAGAGCATTGACAAATCCAAATAATGTCAGTAGCGCACTACCGACAAAAAAACCAACTCCTTTCAGAGCATTCTTGGAACCAGTTAATACTGCCACCCACTTAAATAGAGATGATTCAGCATCTTCAGGCACAACTAACTTAATCGCACTTTTAGAACTCATTTTCGTTAAGTCTTTAGCTATTCCCGAAAATGCTTGTGCTACCATCACATAAGATACAGCCAACCATTGTGCCCAACTTGGGTTTACCCATGAAAGCATAATTAGGGCGAAAACCTGCAGAGCAAGACCGCTGTAAAGAGTTACTCTTAATCCAAACTGTGAACCGATCCAACCACCAAAAAAATTAGTAAAGATGCCAAAAACTTCATAAAATAAGAACAAAAAGGCTATTTCTAGGGGAGAGTAACCAATTTTGTAGAAGTAGAGTAGCACTAACATTCGTAAAGCACCATCAGTAATGGTGAAACCCCAGTAAGCAAGAGTGACTAGGGCATAATTTTTTATACTAGAACTTGTGGTAGAAGCCATGATTTTAATTAATTTAAACTATTGTAACCAATTTGCTAAAATTAAACCTTCAATTCTTAACATATCAGAATCATTAGAAACTAACACTAGATTATGATAAATTGCTGTAGTAGCAATCAAAATATCGGGAAATTGTATGGGTGTTCATTTTTTCCTTAAATTTGCATAAATGCCAGAGGTGATATTAATTATCTCTATCTTGTCTAAAAACAAAATATTGATATCACTATTACACAAATCCTCCAAAATAGCTAACTTTTTTGGGGATTAACTGCTAATAAAACTCCCTTACTTTCAAAATAGGTAATACAACTGATAAAAAGTTTTTCTTTTCTATAATTAAAATTATTCAGCCGAATATCAAGTCTAGAATCTTTTTTAAGAATAGCAGTTAAAATATTTGTATCTAATAAATATTCAATTCACATTTTCCTTATATCTCGCATTGCTGCATCAAACTCTTCTATTTATTATTCAGGAGTTAAATCACTTATTAATTCATATAATACTTGTCCCCCAATATACGTCTGATTTTAGAACTAATTATTTCCTCAGTCATTTATTGTAATTCTTCTAGAGAACAATTTCTCATAAAAGTATCGAATATAACTTCAACCATTTCATCTCTTTCTAAATTTTCAAACAAATTATCAGTAGCAAGGAAATTATCTATAATTGGAATTTATCTCTGCTTAAAAATATCTTTCATTGTAATAGAAACATCAGTCATATTTTTCTCATTTTTATTTGATTTATTTTCCCATTTATTAAGTTTAGGAAATCTTTTTTCTAGTTGTAGCAGCTTTCCAAGAAGAACAATAGTGGGAGCATCTTGCTCCCTTCCCTACTATTGCCTATTTACTGTAATATTACAATAACTATTTCAAACTCAGAGCAACTTTTCGAGCTAACTCTGCCATACGGTTAGCATAACCCCATTCATTGTCATACCAAGCCAAAATTTTCACTTGAGTTTCATCTACTACCATTGTTGAAAGAGCATCAATAATAGAAGAGCGGGGGTCATCTTTATAGTCAACGGAAACTAAAGGACGTTCTTCATAACCTAAAATTCCTTTCAGCGGTGGTTGTTCAGATGCAGCTTTCAATAAACTGTTAATTTCTGCTACCGAAGTAGGACGAACTACTTCAAACACACAATCTGTCAAAGAAGCATTCAACAAAGGAACCCGCACCGCTAAACCATTCAACTTACCCTTAAGTTCTGGGTAAATTAATGCGATCGCTGTTGCCGAACCAGTTGTAGTCGGAATCAGTGAAAGACTTGTAGCTCTGGCACGACGCAAATCTTTATGAGGTGCATCAACAATAACTTGAGTATTAGTATTATCATGGATAGTAGTAATAACTCCATGTTTAATTCCCAATCCTTCGTGAATCACCTTTACCACTGGAGCTAAACAGTTGGTAGTACAAGAAGCTGCCGTGAGTAAGTGATGTTTTTCAGGTTCATACAGATTATCGTTAACACCCATGACTACATTTAAAGCTTCTTCTTTAACTGGTGCTGCCACAATTACCTTTTTGACACCATTCTGAAAGTAAGGTTCGAGAGTGCTTGGAGTCCTAAACTTGCCAGAACATTCCAACACAATATCAACACCAAATTTGTCCCAAGGTACTTCACCTGGTTGGGAATATTCACTGAAACTGAGAGGTTTACCATCAATTATTACCTGTTCGTCTGCTGCTTCTACTTCCGGCGACCACCTGCCATGTACAGAATCAAACTTAAGTAAATGCGCTGCTGCTGCCGTACCTCCTTTGATTTCATTAATGTGAACAAACTCTAGTTCTGGCCATTCCCAAGCTGCACGCAGTGCCAACCTTCCCATGCGACCAAATCCATTTATTCCTATGCGCATTGCCATATTTTTCCTCCTTTAAATTTTCGATAGTTTTACATAGCAATGGTGAATAGCATAGTACGGGAGGAAGATGCTCCCACTGTAGTGTCTCATAATAAAAATAACTACAAAGCACTACCATTACAATGCACCAACACCAAATTTTCTTTTTTCTTAACTAGCTCAGGACTTAGGCAAATTATTAGATAATACACTATCTGTAGAAGCAAATGGCATGATAGTATCCAGCTTTTTAATCTCTTAAACAAGTTAATTTTTTGCCAAAGTCTGTAAAAAGCTACTTTGAGATTCCCGTAAATCAATTTCTGGGTTTGCAGTTGAAATAATTTCCATTGCCTCATCATAAGATGAACCAGAAATAATCAAATACCCCGCAAGAGCAGTAGCTGTTCGTCTTTTGCCATTGCTGCAATGAATTACAACACCATTGTTTTGACTATCAATAAAATCCTGTAGTTGTTTAATTTGTTCCCGACTTGGTGCAGTTCCTCCTTTGGTAGGCAACCACAAGTAAGGTAAGTTTGCTTGTTTGTAAAGCTCTAAGTTAGAGGGATCATCCATCAAAGAGACTATTGCACCGATACCTAGTTTCTGTAATTCTGGCAACTCTTCTGGCAATGGTTTGCGAACTCCTGCCAGTTTCTGTGGAATCACCCACCACAAATTTTCTGCTATCGGTTGAGTTGTTTTTTCTTCCATAGTTAATTTCTTTCCTTTTCTTTACGCTCACTATAGCGGTCTGTCAAATAATCAACCTTATCTCGCAACAATAATGTAAACTTGCATAATTCCTCCATAACATCAACAACGCGATCGCGATAAGCTGAATCTTTCATTGTCCCATCTTCATTAAATTCCTGATAAGCTTTCGCTACAGAAGACTGATAGGGATGTTATAAATAGTTTCGCTCCTTTAAATGTCAAATAATTGCCCCAAACTATGGTCTTATCAAAGTTTTTAGTAGATCAAATCTAACTTCTGACTTCTGACTTCTGACTTCTAACTTCAGTGAAATTTTCTACCCTACTCCCCCACTCCCCTTCCCCTAATCTCCAACAAATGGAGTCGCACAACAAGGAGAATCTAATAAAGTTGCCTTCTCTGGTTCGTGAGGAAACCAAAAAGCTGTGCGTTTGCAAAACTATACCAACATCAACATTACTGGTACTTCTATTAATACTCCCACTACTGTTGCTAAAGCTGCCCCAGAATTCAAACCAAATAGAGTAACTGAAGTGGCGATCGCTACTTCAAAATGATTACTAGCTCCAATTAAAGCAGCGGGAGTAGCATCTTCATAATGTAATTTCATTTTCAAAGCTGCTACATAAGTAATCAAGAAAATAAAATTAGTCTGGAGAAATAGTGGTACGGCCTTCTTGAAATCTCTCAGCAGTATTTTTACAGTTTTGTTCATATTTTTTATATCTGTGATATTTCAAAAAAAATTGATATTTTAGGTAAGGCTAGTATAGCGAAAAAAGTGGAGGTAAGAACAAACTTACGCAGTCCCCTCTGAAGTCAGAAAATTTCCCCACAGCGTAGGTTACAGTGGGGTAGTTCAGTATCTATGACAATACCCCTGCTGGGGTAAAAGGTATCTTTATAAGATATACTTATTTTTTATATATAAAAAATAGTTATTATTTATATATTTCTCATAAAATTTAGACTTTTGCTCTAGAATTGGTATACTAAAGCATAGTTTGGACGTATAGCTCAGTTGGTTAGAGCACTACCTTGACATGGTAGGGGTCACAGGTTCGAGTCCTGTTACGTCCATTTTTCTGCGAACCTTGTTGAGTAGAAGTTTATCCTGAAAAGATTATAGTGTTAGCGGAGCTTTGTGTCAGCAATCGCCTAAATTGGTATGGGCTATATATAGTGTCTTTGGGTAAGTCATGTTAATAATATACCCATTGTTTCGTTAATCTATTCGATACTAAAGAAGTAAAAATGATCAAGATAACTCATGCTTAACACATACAGAGAGAATATTTTACCTCTTTAGTCACAATCTAAAGAAGTGTAAAAATTAATTCCTTTTCTTGTTAAATATAGCGAAACTATTAGAGGTGGCCATCTATAGGTACAACCAAGATATGTAAATAGACATCTGGTAAAAATCCAAAATCAAATCAATTATCACACATAAATTATCAATTCTTTCTCCCTACTGCCTACTGCCTACTGCCTCTTTTCTGGAGATGTCTAAATGCCATACAAATACCACTAGACATTATTTATTGGCCAACTGCTTATTTTTATACGACAATATAAAAGATTATTATATACAAATTAATTTAAAAGAAGTATTTTTGATAAAGTGTCTGTAAAATCTAGAAGTCATGGTATAATCAGATTACTAAATTGGAAAAAGTAGTTAGTCTAGAAAAGGCTAAAATATTAGTGATTAGGGGTTATAGCTCAGTTGGTAGAGCACCTCAATGGCATTGAGGGGGCCAGCGGTTCGAGTCCGCTTAACTCCATGTTAATATTCAATAACTACTTAGCTTAAGTAGAGCAGGCTAAAAAAAAGACGTTGCATTTTTAATCAAAAAAAACCCTAAAGAAAATGAATATAAACTTTTGAGCTAATTTACAATTTGATACATAGCGCCCAAAATTTACCATGTTCTACTTAGCTGTGAAATTCAACTTTAAATAATAGCAGTTTTGAGTTTACTTTTTTACCGTTATCAATGCTTTTAACAATTCTTATTTGTATGGACTGAAACTAGATAAATTAATCATAAACTACTCCTGATAGAGTAAGTCTGTTGAAACAAGAATATCTAAATACTCCAAATATTTCCTTTTTGTTCAAATTAAAACTTCAGTTCTTAAAACCATATCATTTTTAAGATAGACTAAAGTCTGTTTGAAGGTTTTCCTTCACCTACTAAACCTAGCTATAGTTGTCGATAGATTTTCATAATACCAAACTTAGCTATTGCTCCACAATTGTCAAATATTTCATTTGATGTATCAAAACGTAGTGTAATACAATACATTTATGGAATCTTCATTTATCCTTTTTAAAGTATTTGGTAATTATATAGGGGATTTATGATAACTATATTTAATTTTTTGCTTCTACTCTGATTGATTTACCCTTATTATCTGTACGATAAGACCAGGTCTCATTACCATCAGACAAGATAATATACCAACCTTCTACTAATCTTTGCCCACAAAGTTCATCACTATTTGCAAGTCCCAAGCAAGTATTAGGCCAAATTTCTTGACTGACTTGAGTAACTTTGATATTTTTAGGCAAAATACCCGTTTGATTACTTAAATCTTCGCGAACAGCATCAACTATATTATTAGGTATTATTTCGTCACGATCGGCAATTTTTTCCACTTTATCTAGGGTGGGTTTACTGATTTTTTTTAGATCATCAAAATTTTGATTAATGGAAGGTTCGCTAACAGCAAGTATCTGATTGATAGATTTATTTTTTAGAGAAAATGGTTGAGATATTTCTGTCTGGTTGTCGATTTTAATCTCTGTTGCAGACTTGATAAGGTTAGCAAATTTATTAGCTGTAGAATTAGTTTTGGTATTTGTTTCTAATTGTTGAGATTGAAGCTCTTTTACAGCAGCAATTGCTGTTTCAGTAAGATTGGGATATGCTTCAGCAGCTAATATTCCAGTCAAAATTAATGCTAGTAAAAAAGGATGAGGTGATTTATGATCAACTCGTTCATTTGGATTTTGTTTATGATTTTTAGAGTTTAATTTCATGGTTAATACGCATTTATTATTGCTAGATTTACTTGTGATTATTAGTTGGGAAACCAGTCACTTGAGAACTATGACTAGAACTACAGGATCAAATAAAAGTTTAAGTTTTAATTTTATTCTGCTACTTGGCTACATATAACAGTAGAATTGCAAAATTTAGTATTAGTTGAACTTAATCTGTCTATCTCTAATTAATCTATCATCACTAAAATGGACTTGATTTGTACCATTTTGTCTGATTAGTCACAGATAATACAAATTTACAGTATTTAACTAAAATCAATAGACTTACTAAAAAGTCAGTTAGTTCCATAATAATTTGTCATAAAAGCTCTAAAAACAAACAACTATTACTTGATTTCAACTTAATTGGGTGTTTTTCCGGAGAAGAGACTTTTTCCCAAAGCTTATGTAAATGAAAGTTTGCTTCTATCTAAAATTTCTGCTTAATTGAAAAGATCTGCAGCTATCAACAAGACGATACAATATTTAGCTAGTGAATTTCTAAATTTTTACTGACAAATCAAAATTATAATTATAATCTCATCACAACTTAGAAGTTTCTACAGATGGATAAAAATATTTTCCGCAGGCAGTAGAAAATTAAGTCAGCACAAACAAATTTTGGTGCTATTAACAATTTAGTAAGAGAAGATAATGGAGACCAATATTATGGACCCGTTACTTGAAGGTGGTGCTGCTATACAACAGCGTGATTACACCTTAATCATCGATAAAAGCAAAGATATGTATCTATCTGACTCTGCCATAGACAAAAGTCCTTGGGAACTAATGCAAGAGTCGGTAATCAAATTAGCAAGTGAATGTGAGAAGCTAGATTTAGATGGACTAACAGTTTACCTATTTTCAGACTATTTTAAACGATATGACCAGGTGACATCCACGGACTTAGCTCATATCTTCCTGGAAAATCAACCTTCGGGCAAAACTAATTTAGCAGATGCTCTTAAGGATGCTATTGATAATTATTTTGAGCGACGTGCTTTAAATACAGCAAAGCCAAATGGGGAAACTATCTTAGTTGTTACGGTAGGTGAGATAGAAGACCCTGAGCGAGTCAAGGATATTATAATTTTTGCGGCTAATAATTTGCAACAAGATGAAGAATTGGGTATTTCACTTATTCAGGTAGGAAATAAGCCTGAAGTAACAAAGTTTTTTCAATTATTAGATAATGAATTACAAACAATAGGTGCCAGGTTTGATATTTGTAATACTGTGACTATTGACGATTTGAAAAAGATGAATTTAACTGATGTTTTAATTAATGCTATCTTTAGCTAAGATAATTTTGTAGCAATTAAAATTTAGAGAACGGCTTTTTGAATTTTCCCTCTGAAGATTTAAAAGCTGGTTAATATAATGCAGGTCATTTCAGGTTGATGAGGTACAGTAACAACAATTTGTCAACCAATTTTAAAATTCTGGGGGTTGATCAAATTTAAGAAGTGTACCTCATTTACCTAAATAACACGGGAGCATGAAAGCCATCGTCTTTTAAGCGATGGATGAAAGGCGAGGAGTCGGATTTTAATCCGATGTATTTTATTTGACCGAAAAGCCACGTTGAAGGCCCCGTGTTTGAACCGTGGGGATGAAAACAAGGGAGTTATTTAGACTAGACAACTAAAGTAGCCCTCTGTTACTATGATCAACAATAAGTTTTCGGTCCGCCTGTTTCAAATGTACTCTTGTCAGCAAGTTTTAGCAGGTAAAAATCCTGAATTAATTGCTATCTTAAAATTCTTGTGCGAACAGTCTCACAAGCTAACTAACATGGGAATATATTATGCCAGGCAACTATATTTTAAGTCTCAAAAAGGCATTGGCAAGTATGACTTAGAAAAGGTATACAAAAAGAACAATCACTATAAAGTTTTACATTCTCAAGCAGCACAACAAATATTGAGAACTGTAGCGGAATCATTTCGCTCTTATTATGGTCTAATAAAAGCCTATAATGAAGGTACAATCGAACACAGACCAAGGATTCCTAACTATAGAAAAAAAGGGGGAATGGCTACA